>DFGN01000024.1 GCA_002371235.1 Candidatus Saccharibacteria bacterium UBA3749 | reverse complement strand
AAAAATAAGCATAAGCTATTACATATTTGTAGGATAATGTCAAATTATTTAGTATAATATAGATATGAAAAAGTTAAAAGCAGTAGCACGCAAAATTCTCAGTAAAATTAGGCCTAAACTAATAGCGAAGTTTTTGTTAGTTGCTGCGCTTTATTTGTTCGTCCCTACAATAACGTATTTGATTTACGGTAGGCTGACCGGGCCAGATATAGAAATACACGAGGACAGTATACTCGCCACGATATCTGGAACAGTCGGAACCATAATGGCAATAGAATTTTCTTTATTACTACTTATCGTAGAGAGAATATCTTCTAAGTATTCGCCGAAATTCTTGCACTATATCCTACACGACAAAATTTTTATTATCACCGTTTTTTATTCTATTGCCATTATTCTCTTTTGCTTGATGCCGTTTCAATTGCCTAATATCAGTAAACCTCAAATTGCACTATCTGCTTTCTCGGTATCCCTGATGTTGTTTGCTACATCATTAATAGAAACTATTCGTTTGATGAATCTCAAAGAAAGTATTCTAGATCCAGAAGTAAAAAGCATAAAAAGATGGGTCAAAAAAGAGCTACACAAAATAGAAACAATGCAGGCGAATATCGTCCCCAATGGTAAAGCCTACCTTATCCCAGACTCATTTGAAGCTGAACTTGAAGAAAAAATGTTACCAATTAGAGATATAATCGTAAGGTCAATTTCCGACAATAATATACAAGAGGCAACAGACGGAATTAACGCCTTTTCAAAAGTTATTTTGGCATATTTGCATTGCAGGAAAAACTTCCTCACGGATAACGACAAGTTTATGTTTTTCGTATATTCAGAATACCAAAACATAGCTTCCAATGCATTAAAAACCGGTTATCTTCATTTACGTATACACCCAATTTTAATTAACTCACTCGGACTTATATCGGAAGAAGCGCTAAAGATAAAAGTAACGCAAAGCGAATTCATAAATACGAACCGCCTCATCGCTTTTCCCGTAAAAGAAATACGAGATCTATGCATACAAAACCTTAAATATCAAAATTCGTCCGCACCATCGATAGCATGCAGAATGCTAGAAAGAATTGGAATTATTGCGCTTAAAGAGGGATACATAGACGAATCAGCATCAATTGCTAAAGATTTATCACAGATATCCAATATTGCATTAGTAGTTAGCTCTCCAGATTTATACTTCTTAAGTCAGCAATCGAATATATCGATAATGAAGATAGCGATCGCGTTAGCGCAAAATAGAGATGACTCGCTTTATAAGAATCATAATCCAGATTATGCTATAAAAAGTACAATTGATTTCGCGATTAATAATACCATTTCCAAATTGATTCGAAAGAAAGATATCGAATTTAGTTTCATTGATCCTTTAGATCCCTATATGTGCGAACTATACAGAATGAGGTCAGATGATTACAAATATAATTTAGCTAATCTTGCAAGTAGTCTGCTATTCTCCACAAAACAATCGCGTTTAGCAAACGAGGGACTTGAGTATATTGGAATTGACATGTATTCACGCATTTATAGACCAATGATTGCCGAAATTGGCGATTCAACCAATATTAGATCTACAAAATTCCTAGACACCTTATATGTAAGTCAACTAGTTTTATTGTCGATTTTCAATAAAAAACTTCACTTTGCGTTAATTGGAAGAGAAACTAATAATAACCCGAAAATAAACAAGAAGAAAGCTATAGAAGTCTTTGATATTGGGCTTAGCATTCTATGGACCTATTTCAATAGTCATGAGCGTAAAAAATACGACAATGACCGCACCCTAGACATAATCTTTTCTCTCATGACTATAGGACTAACCGATGATAATACAGATGTTGATTTCTCAAAATATGCAAGAACACGATTGTGTGAAATGTATCAAGATTACCTTTCTAAAGATCACACACCACAAGATACGTTTTTTAAGTACTGCCGCATGTTAAACTTATTTATTAAAAACGCTACTAAAGAAAAGAAAAATATCCTGACTAATATACCGAAATATAAAGATGACATTAATGCAATTTATTCTTTCAGACTAGGAGATAGAAGTCTACCTTTTGGCAACCATTCTGAAGCCATATTCTTTGAAAGAGACGGAAGCAAACAGCAATGGAAGATCATGGGGACACATACAATACCAAATAATTATTTCGACAATCTTAATAAGATTATTTGGAAAGATTAGTAGTGTGTCAATAATACCGCTTACTTAAGCGCAACCTCAAAGAAAAGAGGTAAAACTATGGCAAAACACCACCCATTCAAGAAAGTTAAACCCGGCGAGCCAATACCGGTTACCGCCCGGCAACTTGAAAGCTTTATGCTTGAACATAACGGCAGGTTCAATTCGCGCGATTATGACAAGTTTGAGCGCATGGAATTAATGGAATCGCCTGTTCGTGATGCGATTCATGAATTAAAGACCTATTCCCTAGAAACACTAGCACAGCGCTTCGATGTACGCCTTTTGGGGCGCGGTAAGCGCGTTTTTGCCCGGTTAGACGCCGAAGACGACAAATGGTACTACTTTTCCCTCGCATACATTCCACGCGCGCTAAATAACCGCGACGTGAATAACGCGATAGTTCAGATGTTTTTCATAGGTAAGTGGCGCGTCCACAAGCTTTCGCTTTGGGCTGAACCGGAAGATATTAACCATTACGGCAACGATTCTAACAAAACATTCTATCATTTAGTCAATAGGTAGCACCCACTTGGACACAATCGGGTTTTGAAAGTTATTATGCAGAAAATAGGGGTGGGATTTTTTCTTGACACAAAGTGGTAAAATATTGTGGACTTTTAGCCAAAATGATCATAAGATTCGATCATGAAATATACAATCACGATAGAGGAAACTGTCGCTAAGGATTTCGAAGTCGAAGCCGACGGCGCCGAAGAAGCCTATGAAACGGCCGAACAGAAATACAAGTCAGGCGAATTCGTCCTAGATCCAGGAGAATGCCAATTCAGACAGATAGCCATTACGGCGCCAAGCGATGAAGCTACAGAGTGGAGAGAGTTCTAGCCGTCAGTGAAAATACGGCATTTCATGGTATAATATTGGTATGGAAGAAGTCAAGGCGGCGGTGGTAAAATTCACAAAAGACAGAGACTGGGATCAGTTTCATTCCCCTGCTAACTTGGCAAAATCAATTGCAATTGAGTCAGGTGAACTTCTTGAATGTTTTCAATGGAACGACAACTACGACAAAAAGGAAGTTTGCAAAGAACTGGCCGATGTAGTTAATTACGCGATTCTCCTAGCTGACAAGCTCGGCGTTAGCCTTGAAGATATTGTTATGGAGAAATTAGAGGAAAATTCTAAGAAATATCCGGTAGATAAATCTAAAGGTAATAGCAAAAAATATACGGAATTATAATATGTCAGAAAAATCCTTCCAAATCAGAAACTACTCTTTCGACCAAAAAGCAATCAGCAACTTGGCCGTAGAAGATCATTTGGAAGAAAACTGGCCAGTAGTTTATCAGATTTACAACAACCAGCAAATCTACATCGGCGAAACTACAAATCTTAAAAACCGCATGAACCAGCACCTAGCGAATGTCGAGAAGTCGAGCCTCAGACATGGATCAGTAAAAGTAGTTTTCGATGAAACATTCAACAAAAGCGCCGCACTAGATTTAGAGTCTTATCTCATTCAATATTTTAGTGGCGACGGAAAGTTTAAGGTTCTAAATCGCAACGACGGCATGTGTGACCGCGATTATTACAAGAAAAAAGAATATCGCGAAACTTTTGAAGAAATTTGGAACCGCCTCCGCGAGTTAAAAATTGCCGATAAAACTATTTCAGAAATTAATAATTCCGAACTGTTTAAGTTCTCTCCATACAAGAACCTAAACTTTGAGCAGTTAAACGTAGTGACTGAGATTGTCCAAAATATCGACGAGGCCATTACGCACGATATTAAAAGCCTTTCAGTTATCGATGGTGATGCCGGCACCGGTAAGACTATCGTCATTATGTATCTTGCAAAACTATTAGCCGATCTACAATCATTCGATAACCAAAACGATGATATTGACGACGAGTCAAACTTTAATATTTTCTTTGAGCTGGAACATATTAACCAGAACTTCAAGAATAAAAGCATTGCCCTGGTAATTCCGCAGCCATCACTATGCGGTCGCATTCGTAAAATCTTCGACAAAATCGATCTCGGTGATGCAAATGTCAAAATCTTCTCGCCAGTCCAATTTGGCAAATGCGACGACGACTTTGATATAACTTTGGTTGACGAAGCACACCTTTTAAAAGTAGGTGTTACCGGCACGCTAGGTAAGCAAGTTCACGAGATTGATCAAAAAATCTTTGGCGATACCGGCATCCACTCAGAACTAGACTGGATCATGGCAAAATCTAAGAACGTTGTCCTAGTATTTAGCGACCAACAACGCATCCGCCCGGCAAACATTAACAAAGGCGATATTCTAAAATATGCTGATGAATATAATATGCGAGGATACTACCTTAAGACACAAATGCGCTCACTTGGTGGCAAAAAGTATATAGACTACATCCACGATATTCTTTCCAATGGTTTTAGGCCGACAGAAAAAGAAACTTTCGGGAACTTCGAAGCGAAGATTTTTGATAACATCCAAGATTTTGCAGAAGCTATGGAAAAACGCGAAGCCGAATATGGCTTGTCGCGTATGGTGGCCGGTTTTGCTTGGAAATGGAATTCCAAAAACAATAAAAGCGCGTATGATATCGAAATCGATGGCATGAAATTTCGCTGGAACAGTACCCAAAACAACTGGATTGGCTCTAAGAACGCGCCAAAAGAAGTTGGCAGCATTTATACCGTGCAAGGTGACGATTTAAATTATGTAGGAATAATTATCGGAAACGATTTGATTTATCGCGACGGAAAACTCGTTTTCAATCGTAAAGCCTGTGCAGACTCTGGCGCCATGAAGCGTAGTCAACGCCAAGTAACCAATAATGAGCAAATTAGTGAAGTAGACATGCTAGAGCAAGTTTTGAGAACTTACAGAATTCTTATGAATCGCGCAGTCAAAGGTATCTACATTTATGCGTGTGATGAAGCGCTGCGTGCATATTTAAGTAATTATTTCGACAACTAATATGGAATTATTTCTTTTACTGCCATTAGTCACAATAGTATTCTTTATAGTAATTGCCATTGCATTTATTGTTGGCTTTTATAACTCAGATCGATTTAAGAATCCAGAGGAATACAAAGATGCTGGCAGCACTGGCGAGCGAATTATTTATACCACGCTACGTGACAAAATACACATTCCAGAAAAACAGATACTAAGAAACGTTTACATACCAACTGCAGACGGAAAAACATCAGAAATCGACTTATTAGTGGTATCTAGAAAGGGACTTTTAGTTTTTGAGTGCAAAAACTACGCCGGCAATATTTACGGAGATATAAAGCGCAAAAAATGGATACAATACTTAGGCAAACAGAAAAATTTCTTTTATAATCCATTTTTGCAGAACAAGAATCACGTCAAACATCTCAAAAAGTATCTAGAACAATTTGGCGATTTACCGTCATATCCTTTCGTAACGACAATTTCGCGCGGCAAATGGAAAGTTAGAAATCTTGGGCCAAATGACTATTTCCTTGGATATAATTGTCACCTAATAGATATCTATAACGCCATGCCAAATTCAGATTTGATGCAACGTCACTACACCGCCATAATGAATAAATTAGTCCCATTATCTAGGCCCAACGAAGAAATTCGCGAAAGGCATATTAGAAATATAAAAACCAGATAACGATTTCTTTTATGCTTGCGATACTAGTCACCTTACA
Organism: Candidatus Saccharibacteria bacterium UBA3749; assembly: GCA_002371235.1. Classification (GTDB taxonomy): domain Bacteria; phylum Patescibacteriota; class Saccharimonadia; order Saccharimonadales; family Saccharimonadaceae; genus Nanosyncoccus. The sequence goes on along the minus strand of DFGN01000024.1, from coordinate 20,202 downwards.
TATAATAGATATTAGATATGGAACAAATCTGTTTATATGTCCCAGATTATATTGTGACTATTTATAGATCGGTTACCTCAGGTGGCCTACTCAGTTTTTTTGGATTAGTAATTGCGTTACTTATTCCATTTGCAATTTTTATCATAAACAATAACAATCGAACAGACGAAGAAAAGGATTTTGCGAGAGTCGAGCGCGCAGTGATATTAAACAAAGTAATGCACGTTCCGTTTTTAGTAGTAGCAACTTTCTTCGGTGGCCTTGCGAGCCTCTTATTTATAGATAATGTACACTGCAATACGATGGAAATTATTCATAGTCTTGTTATGTGTGTAATTATAATAGCCGCTACAGTAACGATAATGTGGATAATAAAAGATACTATTTTATGGATAAAATCTTCCGCAAAACCAGACACAATTGACAGCTTCTGTTTTAAAAAATGGAAAGAATATTTAGAAAAAATAGATGACAAAGATTTTTATGAAACATGGAGTAGTATTTTTGGGAACAAAAAACTGTCAGCAGTTCTTCAACCAGCCTATTTATCAATCTTTTTTGATAAAATTGAAGCTAAAAAATCATCAGAAAAGTTCATAAAGTATAGAATTCTATGTGAGAATCTGAAAAATATTAAGATTCATAACCCAGGCGTTTTGGAGATATTGGTAAACGGTGTAGATTTAGATTATTCCGGTATTACATTATTAAATATGATTCGTGATAATTGTGGGTTGGCTGGTGATTATAATCTACTTATGGACTACATCGATAAAAAGGTACAAGACAGCCAAAACAACGAAAGTGGGAGCTTGATCGTTAAAGATTTTCTCTTTGATGGGATAAGATATTTTTTTAAAGACGAGAAAAAAGAAAGGGAGTTTGTCAACGCCATTCCGCCTTCCTGGAAATTGAACTCACTCTTGCAATCAGCACCACAAATCATGTCTAAAGCAATGGCAGTTTATTACCCAGAAATAATGCAATACCTACTGGATAAGCAAAATGAAAAAAATATAGGTCTTTTGGAACATATCAATATTGCGTTAATAGGTGGATTAGGAAATGCTGATATCGACGAGCGGCTCTTGGCAGATATTTGTGAAATATATGGTAGCTCATATAGAATAATTCCCCTAAAAGATGGCCAAACACTAGAACAAAAACTTATTGAAGATTACTTAAAGATTGAGACTCGTTATTTCGCTAATTCAAATATGTATACTGTAATTCTTGACCCAGATGGAAAGCTAAGCACAAAACAATCAGAGAAGATACAAGAAACAAACGCGATAAAAATCCTTATCAATATATTCCCAAAAATTATAACTGATAAAACCCATATCAAGGAAATGCAAAAAGAAATCAAGAAACAATTAACAAACTCCCCAAATGATTATCGACTCAATAGACTGTCAAAGATTTATAATTCATTACTTCAATACGCATCAAAAGCTTAATCTATTTTGAGTTAATCAAAAAAACGCCAAATCAATACTTGAGCTTATTTTCATGACAATTGCAAGTTCGAACTCGTCAAATAACAGATACGCGAAACACCAAATACATATCTCCCCACACTTCCAAAACGCTTATGCTTGGTGTTTTCGAACTTATGTAATATACTTATGTTAATTGCGGTGCAGAGTTCTGCGCCTTTCGAAAGACGAGAGGGGGTAGCCCCTCATATTTTATGCGCAGATTCTGCACTACAAGTAATACTTGCCGTCATAAAATCGGCAACACTTCGGGTGGAGAAAGAAAAGTATGTACCTTAAATGCAAAAGGAACAGCCGGTCGTAGAAGACCGAAAAGAAGCCGTCAAAAACCTAGTGCAATTACTTTGCGCATTAGTCGCCTGACGATTCGCCAGAGCGCGAGTTGGGCAATGAGAAAGGAGTGTGCGACGACGGAGTAGTTGTCGTGTTCTAAAACTATGAATAGAGCGCTAATCAATGCAAGTAGCGGCATAGTTCAGAAGCCTTTACGCTACGTACTCTACGTGCGTAAATCTTCTGAAGATGCCGAAGCGTTAGGCTAAATCATTACCAGACCAAATCGCAGATTGTAAGGAATATGCGAATAATCATGGTTTGCTACTAGTTGGCGAACCGATCCAGGAATCTAAGTCCGCAAAGAAGTCCGGCAACCGCCCGCTTTTCTCGCAGATGCTAAAAGATATCGAGAAAGGCAAATACGACGCCATTCTCGCCTGGCACCCAGATCGTTTATCACGTAATTCCTTAGAGGCCGGAATGGTGGTTGATATGGTCGATAACGGAGTTATCAAAGACTTGCGCTTCCCAACCTTTGAATTTCATAACGATTCGAGCGGCAAGCTGACGCTAAACATGCTCTTTGCGCTTTCAAAGCAATACTCAGAGCACTTGTCAGAAAGCGTGCAACGCGGTGTCGATTCCAACCTCGAACAAGGCAAATCAGGCGGTATGCCAAAGTGGGGCTATATTAGAGACGACGTATCCGGTTATTACAAGCCAGACAAGAACTTCAAGATGATCCAGAAAGGCTGGCAAATGATTCTAAATGGCGCGTCACAAATGGAAGTCTACCGCTACTGGAAGATGAATAACGTGGAACGCTCTACAAAACTATCGCGCCGAAACAAGCACGTCAGAAGCTACGGCGTCTGCGAAAGCACCGCGAACCGCATCTTCCACGATCCGTTCTACTACGGAATTCTTGAACAAGGCCGCAACTATGTAGACTTACGCGTAGTGACACCAAACTTCAAACCGATGGTAACCGAAGAAGAATTCGACCAGGTCCAGAAAATGTTTAGAAAGGACCGTGGCTCGATCCAATCTTCCTGTTACGAGAATCAAAAAGCCACGCACGGCAAATACTTCTTACCGTTCCGACACTTAATCAAATGCTCAGTATGTGGCCACTATATGATTCCGGCCAGGAACCGCGGACATTCCGGCACGTATTATCTCAACTATCGTTGCCATAACAAAGCCTGTACGCGTCCAAATAACAACGTGCGCATGCATGTCATCATGGACCAACTCTACGAAGAGTTTGGCCGTATCAGCCAGAAATATGACTTTACAAGCTTTGTCGACGATATGAGCGAATACGCGAATAGAAAGATGCAGGAGTTCACTGTCGAGAAACACGAGCTACTTGGCCAGAAAACACAGAAACAAAGGAAGATCGACGACCTTGCCGAAAAGTACGCCGAGCTGGACAAAGAGTCGCCAAAAGCCGTCAAAGACAAGCTATGAGTGACATGGCGGATTTGCAAAATGATGTTGCAAATATCGACGAAAGAATCAAGCAAATTGAAGCCAAAATTAAGAATCCTGAAAAATTGCGCATGACCATCGAAAAGTTTTCGAACTCGCTAAATTCGTGAATTAAGGTTAGAAAAAGGAGATCTCGTCGAAAAGGACATTTTGGTCAGAAATATGGTTTCGAACCTCGAAATTGATGCACAAAAAAGGGTGATTTTTTAGATTAAATCACCATTTAATTTGCGTCTAGAACCCGAGTTTTCCACAGGTTCCCCTGTTGGTGAGCCGGGTGGGACTCGCTCATTTATGACCGAGTTCCGCTTTTTGTGCATTTCCGTCAGGAATTGGTGAGCCGGGTGGGACTCGAACCCACGACACCAAGCTTAAGAGGCTCGTGCTCTAACCAGCTGAGCTACCGGCCCAATTGCGGACCTCCTTATTATAACACATCTCTCGCAATTTGGCCAGATTTTAGATGAACAAGATCGCCATCTCAAAATCTGGCTGAAAATGAGATGGTTTTCAGCCAAATTTTCATCCTCATCCCATTTACTATTAATCATCGTTGACACATTTTAATTAAATTCAAATATAATCCATTATAAGGCCCAGCACTCCAAACATAACCCATCACAAGACCAAACACTCCAAGCATAACCCATCACAAGGCCCAGCACTCCAAGCATAATCCATCACAAGACCCAGCACCCCAAGTATAACCCATCACAAGACCAAACACTCCAAACATAATCCATCACAAGGCCCAACACCCCAAGTATAACCCATCACAAAGTCCAATGCACAACCTAAAGAAAAAGAGGCCAAAGTATCAGGCCTCTCAAGCAGTTTTGGAGGTGCTTAGCTCCTAACATGTGTAGTACAAGAGACGTTTTAGCAATACCAGCTGAGCTACCTTAACAAAGCACACCGGATAATTCTCCACCAATACGATCGCTAGAATTAATCCGGATCAAACTCATAAAGCCAACCTAATGCGCGCCCATTTTCGTCACAAACCACAAAGTCACGATAGGATTTCTGCCCCTTAGAGATAATATCAGCATCTGCGTTACCATCCGGCTTAGTGCCATATTGTAACCAATACGCCCTCCCCGGAAAACCAGTGCTCGTTCCCCAATCAGTCTCAATCGACCAACTGCCGTCATCATTACGCCAAATATCGGCGCCATTAATAAACTCGGGATAATCATCGCTCACTAGTTGTGCTCGCATTACAATCTTCTCATCCGGGCAAAATCCATGCTGAACATAAAACGGCATGTCTTTAGCCTTTTTGCTCATTCCGTCACCCCCTTTATTCGTCTCCTGTACATATCTTTTGTAACTCGTTCTAGTAACTAGAATAACAACCAGAACGAGTCACAAAAGCATCAACCCTACACATTTAAAACTACGATAGGTATTAAACCCTATTGGTCAATATCATATCGCCTATCCCATCAAATGTCAATCTCCTGTACGCATTATCATAAACTTTTTCGCTTTTCTATACCATCGCCCCGCCAAATCTGGCAACTACACCACCGCCTCGTCATACTTGCCAGTTACACCCTCGCTCGCCAAATCCCTCTCAATCTGCTTCCGGTATCTATCTTCTTCCGAAAACACGCATCCACAATACTTTTGCATATATAGTCCAAGCTCCCTCGCTTTTTTCTGCCCCTCCCTAAACCCCACTCTAAAATCCCGATACACAAATTCTATCCCAGCCATTCCAGCAAACTCTCGGCACACTTCCACAATTTCTTCGTGTTTTTGATATGGCGATACTAAAAGCGTTGTCGTAAAAGCATCATACCCATGCTTTGCTGCATATCTTGCTGTCTCACCTAATCGTTTTTTATAACAATAATTCACGCATCGTCCCGGTATATCCGAAACTACATTCTTACAAAACTCATCTAGCCCATAATCCTCTATAAACACCGATTCCACCCCTACAGACTTACAATACTCTTTTAAACAATCTCGCCGAGCTTTATACTCCATATATGGATGAATATTCGGGTTGTACCAAAAAACAGTTGGCTCAATCCCCTCTGCCCGTAAAGCATCGATACAATACACCGAACATGGCGCACAACAAGTATGCATTAATAACTTCATCGCTATCAAACTCTATTTCGCGTATTCAACTGCCCTGGTTTCACGAATTACATTCACCTTGATAACTCCAGGATAACTCATCGTTGCTTCAATCTTATTTGCAATGTCACGCGCCAATTTTAGTGCCGATAGATCATCGATCGATTTCGGCTCCACAATCACTCGTATCTCACGGCCAGCCGAAATTGCGTATGCCTTATCAATCCCAGGAAATGATGTCGCTATATTTTCAAGGTCACGCATTCTCTCTGCAAAATTCTCTGCCGAAATATTTCTTGCACCTGGTCGCGCCGCTGACAAGGCATCAACAATCTTCACAATTACTGCTTCCGGAGTGGTTGGCTCAATATCATCATGATGTGCCGCCATTGCATGCACTACTGCATCTGGCATACCATATTTTTTTGCTAATTCCGCACCGATCTCTGCATGTTTACCTTCAATCTTATGCGTGACAGCCTTGCCAATATCGTGTAGAAGCGTTGCAGTCTTTGCGGTTCTCTTATCAGCACCGATTTCCTCCGCAATCATACCAGCCATATGTGCCATTTCTATTGAATGCAACAACACGTTCTGACCATATGATGTTCTAAATTTCAATTCACCAAGAAGATGCAAAATCTCACGTGGGATCCCTACTACACCAACCTCTCTTGCCGCATCCTCACCTGCACGCACCACCTCTTTTTCAATCTCTTTTTCTGCCTTCGCCACCGATTCCTCGATCGAAGCCGGGTTGATTCTTCCATCTTTCATCAAGCGCTCCAAAGCATACCTTGCCACTTGCCGCCTAATTGGATCAAATGATGATAGCACAATCATCCCAGGAGTATCATCTACCAATACATCAACACCAGTGGCCCTTTGCAAAGCTTGAATGTTACGACCTTCCTTACCAATAATCCGACCCTTCATGTCGTCATCCGGCAATTTCAAAGCCGTCACCGTCCGATCAGCCGTCACTTCCGATGACATTCTCTCCATCGCGGTGAGCAACATTGCCTGCGCTGTCTCATCAATATCGTGCTTAAACTCTTTCTGCTCTTTCACAATCAAGCCAGCCAAATCTTGTTTGATATCGTTCTCTGTCATCTTCATCAGTTTATCTCTGGCGTCCGCTTTCGATAATCCCGCAATTTTTTCAAGCTTTTCGTGTTGCTTTGTCCGTATCTCTCTTACTTCGTTTTTTAGATCTTCTAATTCTTTCTCTTCCTTATTTAGCTTCTCAGTTTTCCTTTCTAGCTGATCCAATTTTGCATCAAGAGCACTTTCTCTCTCCGCCAAACGATTATCAGTCCGTTTCCATTCTTTACGTCTTTCGTTTTCTTCCGCTTGATTCTTTTCAGTAATCTTCGTTGCTTCCCTCCTGGCATTTAGCACTATCTCGCTTGCCTCACGCTTCGCTTTTTGCACCAAGTCCTCTGCCTTATCTCTACCCCCATTTTCATTATGTTTATTATAAACAAAAATCCCGCCCGCTCCGGCAGCCAACCCTACCACGGCAGCAATTATTGGAATTATTATTTCCATATTCCCTTTCTAATTGTTTTTGTCGATATTTTTCTCTATATCAACGGGTTAACAAATAACATCAAATTATAATATTCCACTCCTATTATACCATGAAATTACACATCCACCTTATTTTTACAGACTCCTAACTCCACTCCAGTTTTATAACCGCGCACTCTCAAACATTTCATACCAAAACCTTTCATGCTTGCATTTTTCAAATAGAAGAGTACACTTTATTAAAACTAAGGAGGTAAAAAGTGGGATATTTAGAAGAAATGCTTGTAAAAAATGGTGTCATTTACCGTGCACCCGATGGCTCCAGCTCATACATTGAAGGGAGCCTATTATCAAATTCACTCGTCGTGAGAAACTCGTCTGGCTGGGTCACACACCGTATCGAACGTGCATCGAACGGTGTCGATCTTCTCGTTCGCAATACTTCCACAGGTCTTGTAGAAACTACCGTACGCGTCTAACTCGCCTAGGACCAGAATCCACGTTTCTTATTATTCTTAAATTCTTCCAGTAACTCTTTTTGCTTACGTGACAAATTCCTTGGCGTCTCCACAATCACAGTTACAATATGCGGTCCCCTATCCCCATCCGCACGGAATGGCACCCCATGCCCAGATAGCTTAAACGGCGTGCCGGATTGCGTCCCGGCTGGTACTTTCATTGTTACAGTTCCATCTACGGTCTCGACTTCTATCTCACATCCTAGTGCCGCATCTACCATATCTACATGCTCTTCTGAAAGAATAATCGCTCCCTCTCTTGTCAAATGCTTGTGCGGCTTAACTCTAATTCTTACATACAAATCCCCTGCCTCCGAACCGCCTTCTGGCGCCGGACCGCCCTTACCACGCAGTCTAATCGACATTCCATCGTCAATCCCTGCCGGTATTTTCACCTTAATTTGCTTTCCATCATTCATCGATACCGATTTCTCAGTACCAAAAATCGCCTCTTCGAAAGTCAGAGTCACCGAGGTTTGATAATCTGCACCCCTTCTTGCCCTCCTTGCACCATTGCCAAATCCGAATAGGCTTCCCAAAATGTCATCAAATCCCCCACCACCAAAATCGAAATTAAATGATTGCCCATTAAAATTAAAGCTACCCCCACTCCCAAACGGATTTCCACCAGCAAAAGGATCTCCAGAAGCTCCACCTACGCCAGCATGACCAAACTGGTCGTATCGTGCTCGTTTCTGCTTGTCCGATAATACATCGTGAGCCTCATTAATCTCTTTGAATTTTTCTTCCGCCTCTTTATTGCCAGGATTTTTATCCGGATGATACTTAATCGCTAGCTTACGATAAGCTTTCTTAATTTCATCGTCAGACGCGTTTTTAGGCACACCCAACACTTCATAATAATCACGTTTCGTCATAACAGTACAATTATATATCACTAGCACTCATAATGCAAGAGTGCCAGCTCAAATAATGCATCCTATTATAGTTATTTGGTTAAATAGACAAAATGTGTAAAGTCTAGTCGCAAATGAGATTTTTTCTTTTCCCATATCGTTTCGCTTGCAAAGTAGCTAATTCTAGTTTAGCATGATTCTTCGCTATTCTATGGTCTAAAGTAGAAGCTAAAATCGTACCAAAAGGAAACGTAGTTATTATTAGTATTACGAATTATTAACAATACTCGGCTATGTCATTAACAAGGCTTTATGGCTGGGCGATAGTGAAGGATTTGCCGGATGGGGGAGCTGCGTATTTAGATGTAGTTTGTCCATAAATACGGCTAGTAGTATTGTTAATACTATTCCCGTTTGTTTGAGGGATGGTTACAGACCAAGTGGTGGCGGAGATGCCAGCGTTGGTGAACATTTGGCTCATAGTTGTCACTTTGGAAGTATTCCAGGAAGAGAGGTCCAAAGTAAAGTTGGTGGCGGAGTAGCCGGCACTAGAGAACATGCCGTTCATATTTGTCACGTTGGAAGTATTCCAGGAAGAGAGGTCCAAAGTAAAGTTGGTGGCGGAGTGGCCGGTATAATAAAACATTCTGTTCATGTTTGTCACTTTGGAAGTATTCCAGGAAGAGAGGTCGCCAATAGACCAGGTGGTGGCGGAGTAGCCGGCACTAGAGAACATGCCGTTCATATTTGTCACGTTGGAAGTATTCCAGGAAGAGAGGTCGCCAATAAACCAGGTGGTGGCGGAGTAGCCGGCACTAGAGAACACGTGGCTCATGTTTGTTACGTTAGAAGTATTCCAGGAAGAGAGATCGCCAATAGACCAGGTGGTGGCAGAGCGGCCGGCAGATTCGAACATGCTGCTCATGTTTGTCACGTTAGAAGTATTCCAAGAAGAGAGATCCAAAGTAAAGGTGGTGGCGGAGTTGCCGGCGCTAGAGAACATGCCGTTCATGTTTGTTACGTTAGAAGTATCCCAGGAAGAGAGGTCGCCAATAGACCAGGTGGTGGCGGAGTCGCCGGCATAATAGAACATGTTGCTCATAGTTGTCACGTTGGAAGTATTCCAGGAAGAGAGGTCCAAAGTAAAGTTGGTGGCGGAGTGGCCGGCGTTAGAGAACATGTTGTTCATGTTTGTTACGTTAGAAGTATTCCAGGAAGAGAGGCCCAAAGTAAAGGTGGTGGCGGAGTTGCCGGCGTTAGAGAACATGTTGTTCATGTTTGTTACGTTAGAAGTATTCCAGGAAGAGAGGTCGCCAATAGACCAGGTGGTGGCAGAGCGGCCGGCAGATTCGAACATGCTGCTCATGTTTGTCACGTTAGAAGTATTCCAAGAAGAGAGGTCCAAAGTAAAGTTGGTGGCGGAGTGGCCGGCACCATCGAACATGCTACTCATATCTGTCGCATTGGAAGTATCCCAATCGTTGATACCAGAAATCTCAGAAAAATTTGCTAAGAGATAAAACATAAAGGATGAATCAGAGGGTAGGAAGATTTTTTCTCCTTCTGTATAGAAATGCATAATACCGGCATCGTTAGTATTATCAAAGACGATATAAATCGGTTTCTTAGATGCTATAGACGAGATAGTGTTCATTTCGGAGGGATTAAAATCTGCAGGGGCAGGGGTTTTTAAATGAACATTAATAGATTTAATATATCCATCATATCCGTAACCCCAATCATATTCACCACCCGGATAAAATTCTGGAGTTATAGTGGTTTCTTCACCATTTACAACCGTAGCGGCAAGAGATTTCAATTTGGAGTTAACTACTTTTCCGGTATCTAGCACAGCAGGATTAGCAATAGGTGCCTCATGATTGCTTGGATGAACCAGAGTATAAATAACCTGCCCACTATAAGTATCAGCTGGTTGAGTTTTACTGATATAGGCGGCATAAGTAGTGGTAAGCTTAACTCCACCAGTAGTATTAGTCATATCAGTGACTGAGTTCTTATGAGCTACTTTAACGTATTCGTTTGGTACTACATGGTAAGCTGAGAAAGGAGCCTGAGTTGCACCTGATTCTGCTTGACTTGGAAGATCTACATTTGGAGCAGAATCAATCGTGAAAGCATTATCAGTTGAAGTATCTCCACTGTCCTGAGTCATAGTGAGTTTCATAGCCCAGTTAGATACGTCTGGATTACCAGTTGTTGTAGCTAGGCCTGATTCTATAGTACTATTTCCACTAGCATTTGTTCCTACTAGTTTATTACTATTCTCTCCACCTATTTCATCTCCTGTATATCCTGCTGCATATATAGCAAATCCTTCATTATCATTACAGAATACATGCATAGTAGTAGTACCAATGTCTGGTGTATAGGTACCATTATTAATATTAGTATTATGACTATCCATACCAGTACCGGACATAGTACAGGATTCTGGGACAGTAATGTTAATTTGATCTACAGTAGAATTGTCATCAGCTGAGACATAAGTAGATGCTAGAATCGTAGCCGTCATTAATATAGTTATAATTGGTAAACTTAGTAGTGTTTTACTATATAGTGATTTCATGTATAGACCTTTCTTATATAACTATAATAACATAGTTTTTATGGTTTTTATAAAAAATTACACCGTTCTCGGCTTTGGTCCACGCTCTACCACTGCATCCAGTATCTTATCTACTCCAAATCCCGTCTTTCCCGAAGCTTCAATGATTTCGTTACGACCACACCCTAACAAATTAATAATCTGTGCCGCCACTTTCTCCACATCCGCCGCCGGCAAATCGACCTTATTAATTACCGGAATAATTGCAAGGTCTTGTTCTAAAGCCAGATACACGTTCGCCAGAGTTTGCGCCTGTATCCCCTGGGTCGCATCCACTACCAAGACAGCTGTTTCCACCGCAGCCAAAGATCGTGATACTTCGTACGAAAAATCCACATGTCCCGGCGTATCAATCAAATTCAAGATATACCCCTTCCAAGACATTGTTACCGGAGTTAACTTAATCGTAATCCCCTTCTCGCGCTCTAGCTCCATCGAATCTAGTAGCTGTTCCTTCATCTCGCGCTTCTCCACCGTCCCCGTAAGCTCCATCATCCTATCTGCAATTGTTGACTTCCCATGGTCAATATGCGCGATAATACAAAAATTCCGTATCTTTTCCATATCTATATATTATATAACAATTCGGTACAAAATCAAAACCACATGCAAAGATTATAGAGCTACCTATTATTTCTTCTGTCCCGGGTTAGTCGTAATCAAACTTTCTTCCGTCTCTGACGCAATAATCTGAATGTGTACGTGATTCTGCCCCGCAAAGAACAACCCCTGCCCCACTGGGAAATTGGATAGACGTCGCTTCTCTTCTTCGGTCAACTTAAACACATCCGACAGTACATCCACCGCCGATGCCGATTGTTTCAGCAATAGTTGCATCGATGAGTTCGCCACAATCGCTCGCCCCATTCTCGTCCCCATAAAATCTTCCACGTCCTGCGTAATTGTCGTAAGCCCTAAGTAATATTTACGTGCTCTCTTCGCAAGCGAGAATAAGAAATTCGCCGAATCTTCGTGTTGCATCAACTGCCACGCCTCATCTACGATCAGTAGACGCTTCTTTTGTTCTGCCCTTACAATATTCCAAATATGCGACAATACTATATACATTGCCACCGGACGCAACTCATCTTCAAGATCACGAATATTAAACACTACCATCTGGTTATTAATATCGATATTTGACTGCTGCGAGAAAATTCCCGCAAAAGTCCCCGTCGTATATTTACGTAATCTTTGTGCAAGATTTGGCCCAGAGCCGCCCATATGTAGCAGCGTATCATACAAATTCGCAATCGTCGGCGGCGTCGACTGGTGAGTTAGAGGATCCGAAGTAATTCCTGCTCTTGCATAAGTATCAATTAAAGCCTGATCTAGGTCTGCTTCTTCATTTGCCGTCAAAGCAGGTATCATCTGCCCAGAACTCGTTACCTGATTGCCACCTAGCATCAGTCTAAACAGTCCGTGCAAAGTCACTAGATTCGCTCTTAAAGCATCATTAGAATCCTCTGCATCTACCACTTTTGGCAAATCAAAAGGATTAATCCTCACATCCGAGTTTAGCGACAATCTTACATACGATCCACCCACCGCATCACACAGCTTCTGATATTCATTTTCAGGATCAATAATCAAAATCTCCGCCCCCACCATCATCGAACGCAAGGCCTCCAATTTCACTGTAAACGATTTACCTGCACCAGACTTCGCAAATACCACCATATTTGCATTCTCAAGGCTAAACCTATCAAATATCACCAATCCATTATTATGCATGTTAACACCGTACAATATACCTTTATCCTGAGTAAGATCAGCAGAAGTAAATGGGAAAGAGGTCGAAATCGCACCGGTATTCATATTGCGACGAATCTGCAGCTGATCCATACATTGTGGCATCGTCGAATTCATACCTTGCTCTTGTTGCGAAGAGGCCACCTTAGAGAAAATCATTTGCTGCCCAAAAATCGTCTCAATCTTCTGTTGCACAAATTTCATCTCGTCTAGTGAATCTGCCCAAATCGTCACATATAACCCAAATCGGAAAAACCTTTCTGCCCCCACCTGAAGCTGATCGCGCAATTCTTCCGCATCGCTAATTGCACTTTCGAGTTCTGGATCTCTCACCTTACCTTTTTCCGCATTAATGTTCATTGACGCTTCAAGTTGTGTCACCTTCGTCCTCAGATTTTTCATTACCACTGCAGTTTCTACTGGGTATATATACATCGATACGTCAATCACCTCATCAATATTAATAATTGGTGAAATCCAACCAGTATATAGATTTCTCGGATAACCATATATATAAATAGTGCGCCCATACTTCGTTCCTAGTCTGAAATAATCCGAATGAATCTCAATCGCCGAAGGCGAAATCAAATCCCTTAATGTTGTCGTACCTTGTTCAAATGCTTGCTGAATCTCAGCCGCCTCCATTGCTTCATTTTGTGCTGCAATTTCGGCTGGAGTTAACTTCTTCTTTTTAGCCATCATTCTCCCTTCCCTACATAAAGTGTTGCCATTTTTGAGAAATCCACCAGTGGCTCCCTCACCGCTGTGTCTGGATTATTGAAATTATAGTACAACTGCGCCAATTCCTTCGTATTCAATCTCACCGAATGAATACCAATCTGAAATAAACCAGACATTACGGTTTCCACTCTATTCGATAGCTCAGACAAGGCCTTATCATACGTCGCTCGATCAATTCGCGTCACCTCAGGCGTCTTCGTTCTTGAAAATGATTTAAAGAAATTCTTCGTCTGCATCAATACCTTCTCTGCATCAGCCGAAGTATAATATGGTATCACTATGAAGAATGATTTATCCATAATATTCGCCTCCTGCGACAAGATATCAATGAAATTAATATAATCGTCCATCAACACGCTAAGTAGCATGTTATCATTATTGCGCCTAATTTCAACTAATTTCTCAATATATGGCCCGATATCAACTTTTTGTGACCTTACTAATATTTGCACATTAAAACGCAATGAATTCAAAAAGTTTTGGTAGGAGTACTCCACGCCCTCACGTTCTACGTCCGACATCAAATCAAAATTAATCGACTTGCAAGCTACCACCGCACGAAATGACCCATCTTTCATAATCACCACATTATCACGCAGCTCAGATATTAGTAGCGTAGACTGCGTCGATGCTGGCACATCTCTATTCGGCGAGATTGGGTTCATTTGGTTTGCCGCTATCGCTGCCGAGCCTAGGGCTGTTGCATTTGAATTTTGCTGATTATTAACCATAGTCGCCCCTTGCATGCCAGACATATTAACATTCTGCATTGCTCCGGCTTGAGACGCATTCTGACCAGGCATAATTACCTGTGGACCACCAGACTGCATATTATAGCCTTGATTATTCATCATTTGTCCAGAATTTTGCATGTTTTGATATTGTTGTTCGTCCATATATTAGTGCAGCGATATAAAAACTTCGCCTTCATCCTTTCTATTATTAATTCGTTTAGCTTCCTTCGCTATCGTTGCTACAGAATACTCAGTATTATTTGCTAATTCTATTATACTAGGTTTTGGATTATTTTCTAGTCCACCATTATCCACACGTCGCCTTACTGTATTAGATTTTTCCATCACATGAGTCACTACCGGCGAATTGGGTTGCACTACTGCTCTCGAGTTAAAATCTGGCTCAGTACTACCAAACGAAAACTCGCTTTTCGTATTCTGGCCTTTTAGTAAAATGCTGTCATTCTCTTTTGTTATGCGAGTATTCGCCCTCGTAATGTCTTCATTTGCTTTAATCGCCTCTCGCATTTCTTTTATTACTTCGTCATGCCTTGCCATTTCGTCTCTCACGATTGTATCTTCTAGATTATCAAAATGATTTGTTTCAAACATATCCACAGTTGCATTCGCCTCAGCAATTAAATCATCCTTAATCGGACCCTCCCCAGTTCCTCGAATCGCGTATCCTTGACTATCTACTATATCAGCCAAAAACGACAGACGATGCGTTGCCTCCTCACTTGATATATCTCTCACGCGATTATCTTCAACTATCTTGGGAGCAGTAATCATAATCGTAGACTCTTTTTGCCCAGGCACCCACAATCTCGTTCTTGGCTTCACATAATACGAAACAATCGCCGCAAGATAAGTTTCCATCGGCTGGTCTTTTTTGATCGGCAACGCTAAAGCTAGGAACAACAATGTCGGCAATAACGGAATAATCGCAAGCAATGGAAAAATCCGAAATAATCCCACCGCCAGCGCAACTAGTCCACCAGCAATCAAAAGATATACAAACTGCCGAAAACTAAACGGCCCGATTAACTTGTCATCCGCCTCAACATCCTGAGGCACCTTATACTGCGCCATGGTACCATTATATCATATCTTCAAATAAACATCAGCGTTAAACTGCAAATCGCCGCCCATGACAAAATTGCTAAATCAATCAAACGTTTAATCTCTAAAGAGGTAACGTTTTAAATCCTCGTATAAGCCCGAAGCATTAGTGTTATTATTCAGATAGTGTTTTTCAAATTCATCAAACGTATTCTTATCGATTCCAGGTATATTATCATTAAGGATTTTTTTAACATCATTCCAAAAACCTTTACAATCTCCAGAATTCTCACCATTATAATTATTTAATAAAGTTTTTTCTATTTCCGATTCAGCCCTAATCCAATCAGAATTATCTCTAAAACCAGTGAAATCTTCATCGCCAGACTCAACCGGCATACCACCATCTTCGTCTTCATCTTCTTCATAAACTACTTCTCTTCGTTTATGCTTTTTTCCGCTACCGTTCTCTTCTTTTGGAAAATATTTATCGTATAAGCCATCTGGATCAAGTAACTGAACCAAGCCATCTTTTGCTTCACCTTGATAACCCTTCTTGTACATCTTTACAAAACCCTTAAGAGCTTCTTCTTTAAACGAACCAACAAACATTTTTTTAATACTCTCCAACTGTTGTTTTTCAAAATCCTTATAATCACCTAGAGCCCCATCGCCAAATGAATTATTCTCCAACTCTTCCAAACGTTCAGTATTGATATCACCATTTTCATCTTGCACGTACGACAACAAAGCATACTGAGCTCTGATGGCCTCCAATGAATCGCTTTTGGTTTTGGCGATTTGAATCGGCACTTGACCACTCAAAAAACTTTTTACCCTGTTATGCAATACACTAATATATTCCTTCTTTTGTTCAAGCGTCAGATTTCTTGCAGCCTCCTCACCAAATATACCTTTCCAATTAAACTTATGTGTCTTTAGATCAATACCAGTCAATGTTTTAGCGAAAGCAACTATTTGCTCGCTACCACTCAGGTAAGAAAATTGATCGCCTATTACGTTTGGCATTATCGACTCCCAAATACTTTGTTCGTTTTTTACAAACCTATTGAAATCCAATTCCGGCCTACCATCCGAGCCTACACGTTCCGACCCCACCCTAATTCCCTCTGTCAAAACACCATACGCAGTTCGCTCTACGCCAGAGAAAGATGTACCTTTCATTAATTCTATTGCACCCTTCTTTGATTTATACCACTCCGGTTCATTATTATTGTTATTATAATAGTATCCACCGTTAATGTACTCATCCCAGGTCACATAATCTCGTTGACGACGTTTTTCTGGTTCGTTCTCATTAAACCTAGCTGCAGTCTCAAGATTTATATACTTACCAAAACGTCTGAGCAGCGGATCGTTATCTTTTACATCAAACATTAGGAAATTACTTAGCGCCTGCGAAGCATGAGTTCCTAGTTGAATCTTTCCACCATTAACTAAGTTTCCAACCAAACCTTCTATCATTGCTCTTGCGACTTCATCCGTATCGCCTCGTATATTAAGCACGCGCAATGCCCCGATGATTGGATCAATGTTTCTACTCGAATCCGTCCGCGATGTTAGTTCTTTAAGCATATTGATTACATCCTGCGTTGCCGGAGTGAGGTCTGCATAAGATTGAAATCTGTCTCGCCAAATACTCCGTTGCGCATTAAAGGTATGCGCGGCCTCACTCATAGCAAATTGAACACCGTAATCGTCCCCCTCCATTATGTCTTTCATTCTATTATAAAATCTAAGATTATTCGGATCGGCAGAAGATGGATGAAACTCATGTAGCCTATTATTCGTTCTTCGAGCTTCATCGTCCTGATGTGCATATTCTGCATTCATCATACGATTATTATAACTATATTCATTTTCGTATTGTATCTTTGCTCCACGCACAAGTTCCGTCTTCAAATCATCCGACGCTCGTACCGTTTCCTGATCAAGTCTATTTAGCCTCTCTCGTTGAGCAACACTAGCCTTTGTTCTAACCGCCTCAAGTTGACCCAAGCCCTTATTCATATTGTTCTTATGCCTCTCAATATCCATTTGATATATCAGACTCTGTTTTTGTCTCTCGTAAGCCTCTTCTCCCTCACGTGACGGCGTGCCATTCCTACGATAATTTCGCCTTGCCGCATAAGCTTGCCCTCTTAATCTGGCCGCCTCTTGCATCTCACGCGTTTCTTCTTCTCTTGCAATTCTACGATCCGACAAGAACTGTCTTAATCTTGCAGAAGGGGTCACGCCTCTCTCCATCAGCCTTGCCTGCTGATTCTGTCGCCTCGATTCCGCCCACGCCCTGTTGGCAGCCAAAGGCGCCTCCGCCCACGAGCGCATCCTCGCATTAATGTCTGCAAGGAATGTTCCGCTCATCTTCATTAGTGACCACGAGAAGAATAATGGGAAAATCTGCACTGCCGTACCGAGCAACACTCCAAATCCGTCTTTAGCACTCGCCACAATCGCAAACCCCGCCAGGCTCGACGCCCCAAACAATAACGAAAATGTCGGATAGAATATCAACATCCGTTTCAATAAATCAAGCCATTTCCTAAACAACCCTTCAGTATTTGGCAAGATACACGCCACAATCGCTAACGGCGAAATCATAATTAGCAGCGTCACCACCGCCTGTCTTAAAGCAATTGTAATAAGGCCCGTAGCAACCGATACAATTGCGCCAAGCGCCACCGGTATTAACATCCAAATCGCCCCACTCTCATACGCAATCGCGCCGATTATTACTGCAAGCGCCGTTCCGCCCACTAGAGCACCGCTGTTTACGCCAATAGGAGAAGCTGCCGTCGCCGCATTTTCCAATTTCTCTTCTTCAGTATAATCAGGTCTATTCGCTTCATCCCTATTACTAAAAATACCGCCCCAAATATCACGACTATTATTGACTTTTTCCTCTTCTGTATAATCTTCTTCAACTACGGTTGGCGTCACTACCTCTTCTTCATTCACTACGTTCTTTACAATCGCCTGTTCCTGCACTTTCATAAACGCCCCTCTCAGTCCATTACCCACAATATTCGAAAAGTCCACCGCTAGTGAACAAATAATAAAACTCAGATTAATCGTCACCGCCGCCACAATAAGTTTCGGCAAAGACTTCTTAATCCCATAATTCGATATCCCATACCCCGTCAACTGTGAATAAATCACTACGAGCAAAAACACAATAAATATAATATTAGTTATACCTTGGCAATACTTCCAAATATTAAAAACCGGCGAATTCTGATCCATTGAAATAGGATTAATATCAAGAACGCCCTGAATCCTATCATATAACCAGTCTGTTGCTTCAGCAATCTTACCAGTCGCAGAACAAATAAGCCAAGAAACTGAATCCAAACTCGTCTCACAGTCCTTTTCAAGCTTTCTATATGATAAAGTCAAAGCACTTTCTGATCTAAAATGATCTCCAGAATCACCCCCAGTAGCCGGAATCTGAGACGTACTCTCATTATTCTCAACTGACACATTACCAGAAACAGGCGTGTCTTCCCCTGATACCGCATAAGTTGTCGCTAGCGGCAAAGAAAACACACAGAACAAGCTCATTATAACAGCAAAAAACCAACCAAAAAACCGCTTCTTCAAACTAAATTTTGATTTCTTTTTTTCTGCCATAATTTAATAACGCCTCCCTTTTGGGCGTATGACAATTATATCACACATAAGCGTGATTAGTCAAGTCCATTAACCTTAACTTTCATAATTGTCAATAAAATGTTTAAGCTTATTCATATTTACACTTGACTATTCTTGCACGTATGTTATTATATACATAATCATGAAAGATTTACGAAGTCCCATTATTAAAGCAATCGTCATTATTGCGATTATCACAATATCCGCCCTAGCCGTTCAAAAACCTTCTTTTGCGGAAGAATCGAGCCAAACGGGACAATATACCTCATTCAGAATCGACTGTGACAAGGTGCGAGAACATCTCGGCGCATGTCAAAACCTTTTACTTAAACTAAAAAAACAATTTGGTGGAGCAACGTGTGAAGATGGAGGTATCAAGGCCTGCACTATCTATCCGGACAAAACAGAAACAGAACACCAAGCAGCAGTGCTATATAATCAATGTGTCGGTGAAGACAACAAAATCCCACCCTATAATTCAGATTCAACCGTCAACGATCTTTCCAACAACCCGTCAAACGATTCAGAATCTCTACCAGTAAAAAAAGAAGACCTCAATGAAATTCCAGCAGAATCCACTTCGGACGAACCATTAGACGAAACATATCCTAGAACACTCGCTGAACTTCCCGACGTCACACCTTCTGATCCTGCCGCCGACTCTAACAACCCTGCCCCCTCCACCTCCACCGATCAACCATCCTCCAATCCTACCTCCTCTCTCGGTTCTTGTCGTTCTCTCCTTGGTATGATTTCATGGGATTGTAATGTTCCACTGTTAAATGGTGGCAATATTAATCAGGATAGTCTTGGTCCTAGTATTTGGACTATTGCTGCCAATGTTGCTACTGATATTACAGTCATTGCGGCTTATCTAGTTATTGGCTATATAATATATGGTGGTTATCTTTATATCTTTTCTGCTGGAGATACTGGTAAAGCTATGTCTGGAAAGAAAGCCATTCATCAAGCTCTCATGGGTCTTGCCATTGTTATTTCCGCCAATGTTATACTAAATAGCCTTCGTATCGCACTAGTTGGCGCTACTGGTAGTTTTTCGGCTGATTGCATAACTACCTCAAAGTGTGTTGATCCATCAACAATGGTTCAAAGTGCCTTTAGTTGGGTTATTGGTATTTCTGGCATTATTTCAGCAGCCTTTATGGTTTATGCTGGTATTACCTATACCACATCCCGTGGTGATGCTAACAAAGTTCAATCTGCTAAACAAATCATTACTTATGCCTTAATTGGCATGATCATTGTTACCCTAGCTGAACTTATTGTTATTTTCGCTTCCGACATCATTAATAACGCTAATGATGAGGGGATGTATGTTAATCA
>DFGN01000004.1 GCA_002371235.1 Candidatus Saccharibacteria bacterium UBA3749 | reverse complement strand
CCGGTGAGACCGGGCTTGACTGATTCGTAGAGTTGCTTGTCGCCGTGATGTTGCTCAATTTCGCCTGGTATAAGAGGCCGAGGCCCGATAATGGAGAGTTGTCCTAAAAAAACATTGATGAATTGAGGCATTTCATCAATGGAAGATTTACGGAGGAAGTGACCGTTTTTGGTAATGCGTGGATCGTTTTCGATTTTGTGGTATTCGTTCCATTCCTGTTTGTATTTAGGGTTTTGCAAGAGTCTTTCCAATTCTTCGTCGGCATTGACGACCATAGTGCGGAATTTGAACATTTTGAAGGGTTTGCCATGCTTGCCGATGCGGGTTTGCGTATAGATGATGCGATGAAAGTCGCCTGTACAGAGATAGGCGATACGGATAATAATATATAGGGGAATCAAAAAAATGATGCCGATGAGGCTAAGTAAGATATCGGAGGTGCGTTTGAAAAAAATATACATATCTTGTAATATTGTTTTTTCAATTATAACATAAACAGGTTGTTGGTTCAAGAGCTCGTAATAGCTCAGTACCTATGCAATAAAACTTATGCGGAGCTCAATGAATTTGCTGTTAATGATTCAATCAAATGATTGAGCATAATGGCGAGATTGATTATGCTAATTTGACGATAAACTTGTGAATCGTGCCTAATATAGTAAATATTTAAAAAAATCATAAAAACTATGATAGAATAGTAGTATGGATTATGGTCGGAGCGGTAATAATGGTGAGATCTTAGGTGATGCCTCGGGTTCTAATATGGATAATAAATCTACTAATGCTTTACAGGAACCTATAATATCTAGTGGTGATATTGTTATTGGGGAGGGTGACAATTCGCGCAAAAGGATTAGTATAGTGATTGGTGTGGTTGCTGTATTGATAATAGTTGCCGTTGTCGTTGTTTGTCTTATCTTTTTTCTAAATACGAAAGGTGACAGAGCTGCTTTCAATAACTATGCAAATTATTTATTATATGGAACTGAAAGTAACGACGATATTACAGGTGATTATGTCTGGGGGTATCGGTATTATGCGCACAATATAGATGTTATGGCAAGTGAATCATATGAGGATTATTTAGATACGCTTAAAGGAAAATATGAATCATTGAAGCTGAAGGCTGGCGATAAAATCTCTGATTATGATGATATATTTTGGTTGTTTTATTATTGCTCAATGTATCCTGCTATATCTGGACAGATAACTGTCACACCAGAATCAAACAGTGAAGAGTGGACAGATTTTTCTGAAGATGTGAAGACATATTATACTCCTTATTTGGAATCTGATAATCTCTTGGTGCAGAAATTTGGGGCTTATTTAATGGGGAGTGTATTGTCAGGTGATGTGGAAGAGGTTGATGTTCCGGATTATAATATAGATATTTTTTCTATGATTTGGAAAATGAAGGGAGAGTTTTATGAATAAAAGGAGAATAAGAGGTTGGGTTTGTGCGTTTTTGTCGATCGTATTGATGTTATTTGTGATAATGTTAAGCATACACGGATTGAGAAAAAATGTATCAGCTGTAGATGATGACGTTAAAAATGCGCATCGAAATGCTGCGATTAAGATATTAGCAAAGAATCTTAAGGATTGTTACAATAATGCAAAGGGAACGATAGATTTTTCGGATTCCGATGGAAACTATAGTGATAGTAATTACTGGAATTTTTCTTCTAGTGCGTATTGGAGTGAACCTAATAAGGCGGTCTTTTATCCTAAAGTCTTAGCGGGCAAGGTAGGAGATGTTGAATCAACGGATTGTGCTAAGATGATTGTGGGGTGGAATACAAATTCCTTTATAGATTTTTTTACGAATGACGGCGAATTTGTAGGTGTAAAGCAAAAAGTGGTAGTTCCTTCAGACATAGATATGTCTAGCTATAGCAATTTGTCATTAGTGCAACAGTATCTTTATGGAGTTGGGTATACGGAAGAAACCTCGCCGGATGAAGAGTTAAACGATTACTATTGTATTTATTTTAAGTTAAAAGTATCTCCATATTTTTTTAGTTTATATGAATATCCTAAGCCTTATGATTATAATAATGATCTGTTTATGTCAAGGGAGATCTATTGTGTTCCTTTGGAGGAAAAAATAAGACTCGATAATGGAAAACTTGATACGGCAAAATCTTACATTGATTTTGAAAAAGTCGTACATGTTTATGGTGAGAGGACGGATAGTGGTAAATTCTTTTTAAGAGAGGAAGATGACGAAGATTTACCAATGTTCGCTTTATTTAAGTTTGGACAGAGTGAGTTTATTGTAAAAGATGAACAATTTTACGTTACTATACCTGTAATTTATGGTGCATACAACGTTGAGAATTCCACGACAGATGGTGTCTCTGGATTAGATTCAACAGCTGGCAGTATTGATGTAGATAGCGAGGGGTGCCAATATTGGAAAAATGATGAATTTTTTGGTATTGTTGTTGGCAGCCATTGCAGTTTGTTGGATCAAACTGAAAAAGATATGACAATGAGTTTTAATACCTTTAAGACGCGTTTTACTAGATATATAAATTATTTGAAAAATCCGGATTTCACTAGTTTAATGACATCTGGGTATCCAAATTTATTTGTGGGGTGTGATGAAGAAGAAAAGAGTAAAACGGATGAATGCAATAAAGATAGGATATTTTATGAGGTTGAGGCGATTGAATTAGATCCAAGTAACGATACAGCGAAGTTTAAAAAAGGAGAAGATAGTGGTAGATTCGTTCGATACTTTTTAGATATTGGCGATAATGACTATGATTATCGATTGGACAAAGCTGAACAATATATATTCTATTACAATCATCTAGCAAAATTCTTTGGCGATAAATTGAAAATGAGTGATTATTTGTTTGATTCTGAACCGAAGGAAACATCCTACAGTGTATTGTGGCTTGATGAAAATGCAAAGATTTTCTCAAAAAAGTATCTTGCTATGCCATCGAGTGTTAATTCAAAGAAGGCTTGTGTTTTAACAGATGAAGGTATTTGGCCTGATTCTAACTGTGTTAATATGCAAAGGGATTGGGAAGGGTTTGCGCAAAAACTATCTGAATTTAAAGAAGAAGAGCTTAAAGATGCGTTTAGTAATGTAGGTAAATTGGACCCAGATTATTCTGAGGATGTTGATAAGCAAGAAAAAGAAGATGAAGGAATAAAGGTATGTTATGACAATTCGGGACCTCTTGGATGGATTATGTGTCCAGTTATTTCTGGCATCTCTGCAATTGGACAACATATGTGGACGCAGATCGAAGAGTACCATATGAAAATTCCTGCATCTGAAGTATTCAAAACAAATGGTGGGGTTGAGAAAGGGTGGAAGACAGTTCAGAATATTGCCAACATTGTGTTTATTTTTGTGTTCTTATTTATTATTTTTTCGCAGCTAACTGGGTACGGTATTGACAACTATGGGATAAAGAAGCTGTTGCCACGTTTGATTGTGATCGCAATTTTAATGAATTTGAGTTATGTGATTTGTGAGATTGCGGTGGATTTATCTAATATCCTTGGTATAGGATTGAATAATATGTTTTCAGATTGGGCTTCATCTACCGGTGGAGCTGCTGCTGGCATTCCAGGTGTGGGAGCTGCTAGTCTTGGAATAGCTGAGGTTGCGATTGCTTCTGGAGGACTTTTCTTGTTTCAATTGCTCACGAACGGTACATGGTCCGGCGCTTTGGCTGGAATTGGGCTATTGGTGCTGGGTGTTATTATAATAATTGTCGCTGCGATGTTGACACTGTATTTGATTTTGGTAGCAAGAGAGGCTGGAGTTGTACTGGCGATTATTATTGCGCCGTTGGCTTTTGTTTGTTATGCTCTGCCGAATACTGATAAACTGGGCAAGAAGTGGTTCGATTTGTTTAGAGCTTTAATCCTGGTATATCCGATTTGTGGGGCAACTATCGGACTTGGTCAGCTTGCTGGTGGAATTCTTTCATCGATTGATAATGCTGGAATGCAGATTGCGGCAATGATAGTGCAAGTGTTGCCTTTCTTCTTTATCCCGATGTTATTAAAGAACTCTTTAACGATAATGGGAAATGTAGGTGCGAAGATTTCGTCATATGGACGGTCGATAGGTCAGAGGGCATCGAAGGGTGCGCAGGGAATGATTCAGAATACGGAGAGGTACAAGAACTGGTCACAGGGACAGAAGGAAGCTGCAGAGGAAAGGCGAGCGAGGCGAGTTAGTGGGAGACTAAAGAGTTTGCCCTCGTTGAATGATTGGCAGAAGGAAAAGCTCAGAAAGGCGGAGGATATTTTGCTGTCTCGACAGAAGCGTCGGAAGGAGAATGACATGAGGACGAAGTATGACTATTATGGAGCAATGATAAATAAGCAAGACTTGTCTACTGAAGCAGAGGTCGAATCTATTAGTAAGCTGATAGACCCGAAGATAAAGATGGCAGAACTTCAATCTTTGAAAGATAAGGCTAGATTGGAGCGTAGCAAGGCTAGAACAACTCTATTGATGGAGGATACAAAGAGTAAGGGGCTAAATGAGCTAATTGGCGACTGGAAGATTGCGTTTACGGCTAATAATAAGGATGATCTTGATGCTTTAACTAATGTACTAATACAGAGATATGGCCCCTCGGCGGCAAATGGAATGGCAACGGCCTTAGATGAATTTGAGCATATTGGAACAAATCCTAATTTTAGAGGGTCAATGGAAACTTTACAGCAGACAATGAATGATAATGGTAATTTTTCTGGACTTATGAAAAGTAAAGCCCCCGATGCTTTCCAAATGATTTCGGATGCTGGTAGAAGATGGGATGCTAATACGAACAGTATGGTTTATGAGGATTTGGAGTGGTTCTCGAAGAATAATAAAACTGCAACTGCTGCAAAGGATTGGGCGACTGCTTCTGGCGATACACTGCTGCGAGCTATTAATAATAAGGTTCTAAGTGAAAGGATGTTGAGAGAGCTTTTGACTTCTGATGACCCGGCGGTTAAATCTGGTCTTCAGAGCGAGGACGGAAAGCGAGAGAAGCTAGAGGCTGCCTTGTTTATGCGCCAATTGGATGGCTCTGGTGAAACTAGCCTAAAGGCAACTTTGGATAGTATACCGAGGAGTAATACAGTTACAAGGAATGGAGTTGAAAAGTATGAGTGGGTTGCAGAGGCTTCTGAGATATTTGAAAAAAGAGCAAAGCAGGAAGCTGAAGCTAAAGAGGCTGGAAAAAGTAAGCTTACGTATACTGATATACCTGGCGGTGGATCAACGATTACCTTCGATGGGTTTGCACATCCGTTTAATGTGCCCAATCTGAAGCCGACGGTGGATAAATCTAACGGTCATTATATATATATTAACACTGACGGAGCAAAATGGGATGCAACCGTGGGGCGGTATATATATGATTAGATGGTGTTGAAATACAATGAATAGTGTTGTGGGAGGGGAGCTTTAATGTCGTGGAAAAATGATCAGGTGAGTGCGGGGGAGACAGAGAGAATTTTAGAGCTGGCGAGGCGATGCCTTAAGGTGCCGGGGGATTTTGTGGAGATGGGGTGCTACAAAGGTGATACGTCACTGCTTTTGGCGGACATTATAAAAGATTATAATCTGAAACATGTGGAAAAGTCTGTGGAAAACACTGTGGAACATTTGGGTAAAAGTGGTGAAAAAGCTGTGGAAGACGCCACGTGTGGAGAAGATAAAAAACGGTTGTGGATATACGATTCGTTCGAAGGGTTACCAAATAAGACTGAGGCTGATAATTCAGTATTGGGTGTAGATTTTAAGAACGGTGAGTTAATGGTAACGAAGAGAGAAGTAAAAGAAAGGTTCTTACGCGCTGGATTGCCGGTGCCAGTTATTAAGAAGGGGTGGTTTTGCGATTTGAACGGTGATGATATGCCTGAAAGAATTGCTTTTGCCTTTCTGGATGGGGACTTTTATGAATCGATCAGAGATTCGCTTCGATTGGTCGTGCCGAGGCTGGAACAAGATGGAATCATCGTGGTGCATGACTATAATAACCCGGCGCTGCCAGGGGTAAAGAAGGCAGTGGATGAAGTCGGTGAAAAAACTCTTGCCAGGATTATAAAGTTGTGATAGTATTATTGAGGGGGTAGTACTTTGATGTAGGGAAGTGACGGACAGAGGATAGAGTGCGCTACGTCGTTGTTTTACGAAACTTTTAATTTTTCCGCCCGAAGTACTACCTCCTCACTTTCTCCCATTGGGTCGACTGTTTATCTTGGTCGGCCCTTATTTTTATGAATATGTCACCGATAACAATTTGATTTTAGAACGTTCTAGCACTCTTGCATTATGAGTGCTAGTTTGCTATAATGGCGGTAGAAAAGGAGTAAACAAAATGGCATTAAAACCGTTAAAAGATCGTGTGGTGGCGGTGGTAGAAAAGCCGCTGGAAAAAACTAAATCTGGAATTCTACTTGGCGAGGCCAAGGAGAAACCAGCCTATGCAGTGGTTGAGTCTGTGGGGCCTGAAGTAAAGTCTGTAAAGAAGGGTGATAAGATTGTATATAAAGAGTACTCTACTACTGAGATAAAAGTTGACGAAAAGGATTATATTGTCTTAAAGGAAGAAGATATTTTGGCAACTTTATAAACATTTACTTGTGAGAAACCTATTAAGGGTGATAAAAGGATAGATAAGGAGATAAAACAAATGGCAAAAAAGATTTATTATGAAGCTGAGGCACGAGAGAAGGTACTTTCGGGTGCGAAGCAACTATACGATGCAGTAAAGGTGACATTTGGACCAAAGGGGCAAAATGTAATTATTGAGAAGGAATATGGTGCACCAGTGATCACGCATGATGGCGTAACGGTGGCTGAGGCGGTGGAGCTTCCTGCAAAGGACGAGAGCCTGGGTGAAGCGGTCGGAGCAAAGTTAATTAAGACTGCAGCGCAGAAGCTAAATAAGGTGGCTGGCGATGGAACCACAACAGTGACTGTGCTAACATATAATATTTTGAATGAGGCGAACAAATTAATTGCAGCCGGGATGAATCCAATGGAACTAAGGCATGGCATTGAGAAGGCCGGTAAGGAAATTATTGCCGGGATTGACAAGGTTGCTGAGAAGATTGATGGTGATTCGGCTAAGGTCGCAGAAGTGGCTACAATCTCGGCAGGTGATGCTGAGATTGGTAAACTGATTGCTGAGGTTATTTCGAAGATTGGTAAGGATGGCGTAGTAACTGTTGAGGCTGGTCAGGGTCTAACAATGGAACAGGAGATTGTGGAAGGATTCTCGTATGATAAGGGATATTCTTCACCATTCTTTGTAACGGATGTGAATAGGCAGGAGGCGGTATTTGAGAAGCCGTTAATCCTAGTAACCGATAAGAAGATTTCGGCGGCGTCGGATATTTTGCCTTTGCTTGAGAAGATTGCTCAAAGTGGTAAGAAGGATCTGGTGATTATTGCGGAAGAAGTTGAAGGCGAAGCATTGTCACTGTTGGTACTCAATAAATTGAAAGGCGTATTTAATTCGTTGGTACTAAAGGCCCCGGCTTTTGGTGATAGGCGTAAGGAAATCATGGAAGACATCGCGATTTTGACCGATGCGACTGTGGTGTCTGCAGACAAGGGTCTGAAATTGGAAGAAGTCGGTATGGAAGTGTTGGGCACAGCAAATAAGGTGATTGCCGAGAAGGATTCTACTACTATCATTAAAGGGGCTGGAGATAAGAAGGCAGTTGCGGAGAGAATTGAGTTAATTCATACCTATGCGGAAAATGCAAAATCGGATTATGAACGAGAAGAATTTGAAAAGCGTGCAGCAGCTCTATCTGGTAAGGTGGCCGTGATTAAGGTCGGTGGAGCAACCGAGACCGAGATTGATGAAAAGAAGTTCCGCGTGGATGATGCTGTGGCCGCAACTAAGGCGGCACTAGCTGAGGGAATTGTGACTGGTGGTGGCGTGACACTGGTTAATCTGGCCAGTAAGCTTGATGATTCAAATGCTGGTGCAAGGATTGTGAAAAATGCTTTGAAGGCACCGTTTGTACATATTATGGAAAATGCAGGACTAAACGCACAGGCACTACTAGCCGAAGTGGAGGGGGCAAAAGCTGGATTTGGTGTAAATGTAATGACGCCAGAGAAGGGGCTTGTAGATCTTAAGAAGGCTGGTGTGATTGATCCAGCAAAAGTAACAAAGGAAGCTGTAAAGAATGCTACTTCGATTGCGGCAACAGCCATCACGATGGGTGCATTAATCTGCGAGATTCCAGAAGAAAAACCGGCCGTGGGCGGTGGTGACATGGGAGGAATGTACTAAAAACTAGTGATTCTTCTTGGGCGGATTTCTAACACGTTCCAGACTGGTTTTGTATGAAATGGGCTAAATAGATAATATCTATTTAGCCCATTATGTTTATAGAATGAGTAATATTAGGCTACATTCTGTCGATAGCTTTGACGAGGTAGAGAAGAGCGTTGGCGCGAGCGGTCTCGTCGGAGATTTCGCGAGCGGCATGATAGGCTGGATCTAAGATTGTATAATCTTTCAAATCTTCAAAGATATCTCGATAGAGATCAAATTTTTCCACACTGTCCATATTTAATTTGTTTAGTAGTGGGAGAAGGTCGCGTAAAGCGGCTTTCTTGACTTCCCCAGTGGTAAGTGATTGAGTAGTAACACCTGATGCTGGTTGGTTGTAAGTAGGTGCTGGGGCCGGGGTATCAACGACAGCCTCATTAACGGGCTCTGGCATAGGAGGCACAGGAGGCATAGGCATCTCGGCTGGCATTTCGGGTGGCATGGGGACATTTAGCTCTGGAATTTCAGGGCTATCGAGCGGAGCAAGTGGTTCTGGCATAGGTGCAACCATCTCGACTGTGGGCTCTGGGAACGGACCGACTGGTTCGTCTAGCTCGCCAGTATCACCTTCGGGAACTGAAGAAGGAGCTGCCACTGGGTCAGAAAAAACAGGGTCTATATTAGTTTTGTTAGTAATGTCGTCGATTGCTTTTTGTAGATCGTTATCTACGGTTACTTGATTTTGGTCCATTTTGCCCACCTTTTATTATTAATACTTATGTTTAATTATAGCACAGATTTCTAAATGCGCAAGAAATTTACGATTTTATCGAGAAAATCTAACTTAACTTCCTCCATGGGAAGATGAGCGCCGAGGATATCGACAATTTGTTCGCCGCTACCTTCTGGAAAATAAACTTTAGTACTGAGAGAAAAACGTTTCTTGGGGATAAGGACAGCAGAGAAGTGGGAACCTTCTTTCAAGATGCCAAAGGCCTTATAGTCATCAAATGGATGGTCAATATTGCCTTCCAGGAGGCCTTTATTCGAGAGAGTGTAATTAATCTTGCGCGGAGGCCTAAAGGTGGTGACGAGAATGGTGATGGCACTTAGAATAACCAGAATGAGAAATGTCCACCATTTCAGAAAGAATGCTAAAACGCAGAGCGCTGCTGTGATTACAAACAAACCGACATACCACCAGGTATTGCGATCGCGGATGATGTATTCCTCGGCCTGCCAGTTGATTTCGGTATTGTTTGTTGCCATAAGTTTATTGTATCACAGAGTGTCAATTATGCAAAATATTGGGTTTTGGGTGGAGATGTTGATTTACTAGGTGGGGATTTGGTTTGTTGGGCGAGGGTTGTTTTTTTAGTTAAACTAGGCTATGGGACTACTCGTTTTAAAAAAATCCCTGGAAACATGAGCGCTTCTAGGGATATTTTGGCGGAGGGTGAGGGATTTGAACCCTCGCTCCAGGTTGCCCCGGACTAACTCGTTAGCAATGAGTCCCCTTCGACCACTTGGGTAACCCTCCATGTAACAGTTACAATATATGGTCCGCTTGCAAAAGGGACTGACAGTTACCTTATCATTGTATCATATATTTCCTTTTTTGGTGAAATATGATACAATGTAGTTATGAAAAAGACGATTAAGTTATTATTACCAAGTATACTAATGTTGGGGCTAGTTGCCGTGCTTGGCACTGGTTCAGTCTCGGCGATGACCTTGCAAGAAGGTGCGGAGGCTGCTAAGTGTGATGGGTGTCCGACTGATTTGTTTGGAGATACCGGCATTTTTAAGCAGATTACGAATACAATCCTTTATATTATTGGTATTATTGCGGTGATTGTATTGATTATCGGTGGCATCAAGTATGTGGTGTCTGGTGGCGATTCGAAAAAGGTTACTGATGCTAAAAACACCGTATTGTATGCAATTATCGGACTTGTAATCGCATTCCTTGCGTTCGCGATTGTGAATTTCGTAATTTCAGCGCTTCCTTCGTCGACGAACCCGGCACAGGAAGAAGAAACTGCTGTTATCCTACAAAACGCTTAGTGATAGAATTGCTAGAATTATACTGTTAATGCCATTGGCTTGTAGGATTTTGACTGCGGCTCTGAGACTAGCACCAGTGGTCCAGACGTCATCTAGTAAAATATAGGTGACGTCTTTTTGTGGTTTGATTTTGCGATTAATGGCGTAGGCGGTGGCGGCTTGGGCTAGCCTCTGTTGGTGAGTGGCGCCGACTTGAACGGAGCTAGAATTGCGAATGAGAAGCCTGGAAACGGCGTACGAGGGGCAGAGAGAAGCTAATTTCTTGGCGATAAGGTATGTGTGGTCGAGGCCACGGACGCGAACATGTTTCGCAATAGTGGGTAAGGGAACGATGATGGATTTTTGTTGTAAGTGCGGTAGTTTTTCATTTATCATGACAGCTAAAGGCGCTGCCAATGCGCGAACGGAATGATATTTGTAGTCGTGAATGACGACGTCTAGAAGGCCAGAGCGTGTACCGATGATGTATGAGGGTGGGAGAGGCTCTATGGTGGGGTCACCAGTGCAACGCGTGCAGATGCCGGTCGGGTTAGGCTGCTTGCAAATTGGACATAGATTGCAATTGGAGCTTAAAATGTAGTTTTTACAACGATCACAAATTGGCTTCCCGATGAGTCCACAACCCCTACAGTAGTGAGGTGCTAGTAGATCGAGAAGGCCAGGAAATGTTGTAATATTTACAATATTTGGCATGATTCTCTTGATTTTACTATGGAACTGATATATAATAAAGCATAACAATATAAGTGGAGGAAATATGGCTCGTACAAATAGTGACGATTTGCTAATGGAAGATGATCTTGCCGCAGCGTTTCTAGGTAGTGACGATGATTTAACCGCTCCGGTTGAGTCAGAGAAGCCCGCTGAGGAAGCTGTTGCGGAAACATCTCAAGAAGAAGTTAGCGAACCTGTCGAAGATGAGTGGGAAAATACCGACGACTTTCCTGGACAACTCGCTGTAGATGTCTACGAAACCGCCGATAAATTAGTAGTCAAAGCTAGAACCGCTGGCATCTCAAAGTCTGATCTCGATGTCAGTATTTCTGACAATATTCTGACAATTTCCGGAGTTTTGTCGGGGGGTGAAGATGAGCAGACTACTAGATGGCACATTCAGGAATGTTACTGGGGAGAGTTTTCGCGAACGATTGCTTTACCCGTACAAGTGCGCGAAGACGAAGACAGTGTTAAGGCTGAGTTAAAGGATGGTGTCCTGACAATCACGTTTGAGAAGGAAAAGACTGAGCAGCCGAAGAAGATTGCAATACAGTAAGTAAGTACTGATGTGATTATATTTAAAAACACCCCTTAGGGGGTGTTTTTATGCGGTTGGTTTGAATTTTGCTTGGACTGACATTTTAGGAACTAATATGCTATAGCGTTTTGATTTTGGTGTCTATGTTGTGATGTTGATATATCGATACAATGCTATTGTTTATTTAACCAAGTAATCCTAGAATGACCCAGT
>DFGN01000023.1 GCA_002371235.1 Candidatus Saccharibacteria bacterium UBA3749 | reverse complement strand
CCGTCTGTCCAAAAAACTGGGACTTGCCAACCAACGACCAATATACTAACCTTCAAACCAAAGCTGCCTATACTTCCTCTAACAAAACTACATCCGCTCCGAGTAGCTTCCTCACGAATGGTGGCTTCACTAATGGTGCCACCTTCTACCAAACCAGCTACAGTCATTTCTGGACATCAAGGACGGCCGGAACTTATGCCTATGGATCTAGAGTCAATGCCTCTTCTATTTCTGTTCGCTCTTCTAGCGGTACCACCTACGGTGGCAATAAATACTACGAAAAGAACATCCGTTGTATCGCTAGTAACGGCACTGTCACCATTAACTACGATGGCAACGGTACTACCGAACACCCAGTTACCGGCACTACCGCCTCCCAAGAAAACGTAGAAATAAACACTTCTAATACCCAGGCAAACGGCTTCACTAGGACCGGTTGGGGCTTCAATGGTTGGAATACTGAGGCCGATGGCACTGGTACTGCTATTGCCGCAAACGCTACCATCGCCACCCTCGGCCTAACTCCTGGCTCCACCATCACCCTCCACGCTCAGTGGCTCCCACAATACACTATTACTTATGTCAATAACTGTATGACTTATGCTAGTGCTAATACTGCTTGTACTGATAACGTTTCTAATACTACCGACTCTTCGCAAAAAATTAATCTCACTAACAATCCTAGCACCGGCACTGAGACTGGTACTTTAGCTGCTTATAACAAATGGACCCTTACTGGTTGGAAGATTAAAGGCTGGTCCACCGTAGCCGATAACTCAGATAATACAAATACCGAATACGGCGTAGGTACTACCTATACCGTCCCAACAGGCTCCAGCGTAGGCAGCGGCATTACCCTTTATGCTCACTGGGCCCCAGTCTATTCTATTCAATACGATGGTAATGGCGCTAGTAACCCTAATGGGATGGGAACTACAAATGCAAGTACAGGTGTAAAGAGTGTCACCCAAACCAATGTCAGTGAAGGTGATTCAGTAGTCCTCCTTGCTTCTAACTTCAAACGCGCAGGCTACGGTTTCGCTGGCTGGTCTACTAATCCAAATGCCACAGTAACGAGTGGCGATAAAATCTACGGTCCTATGGAAACCATAGATGCCCCAGCCTATCCTACTAATGGCACTAATATTATCACTATGTATGCCGTCTGGGTACCAGCCGAGAAATCCGATCCATCCGATCCATCAAGCAGCCCACTCTATCTCCAAGACTTCACCGCCAGCAACTGTAGCGTCCTAACTAGTGCAAGCTTCAATACTACTACAGGTGAAATTACTCCAGGTAGCATTATCGCCCTAACCGACAAACGTGACGATGAAGTCTACACTATAGCGAAACTTGCCGACGATAAATGCTGGATGATAGAAAACCTAAGACTAGAACACGAAGGTACCGTAGGGAACAATAAGAATGACACTAGCGTCACTAACCAAAGCCTCTCTCAAGGTTATGGCGGCACTCCTGGTACCTATGGTAACTTCGTCGGTCTCGCTGCCTCAGAATCTGCCAACTTTAGCAACTCTACTACCTCCCTTACCTTCGCTAATGGTGGTATCTACAAATCCTCTGCTAATCCACCAGTAGATACTTACAATTCATCTACCAGTACTCTAGAAGATATTGGTACTTCTAACTACCCAGGCTATCGTTTCCCACGTTACAATAACAGCAATAACTCTAGTGCTCTACAAAGCCCAACCTATACAGAAAACTATGCCAACGCCACTAGCCCATCCACCAGCGGCACTTATAAAACCTCCACAGTCTCATCCTATGGCAACTACTACACCTGGGCTGCTGCCATGGCAAATACTAACGACTACACATCTTCCTCCACCTCCGAGGCAGCAGGCACCTCCATCTGTCCATCTGGCTGGCACCTACCATCTAGTAACGGTACCACCAAGGAATATGGTATTCTTTCTCAACGTTATGGTGGCACAGGTGGTAATCAGGGCAGTACTGGTACTGGCGATATTATGAGTAATCGCTTTAGAAGCTTCCCGAATAATTTCCTTTACTCCGGTTTCTTCGGTGGCGGCTCGTCCGCGTACGATGGTGGCTCGCGCGGCTACTATTGGAGTAGGTCGGCCCACAGCTACAACTACTCTTACTACCTCTACCTAGGCTCTACGTACTTGGACCCGTCCAACTACGGCTATAAGAGCGACGGATTTAGTGTCCGTTGCTTGATAGGTAGTTAGTGCGGCTGTCTTTGAACTGTCCCATCAAGTGTAACTTTTGGGGTTCACTGCAATTTGGGGTACAGTCCAATGACTTGAGCTATGATAGGGGAGTCCAGGTGACTAGTGGGTCGCTTAGGTCTCTGGAGACAGCGGCGGCGGCTAGGAGAGGCTGATAGGCCTTGAATCTAGTATTTTGGTATTTTAAATATGATTCGGCGGCGAAATGCATTTGTTGCAACTTGGTAGGGGTGATAGCTTCGAGGCCGTTGCCATGAATAGACGATTTGCGGTATTTGACTTCGGTAAAATAAATATAATTGGCTTTTGTAGAGATGATGTCGATTTCATAGAAGAATGTCTTGTGGTTTCTTTCAATAATTGTGTGATCGTGGCGTTCCAGATAATCGGCGACGGCTTGTTCGGCTTGTCTGCCGATGTTGGTGGTATTTTTGCGGGGTTTTGCAATAGTTTGGAATCCAGAAAGAGATTTACATGGTTCGAAAGATTTGCGATGCTCGTCGGTGAGACCATATTTGTAAATGGCATCGACGTGAGATTTGGTGCCATAACCAACGTGTTTTTCGAAACCGTAATTAGGATACTTGTCTTTTAGGTCTATCATGTAGTGGTCTCTTGCGACTTTGGCGATGATGGAAGCGGCGGAGACGGCTTGGATTTTAGCATCGGCTTTGACGAGGGTGGAGGAGAACGGTTCTAATGGAGTATGACTCAAGAAATTAATCGTACCGTCGATAATTATTTGGGAGAATTGTGTGTGAAGTGATTGAACTGACTTCACAGCGCGGTGGGTGGCGAGTCTTAGGGCTTGGCTAATGCCAAGTTGGTCGAGTTCTGCGGCTGATACCCAGCCGAGACTGGTGACAGCTTCGGCTAGAATTAGCTGATTCAATGCTTCGCGTTTTTTCGCAGTAAGTTTCTTAGAGTCATTAAGCTCGGCAAACCATTTGCGTTTTGTGTTGGGCAGGATGACTGCACCAACAACAAGCGGCCCCGCTAAGGGGCCGCGGCCAACTTCGTCAATGCCTAGGATTGTCATTTAGTTGGTGGATTCTGATTGCTTAAATGAGTCGCTAGATGATGCCTCGGTCGTATCAGCTGCGGCTGATTCAGCTTTGGTTGCTTCTACTGCGGCAGGCTCAGCCTTAGTTGGCTTGGTTTCTGCTGGTTTAGCTTCGGTTGATTCGGCCTCGAACTCTGCTGTAGCGTTTACTGCGTTGCGATCGAATTCCTTGTTGGAAAGGCGTGCAGACTTGCCAGCGCGGTCGCGGAGATAGGTTAGGTTATTGCGGCGCACCTTGGCACGACGGACGATCTCAATCTTCTCTACGAGTGGAGAGTGGATGAGGTAAGATTTCTCTACGCCGACACCGGATGTGACCTTGCGGACAACGACACGAGCGGTGTGGGATTCTTTGCGATCAATGCGGATAACTACGCCCTCAAAAGTCTGAGAACGAAACTTGTTGCCTTCTTTGATCTTCTGGGTGACTTTAATAGTATCGCCGGAGCGAATATCGACTACGGATTTCTTCTTTTGTGCGTCACCAATTTGCTTTAAAATTGAAAAACTCATATTATACCTTTATTATTAGACAATTATCTGTTATTTTACCATACTTCTAGTGAAAGTTCAATATCTTTCGCTAAGATTCTAACTTAAAAGCCAAGACTTTTCACAAAAAAAAGAGACATAACTTATTTCTCCTGTTTATTGGTTGTTATTTCAAATACCATTTTACAGGATGACGCGAGTTATGTCTTTTTTGCTAAAAAGTTTTGGTTTTTAATTTGGAATCTAAGTGTAAGGAATTGCACTGAGAATAATTATACATTAAACTTAAACTCTACGACATCGCCGTCTTGCATGACGTAGGTCTTACCTTCGGTGCGAAGGAGGCCGGCTTCTTTGACGGCTTTTTCGGAGCCGAGACGAGCAAGATCATCGTATTTGCAAATATTTGCTGCGATAAAGCCACGTTCGAAATCGGTGTGGATGGTGCCGGCGGCTTCGGGCGCAGTGGAGCCTTTCTTGATAGTCCAGGCGCGGCATTCTTTCTTGCCGGCAGTGAGGAAAGATTGGAGACCGAGAGTTTCATAGGCTGCTTTGATGAGCTCTTCCAAAGCATCGTGCTCTACGCCGTAGCTTTTTAGAAATTCTTTGCGTTCTGCACGGGACATGCCGGACATTTCTTCTTCAAGCTTGGCGTTGACGAAAATAGCTTTATTCTCGACGGGCCTTGCCGGACCTTCTCCTTCCCTAAAATTTTTGCTTTGCAAAACACTCTGGGGCCCCTTTTCAGGTCTATCATCCGTCGATGTAATGATTCTTCTTAAATCATCTTGTAATCCTTTGTCAGTAAGCCCATTTTCGTCGACGTTGAACATGTAGATAACGGGTTTGTCGGTGAGGTAGGGGATGAACTCGTCATTTGGATCTTTCTTGCGCTTGGCTTCAATTTTGGTACGAGTTTCTTCGTCAGCTAATTGTAATTCTAGATTAATGATGTCGATGTCGTCTTTGGCTTGTTTAATGACGTCGTCTTCAGGTTTGTTGTCGGCCCTTACTATGTCGTCGTTCTTGAAGGCTCTTACGACGTGACAGATAGCTTGGCATTCACGGATGTGGGCGAGAAATTTGTTGCCGAGACCTTCGCCTTTAGAGGCGCCAGCAACGAGGCCGGCGATGTCAACGAATTCGACGGTGGCTGGGACTATCTTGTCGGTCTCATACATTTTAGCAAGTACGTCTAGGCGTTCATCTGGGACTGGTACAATACCTACATTTGGCTCGATGGTAGCAAAAGGATAGTTGGCGGCGAGAGCGCCAGCGTTTGTCAAGGCATTAAATAGTGTAGATTTACCAACATTTGGTAAACCAACGATTCCGATCTTTAAATTCATAACCAACCTGTCCTTTCCGCTATCTTGTCTATTGACAAAACGCTTAATGTTTGATATAATGAAGGTATATTCGAGGTTACTCGCAATCCCCCCTTCTGGAAAGTCGGGGGCACATTTTTACTTATACAATTCATGAAATGCCTTCTTTACTATTTCTAAATCTGATTCCGGAACGCGTCCTAGCTTGGAGTGTAGTCTTGAAACACTCATAACTCTTGCTTGGCACACGGCGGCAAATTCCTTTTTACCCAAAAATTCAAATTCCGCATACCAGGAGCCAGATTTTTCTTGCGAGGTTAGAGGAATTCCCATAAAACCAAATTTACTCAATTTTCGCATAATTAGAACTGGACGAGTGAAACGCGTGCTTTTGCCATTAATTTCCACTCCAACATTTTCGCCAAAGCTACACCACCAAACTTCCCCTTCCAAGATTTTTGGGATTTTAGCGTTAAAATGGAGCTTTTCTTTTAAATTGATCCATTCCTCGAAATGTTTTTCTTCCATATCTGTAATTATATCATAAAATGGTGTAATAATAGAGGTATGGCAACATTTTTCTATACAAATTGTGGTGAAAGAATGTGTAATAGTAGTAATGACAATCTTTTTGAGAATTATTTAATTAAAACAAATGTTGATTATTTAGAAGAAAAGAAATATAACAAAATAGTTAAAAGAGTAAATGAAGAATATAAAGAAAAACAAAAAGATCCAGAATTTGGTAATGATTATAAAGATGTAGATACATGGTTTGACGTTTGTTTTGAATTGGGACAGGATGCTTGGATTTGTCCGAAATGTAAAACGATGTTTGTTTTTAAGCGGAATAGTAATGAGTTAGAGAGCGTTTATAAAATAGATAATAGCTGGAAGGACAAGATTAAGAAAAAAAGAGAAAAAAGTTGTGGTTGCATTATCTTGAAAGATAACAAGATGCTTTTGATTGGCGCTAATGATGATGGTGGTAAACTGTTCTGGTCGTTTCCGAAAGGGTATCAGGAAGATGGCGAGACTGATATGGAGACGGCGATTCGGGAAACCAAAGAAGAGACTAATCTGAATGTTAGGATTGTTGATAATGAGCCGATTAAGACTGGACATTTGGTGCACGGCGGGACCGTTTATAAAGAAATATTGCTATTTATCGCCGAGCCTCTAAGCGATGATATTAAGATACAGGAAGACGAAATTGAAAAAGCAGAGTGGGTAAAAATTGATGAGGCTGGCAAATACTTTGATGGATATTATAGTGATGCGTGGGGAGAATTACTGAATAGATTAAATAACTGAAATTTACTAATGCGTCTTAATATGGATATTTTCCCATTTTGGCTTCGGTAAGTGGATCTTAATAGAAAACGGAATAAAAGAAATAGGTCGGTTTAGAAATTCAAGATTCCGATCTTTAAATTCATAACCAACCTGTGTATTCGTTATTATAGATACAATTATATCATATTATATTGAGTAGTATAGCATATGTTTTTGCTATAATGTCTATGGTATAATGATGAGTAGGAGATTAAATAAATGGTTTCGGAAAAAGTATTAAATGATCAGTCGAATAAGTCAACCATAATATTAAATAGTAATAGCGCATTGATGGTTGGTATTATTGGACTTCTCTTGCCGATTGGTATTCAAGATTTTGTTGTGCATAGATTTTTCTGGGGTAGTATGCATATAATGTCCTTACTATTGTGTCCTGTAGGTTTCCTCCTTTGGGCTTTTGATGGCTATTGTGCTGGAGGTAAATTTTGTACTCGACCACCAGGCATATTGAGCATTATAGGTTCTTGTATATTAGGATGGACTTTGGTATTATTAATTCTAAATTTGTTCGAATGCGTAAGATTAATATCAAGCCATACTATTGTGTTTTCTAAGAAAAGTTTTACTATGACTATGGTTATTTCTACAATTGTTACAATGGTAGCGTTTTTTGTTTATAGGCTTTTTATATACTATAGCTAAACAGTATCGAATAACTTGCATAACTTTGCCATATTATTTGCATCGGGTAGGCAAACTCCTCGCTCCCATTTTGAAATGGAGCGGTTAGAGACGTTCAGTTTTTCCGCTAAGCTTTCTTGCGTATAACTATTATCTTGACGTTTCTTTGAGATAAACTTGCCAATCCTTTCTAAATCCATAACATCCTTTCTTTTATAACTTCATTTTAGAAAGGATTAAACTAAAATACCACAAACTATAGGTAGAATTCAAAAAAAAGAAAGCCTAAGCGCAATTAAAATAATTCGCGTCCAAGTTGGTATCATAATTAGGGTAGGGGGTTGAAAACCTGAGATAGGTTAGATATAATGCGCGAAATGAAGTATCGAGTTATTGTCGAGACTGATTTTCGTAATCGTCCGAAAGAGCACGAGCTTTCGGCTGCGATCTTGATTGCTAATTATTTTGAAACCGATATTGTTTTTCTTCGTCCATCCTGTCAGCACACACCAGACCTAAACATAAAAGGTATAAAGTGGGAGCTGAAGAGTCCACTTGGTGACGGTAAGAATACGATCAAAAATAATCTTCATACCGCCAGAAAACAATCGACTAATGTGATTATTGATTTAAGACGAATAAAAATGCATCAGACCAAGGCTTTTCAATATTAATCATTATTTTACGAGCCATCGTAGTAGGATTCGTCATCTAATTGTTATAACAAAATCCGAAGAAATCCTTGAACTGTTTTGAGAAATTTAGTATAACTATTAGTATAAAAGATGCCCAAGATATTGAACTATATCAAGCGCGTCTTTTTTTAATATTAATACTATTCCACTTCGGTTTTAAAAGATGAATTTTGGCAGTAAATGGAATATAAAAATCGGATTGGTTTAAAAATACAAGATTCCTATTTTTAAATTCACAACCAACCTGTGATATATGTTATTTTTGATACAAATATAACATATTTGGGGGTATAATATTAGTATGCGTAATTCCGAAAAGAATATTCATGATGATATTAGTAGTCCTTGGGATATTTTGAAAGGTGTGACTTTTAGTAAATCAAGTGAGGAGTGTCCGATTGATAGTGAACGTTTATCTAAGAAACCATTAGATGTTTTTGTGCGTCGGGTTTTTGAGTTGAATCCTGAATCAAAAAGTGCAACCTTTAATATGCTGGAAGCTTATGGTGCACAGAATAAAAAACTACCTTTTTTGCATATTACGCCAAATATTGTTGAGTATGAGAGCGGAGAATGTGTATCTACCGGTAACGTTGATAGTATAAAGAAAAGTGGTTTTTTACCGGGGGATTCTAATGTCGGTGGTTTTGTAGCTGCCGGAGAGCATTACAATAGTGTTGGTAATGCGGAATTATTTAAAACTCCAGAGGCGTTTTTAAAATCATATATAGTACTGTTGCAACATTATTTACACCATGCATCTCGTTTGAACCATAGGAATAGCAAAGTGGTGGAAGGGAAAAAAATAAAAGAAGTTAGGCCTGCGTTTGTTTTGGTGCGAGGAGATTTGAAGGTTGATCACGGAACTGATTATGAAGATCATTTCATACTAAGAAATGGTTCGAGTCCAGAGGATATAATTGGAACAATAAATATTGATGACAAAATTAACCTGAACGACCCGAATTCGATTGCGCAAAGTTACGATGATGTAATAAAAAGTTTAATGGGAGCTTTGGAGAGTTAAAAACCGAGTTTTTACTGATGTCTTTAATAGTCTTACTCATTTATGTTCTTTTATTTTAGTTTCAGCAGGTGGATTTTGACTGTAAATAGGATAGAAGAAACAGGTTGTTTTAAAATTCAAGAGTCCGATCTTTAGATTCATAACCAACCTGCGTATCTGTTATTGTTAATATTATTTTACCATATTTTGATATATAATATAAAGTATGGATAACGAAAAGATTGAGACTGAAATTAAAAATATTAAGGCTCGTAATGCACGAGTTGAGCTAGATAAAAAATGGGAAACCTCATGGACTCGTAGATTTTGTATTTGTGTTCTTACTTATATTGTCGTGGTAATATATAGTTTTACAATTCAACAGGTTTCTAATGTTTTTCTGTCTTCGCTAGTACCAGTGATTGGTTTTACTCTCTCCACGCTTTCTCTTGGTTTTGTAAGAGAAATTTGGGAAAGAAAGATTAAAAAATGAAAGTTGATATTAAAAGAGTTAAATTAGCGTAACAGTACTAGGCAGCGACATTGCTACAGTTAGAGATGTTGTATGTGAAGTTGGCGCTGGTGTAATTGGAAACTATGACTTTTGCCCCAATTCGTGTAAGGCGATAGGGGCCTTTAGGCCAAACAAAAAATAAATCCGTATATTGGGGATAAGAACAAATTAGAATCGATTTCTAAATTTATAGCCAACCCTTCTTGTTTTATATTTGTTATTATTTATTATTGATTGAGCCATGGATTGTTAGGATCTGGGTCGGTGGGGTCCCAACCTCGGTAGGCGTTGTTTTTACGTAAGTAATAGTTTTGCGTTTTTTGGATTTGGTTTTTGATAGATTCGATGTCCTATTTTTTAAAAGCATAATTCGTGTATTGATTATACTATGAAATTTTTTTTGTAAGAATACCAATTATAATTAGATGCTAAACATTTTTATATACTGAATGTTTTTTAATATTGTATAATGCATTAAATGAATAGAATGAACGATGAATTAAAAGGTATACAGTCATTCAGAGAAACATTTGAAGAAAAAGCAAAGGAAAAAGGCTACTACAAGGGCGAAGACGGTGAATGGTGGCAATTGTCCGATGATAAAAAAGACAAAATGGTCAAATGGTTCAAATTAGATGAAGAATACCCTGATTTGGCGGATAAAACTGAAGAGCTGGCTAGGGAATGTCTTGTTAAATACGACGATTGTAGCGAATTAAAAAAGCAAGTTTATTTAAATGCTGATAGATTGCAAAATGTGGGCGACGAGCAACTAAGGAGGATGTTTATAATTGCTGGAGCAACATGTTTTGTGTCAACTTTTCTTTCAACTAAGAAAACTGAAGAAATCCTAGTTGAATCTGACGATAAAAGGTTGGAATCTTTAAGTAAACTACTTGGCAGATATTATAAAGGTATTTCTAGTGAGACGAAAGATGAAGGTATCTCTAGTGAGATGAAAGATGAAGGTATCTCTAGTGAGACGAAAAAAGAAAGATTCTCTATGTGTTTTAGAAGAATAAATGAATATTTGGTGCGGTATTATAATGATAAATTAGTCGAAGGGAATTTTGTGGAGAGTCTAGTGAATTATTCGGTTAAGGCGTTTTCGGATGAAAAGTATTGTAGGATTCTTGTGCAGAATATAGAGTTTGGCATAGAGGGTATAGGGCAAAATGAGGATAGTGGAAAGATGTTTGAGCCTTATATGCTATATATGGATGAATTATTTAAAGATAAAGATAAGATTTTACAATCTGATAGTACAAAACGAGGCATTTTTATGTATCATGTTCGTGAGCATGGAATTAATCCAGGTACGATCGAGGGATTTCGAAATGTGATTTTCCCTTTGTTAGAACGAGAAGACCCTGTGATGAGGCCAATTATCGATGGCAATAATGCGTATGGTGTCAGCCCTGGTGCTTATGGCATTGCGGATTATACGGAAGAATGCCTTTTGTCGTTTTATCGCCCAGATGAAATTGACAAGTTAGTTCGAATATATCATGAGATACCGACCTCCAACTATAGAAAGTTTGAACAAAACCGTAAGGATGCAGCAAGGCTTGAACACACTATCATTGGAGAAAGAGATTTTATCCATAATGAACTTCCTGGAGCGAATGAAGTATTAGTGGCAATGCGGGATTATTACAATAATCGAGACAGCAGTAATCTGGAGATATTTCGTAAGAGGCTTGAAGAGCTGGAAAATAAGTATCATTTCGGAGTGTTGCCAAATGCTTTGAACATTGGGGCCTATGAAGAGCCGGTAAGAAACATGTCTAAATACAATGTTGCAGAAGAAGGGTCGCCGGATGAAACTGCGCTTGTGATTCTGGACCGTTTGGTTAAAAATACGCAACCAGATTTATTGAGAGCTCCAAAAACGAGGGATGAGGAACTTAATAGTTGGCTAGGCGAGATTTCACCAAGATTGAACGAGCGTACTGGTGAGATAATAGTTGATTTTGACTCCGTTGGTAATGCGGTGAATAAAATGAACGAATTCTTGTTAAAGAATCGTGGTCGACAGGGAATCTTTCCATCAACAATTGACGCGATTGCTTATTTAGATAAGCTTTGTGTCTATGCATTAAGAGGGATCGAAAATAGAAAAATAGGAGAGCTTGTATTTGATTCGAAATTTAAAGAAATAGTAAGGTTTTCCCAGTTGACATCAAGTATGAAATATGATGAAAATGACTTTGAAGAGAAGTATCGACAGATTGTTGCTGCGGTTAGTAGGGCGTATCATGGTGATGGTATTCTTTCTACGCAAATTGTCGATGGATATCGAATACTTAGCCGACAGATTCTTCAGAACGTACATAATCTAAGTGTAAAATATGCGCAGAAAAAGCTGACTAAGCGATTCTGTAATGCAGTGTGGTCGGGAAACTTAAGCGATGAATTGATTGGGCTTTACGAACGAGTGAACTAAACGAATTTGGAATAAACTATATTTCATGGTAGTATCAAAAAGCGTTGATTCGGTGGGTTGAAGATAGTCAGTAGGTAGTATATTATATTACCATGAAATTAAAGGTGCGTAGGTTTTCTGTTGCTGTCATGGCATTGGTTGGTGTGCTGGTGTGGTTAATTATTAATCCAGAGAGCTATGATAAAGTTTTTACTAGGGTTGAGAATACTGGGGCAGAGGATGGCATCAGTTATAGCGGTGAAACTGGTGACGAGGCGAGATCGGGCATAGGCGAAGACTTCAGTAATGTGGATAGTGATAGATATTTGGGAAATAGAGATATTCACGATAGTAAGGTAGATAAACAGAATAAGACTGCCCTTACGGTGCTTGAGGAGTTAGAAGTAAAAGGACGAGCGCCGAAAACTGGGTATTCTAGGGAACAGTTTTATAATGGTTGGCCGTCGATTGATGGTTGCTCGTTGAGACAGAGGATCATAAAGCGAGAGCTTGGTGAAAGTGCTGTATTGGATGGTTGCAATGTGATAGCTGGCGAATATGATGAACCATATACAGGAAAGCATCTTGTGTTTACGGAG
Source organism: Candidatus Saccharibacteria bacterium UBA3749 (assembly GCA_002371235.1). Taxonomy (GTDB): domain Bacteria; phylum Patescibacteriota; class Saccharimonadia; order Saccharimonadales; family Saccharimonadaceae; genus Nanosyncoccus. Next base: position 6,720 of record DFGN01000023.1, on the reverse strand, counting down.
AGGAAAGAGATTAGTAATATTCAAATTGATCATGTGGTTGCACTTTCAGATGCCTGGCAAAAGGGAGCACAATATATGTCGGAAGAGACGAGATACTCTATTGCAACTGATCCTTTGAACTTACTGGCAGTAGATGGTAGTGCAAATAAGCAAAAGTCTGACGGCGATGCAGCTACTTGGCTACCCAGTAATAAAAAATTTAGGTGCCAGTATGTAGCGAGACAGGTTTCGGTAAAGTATAAGTATTCATTATGGGTGACAGAAGCAGAGAAAGCGGCAATTATTAAAGTGCTTGAAAAATGTCCAACTGAGTTAGTGGTGGGGGTGTGATAGATGACGATTGACTACGCGATTTGGCAATTGGATTACGAGAGTTGGTGTATAATATATTATATATAGTATAAGTGGAGGTAAAAATGAAAAAATATGCTTGGTGGAGTATCGTTGCGGTGTTAGTAATTGCTATCGGCGCGTTTTTTATGGGAAAGAATATGAGCGGAGATTTAAGTGAGTTACCTAAGCCGGAACTGGCTGAGGGAGAAAGGGGTGAGCTCGGTATAGATAAGAATATCAACGAAGCAACAATAGATAACTATTTGAATCGTCCAGATGCAGTATATCGGGATCTTAGAATGCTGAAAGATCCAGGGAACTATGAGGCAATAGGGGGTGATTCATATTTGTCAGGATTTGTGGAAGGATTCGAATTAGTGCCATATCCGTATATTGTGAATGTGTTGGGTTTACCTGAGGCGATAGGTGAGACTTATAATGGTAAGACATTATTCCGCCAGCATTCAGATGGTACTTTTACGGCTAATTACAAAGAGTCAATGGATATTTTAGAGGGGCTTTTCCCGAGGGACAAGGTAATATTTTTGATGTGCGGTGGCGGTGGATATTCTGGTATGATGAAGAATATGCTGGTGGAATTGGGGTGGGATGGTGACAAAATATATGATGTGGGTGGATATTGGTTTTATGAAGGAAAAAACGATGTTAAGGTGAAACGGGTGACAGAGGATGGTATCATAACTTACGATTTTTATAAAGTGCCGATACATCAAATTGAATTTGAAAAATTGACGGAGATTTAGGGTGAGGAATCTTAAGAGGCTAAAAATTTGGCAGTTAATTAGTTTGCTTGTTATCGTGGTAGCAGGAGCAGTGGTTTTCGTGGGTGCGGCTGGAGGTTGGTTTGGGGGTGGAAAAGTATCGCTTAGTAATGAATATTATTGCGAGCCTGAGTGTGATCCCGAGCTAATGGAGCTATCTAAAGAAGAATACGAGGAGCTGGTGCAGAGCGGAAAATCGTTTGTAGTATTTGTAGACCAAGATGGTTGTACGACTGCAGACAGGCTGAGGGGATATAGTCAAGATTATGCAAGGGAAGCTGGTATTAAAGTTTATAGAATTAAATTTGCTGATATTAAAGAGATTTCGCTGCATGATTATGTTAGGTATTATCCATCGGTGGCAATCATCTCGCGTGGAGGAGTTAGAGCGTTTTTAAGAGCTGATTCAGATGAAGATGCGATTTACTATAATAACTATGATGCTTTCGCGGAATGGATGAATAGTATTATTAAATTATAGATAAGCATTTGCCTGTGGAAAAGTTGGAGTTTGACAAAAAAATACCGTCTAAAAACTTGACAACAAAATAATGCTTATGTACAATAAGAAGTGTTAAAGGTTGTACATTTAACGTAAAATTAAAACTAATTTCCACCTGGGTGTGGAAGGAGAAGAAATGAAAAAATCAATTATTGCAACTGGCGCTGCTTCATTAGCGCTCGCAGCCATGCCTGTGGTGGGTGTATTTGCTGATGGTACCTCGACTTCGACCGTAACGGATGAAATCGTCGTGACGGTTCCGTCGTCATGCGCGATTACGACTAATAATACCGCAACGACTCCTAATGGAGTTGGGGATGGAACTCATACTAATAATACATATTCTGTTTCAATGAAGAACGGGCAACTTAAAAGTGATATTGGCGGTGATGCGACCGCTACATCGGATCCAACTGGTAAAATAAATGTAGTTTGTAACGATACGACTGGTACTGGTCCGACATGGACGTTGACTGCTCGAGGTGGTGATTTTAGTGGTACTGATGGTGCTTTTGCCGCGAGTACACAGTTAGTAGGTGGGACTGGGACGACTCCAATTGATACTAATTTGAATGTATCTGGTACGGCGTCTGGTTGGGCGATGAAAGTGACTGGTGGTTCTGGAGTCACAATTTCAGATGACTATAGTTCTTTCAATGTCGTTCCTAGTTCGTCTACAACTTTGGCTTCTGGACGTGGTGCGGTAGAGAATGCAATTACAACTACCTATCAGGTGTATGTGGGCACCTCTCAGCAAACCGGGACTTATACTGGTCACGTGACTTATACTTTGACTAGCCCAAGTAATTAGTTAGTTATCAATAAAAGAATACAGTCCGGAAGGACTGTATTTTTTTAAGAAGAATGGTATAATGAGGTGAATAAGAGCGAGGTAAATATGTCTAATCAGGATACGAAAAACAACAAAACAGTATTTGTGAAGATTGTTTTTTTTGCTGTGATTGTCGGTGTTACTGCACTTATTGTTTGGCTGCTCAGCTACAAGAAAGAATCTCATATCACAAATAAAATCCCGCAAAGCAATTACAGCGTGCTTGAATGTAAGTCCTCTGAGCCGAAAGAGCCTTTCTTTGATTCTGATGATGTCTTAAATCGTTCTTATGATATTAAGGTTTTATTTACCGACGGTATACTAAAGGAATTATCATATCGGTATGACGGCGTATTTGAGTCCGAATCGGCTGCAAAAAATGCAGAAGCGAGGATGCATGCTGACTATAATAAATATATGGATGCAAACAGGTTCAGAGCCGAGTCTTTGAATCCATCCTTTTCTATTATCGATAGTAATTTGGTTGTTTCTTTATATGCCGATGTTACCCTATTTAATAGGGTGGTAGGAAGATTATTTTTTATTAATGATGAGGAATTTGATAAAGTGCAGGGCTATTCCGAAGCTGATTACAAAAAAATGTATACTTCACTTGGATTTATTTGTGAAATTCATGAATAGGGTGGTATAATTATCTTACTTAAAGGAGGCAGATGAAAAGAACGAAGATAATGATGATTGCTATGGGGGTGTTAGCGTTTTGCTTCACGTCGCTTGGTTTGGTTGATGAGACGTATGCGGGAAGGAATACCATGATTGTTTCCCCGCCAAATCAGAAGATCATGTTGGTACCAGGTGAGACTTATCGGAACGCTATAACGGTTTTTAATGCGTCAGATAGTACGGGCAATTTAAAGTATTCTGTCTTTATTGGCTCTTATAGTGAGAGTAAAGGCGAGAATTCGAAAGACGATTACGGTAATGTTGATGTTGTAACTGAGGGGAGATACAACCAAATTAAAAATTGGATTACAGTTGATAAGCGGTCAGGAGATATTGCGCCGAACACTGAGGATGTGATTACTTACACCATAGAGGTCCCTGAAGACGCTCCAGCTGGTGGGCAGTATGCTACGATTATTGTGAGAGATGATACCGGCAAGGACAATACAGAAGACGGTAACATCATGATCCAAAGTAGTTTCCAAATTGCTTCAATCATATATGCAAAAGTCGCTGGAGAGACGCGAGAAGAAGGCGCGATTTCGGAAAACTCGATACCGTCTTTTCTATTAAATGGCCCCTTGCAGGCTACGTCTATGGTGAAGAATGATGGTAATGTTCATACTGATGCGGAATATATATTGCAGGTTTGGCCGTTAATCGGCGATGAGGAAATTTGCACTAATGAAGAGAAACCTGAGACCAGTTTGATTTTGCCTGAGACGGAAAGGTATCACACACAGACGTGTGATTTACCATCGATTGGGATATTTAGAGCGAAGCAGACAGTAAAGATTTTTGGTGAAACCTCAATTGTTGAACGTACAATAATAATATGCCCACTATGGTTGCTATTCATAATAATGTTTGTAGTGTTTGCGATTGTTATTTGGTTAATAATGCGAGCGCAAAATAGTATGAAGCGAAAAAGCCACTTAGAGAATCAGTAAAGGTACTAGGAAAGCAAAGAAATATCGTCTCATTGGGAGTGTTTGCCTAGAAGGACGAATTAGCTCGAATATGATTTCAAGATAGGAAAGGCTAATGTGGGGGGTTGACTTTTGATAATGAGTAAAATAAGATGTGAAGAAAGTGGGTGCGGTTAGTATTGGCTGTACCGACTAATTATATGTTACAAAGGAGACAAATGAGTAGCACCAAAGTGCTAAATTTATTCCATAAAACGGCAATAGCGAAGGCGGTAGAATGGAATTATGCGAAAGAGGGAACGTAATGCGACGGTTCTTGCGGTGCAAAAATGGTTTCAGGAGTCGGTGACTTATGAGGGGGAGCCATATGAGATTGATTACGAACAGGCAGCGGCAGTAGCTGACGAATCATTTAATACGATTGTTGTGGCGAGGGCTGGTTCCGGTAAGACGCGAACGCTGATCGCGAAGATTGTGTATCTGGTGGCGAGGTGTGGGGTGAAGCCGGATGAAATAATGGCGTTCGTGTTTAATGCGAATGCGGCGAAAGAGATAAATGAGCGACTTTCGAAAATGCGGGTGAATGGTAAAATGGTAATTAAAAGTGAGGGTAGAGATAATGCTACTTGCAATGAAGGTAACAATGTTGGCGTGATAAAAATTGCAAGCACGTTCCATGCTTTCGCAAGAGAAATTGTTTTTCGAGTGTGTAGAGAAGAAGAAAAATGCGGAAAAATTTTGGCGGGTGAGAAGGAAAAGTATATCTTTGCTATCGTTAGTGAAATGATGAGGTTTGACAATTGGCGGAGGAAGATTTGTAGATTTGTAAAGAATAATGAAGATAATGAGGGTATGCAGCTTGGTGAGGATGAATTGAAAGGCTTCGCTGGGATGATGGCGATTTTTGTTAATCGCGCACAGCAAAAATACTTAAGCGGAGAGATATCTGTAAATGAGGCGGCGAATAGGTATTTGGCAAGCCATGAAGTAGATGAGAGGGAGAGATTGTTTATTGAACTAGGGATAGAGTGTTTTCGGAGATATCATTGGCATTTGATAGATAACGAGCATAATCTGGTTGGGTTTTGTGAGTACGGTACGGATTTTAATCTGATTGTTTCGTGGGCAAGTAAAATGATTGAGAGCCGACGGAAGGAGATTGTGAGAATATTGATTGATAAGAGGTATTTATTGATCGATGAATATCAAGATTTCTCGCAGTTGTTTTTGGCGGTGATTCTGGCAATCCGGAGTGTGGCAAAAGAAGTACGGTTATTTGTAGTGGGGGATGATTGGCAGGCGATTAATAGGTTTGCGGGGAGCGATGTTGAGTATTTTAAAAGTTTTGAGAAGTATTTTGGAGGAGTCGCGGATGGTGATGGTGGGGCTACTGTCAACTCTTGTGGTGTTAATAAGTGTGCTAAATTTGAAATTACTACTAATTATCGATGTGACAGATTAGTGGTGGCGACAGCTCGAAGATTTATGAAAAAGTCAATGGGCGAGAATGGGCAATTTAGAGCATTTAGTCGGGCTAATGGAAAAGTTCTAATAGTGAATCCGCGCGAGACTGAGGTGGGATATGCGCTGGTGCCATATGATTTGCGGATAAGCGTAAAGGATAGGATTATGAGAGAAGCGACGGAGAGGATGGGGGCTAGAGCGGTGAAGAAAACGATGGTGAAGTATTTGAAGACCGTGACACAGGTGATTGAATCGAACTTGAAGTATGACAATATATTGATACTTCATCGAAATAACGAGACTAATATTGGTGGAGTGAGCTTAGCTGGTTTTAGGAGAGGGTTAATGTGGGGACTAGATAGATTGGGGATTTTGTCTGAAAAAGAATTCGATGAGCGGGTTCAGATAATGACAATGCATAAATCTAAAGGACTTGAAGCGGATGTCGTAATAATACTAGAGGTTGATGTTGGTGTTATTCCGAAGACGCATCCGGATACTGCACTGTATGGACTATTTGGAGAGACGCAAGAGGTCGCGCTAGACGATCAGAAACGGCTTTTCTATGTAGCGATGACGAGGGCGAAACATCGATTATATATAATGTCGGAAAGTGGAGGGTTTGTAAAATACTTAGGGAAAGGAATCGATAAATGGTAGTAATGTGTAGATTTTATACATTTTTATGCAAAGGTGATATGGTAGCAATAAGGAGAGATTGTGACAATAGTTTATGAGATATACGGTTTAAGCTGGGTTCTATCGTTGCTATTTGATTTGGGTTTTGGAGTGTTGACAATTTCGCGCGGGAGGGGGTAGTATAAGTATAATGATTATGTTAATATATAATTATATATAATAAATAGTCATATTATTAATAACTATAATAAAAGGATTACCATACATGAGCATAGGCGCGATACTCACCAACAAACCACAGCTTTCTATAGCTATATCATTATTATCCATAACTACACTAGCTAGTATTACTATACTAACTGGCACTATATTAGCATCTACTTATGTCTCAGCCGATGATAACTCTACTGTAGATCAAATTAATATTACTGTCCCCATGTCCTGTACTATGTCTGGTACTGGAATGGACACCCATAATGCCAATATTAATAATGGTACCTATACTCCTAATATTGGTACTACTACTATGCATGTATTCTGTAATGATAATGAAGG
>DFGN01000009.1 GCA_002371235.1 Candidatus Saccharibacteria bacterium UBA3749 | reverse complement strand
CTACCAACTGCGCCACACCCTGAAAGAGATTCGAATCGGACTTGAATCAAGAATCTCGACATCCCTATATCAAACGTCACTAACTATCTTGCGCCCTGAATCTGGTCTGGGATAGGAGATTTGAACTCCTGACCTCACGCACCCCATGCGTACGCGCTACCAGGCTGCGCTAATCCCAGATAAGCTAGTCCAGCACAAATCATGGTAGCCGAGACGGGACTTGAACCCGTACGAGTTTCCCCATTCGATTTTAAGTCGAACGCGTATACCAATTCCGCCACTCGGCCACGCTTACATTATATCACATTTTGCTACCAGTTTCTCTATAAACTAACTGTTTTTGCCGCGCAGAAAACTCGCCGCCGCCTCCGCTGCCGCAGCTCCGTCCGCCGCCGCCGTCACTAACTGTCGTAAATCTTTCGCTCGACAGTCGCCCGCCGCGAAAACTCCAGCACAAGACGTCTTACAATCTTCACCGGCCACAATATAACCCTCCGAATTAAGATTAACCAAATTACCGAGAAAACCAGTCTCTGGCACTCTACCAATCGCCACGAATACTGCCTCAGCATCTGCCGGAATCGGATCATCATGATGGATATGGTAAACTTTCTTGCAGATTCCTTCCAGATATTTCATCTCGTGCTTCGCCGTGTTTCCACTGCCTACCACTACCACCGTTCGCCCCTTATACAAAGCTCCGTCGCAAGTCGCACAGTATGAAACCGGCCGCCTGCCAGCATCCTTTGCTTGTTTATCGCTTAACTTTCTCGGCTCTGTCCCCGTTGCCACAATAATCGCACCACATGAATATTCGCCATCTTCACTTTTTACCAAAAATCGTTCATTCCCACTTTTACCCATATTCTCTATAGCCAACACATTATCGAACTCAACTTTAGCACCGAGTTTATTCATCTGGTGATATATTTTATTGGATAAATCCACCCCCGATATTCCGAAATCGCCCGGCCAGTTTTCAATCATTTGCGCGTTGATGATTTGTCCACCTTGCATTACCCTCTCTAGCACCAGCACATTAAGACCGGCTCTCTTAGCATAAATTGCGGCCGTCATCCCTGCAATTCCCGCACCAACAATAATTAAATCAAACATTCACTTTCTCCCACATCTTTTCAATTTTCTTTAACGGCAAGACACCAACTTCGCGCGCAATTTCTTCACCGTCTCTCACTACCACCAGACACGGAATAGTGGCAACATGATACTTTTCCGCCATATCCCCCTGTTCATCTATGTTTATCGCCGTCACTTTGGCCTCTGGATGCAAACCCCTAAACTCCTCGATTATTGGCTTCATCATTTGACACGGACCACACCAGTCCGCATAGAAGTCTAATATTTCTAACATTTTACCTCCTTATACTTTATTAATGACCGGAATTACAATCGGCGTATGTCCAGTCGCATCATATAATATATGTGTAATATCTTCTTTGATTTCCTCTTTCAAGACTTTCATTTCGGGATCGGTCGAGATCGACTTATCAGTTTTTTGACGCAAATAATGTCGTATCTTACCAATTAACTCCTCAGAATTATCAAGATAAATAAATGCCCGTGAAACAATATCCGGCGTCTTCATCAAGTGTCCAGTCTTCTTGGATAAAGTAAGTACTATCACAAAAATTCCTTCACGCGAAATATGTATTCTATCCTTAATCACCGCTTCATGTACCGGCTGGTCTGCATCATCGAACAATTTATTCCCCACATGAATTCGCCCCGCTTTGCGGATAGTTTTGTCTGGCATTAGCTCAATAATATCACCGTCATCTGACACTAGAATCCTGTCGTGTGGAATTCCAAGTACGTTCTCCGCCATCTCCGCATTATGCTCTAACATATAGAATTCTCCATGATATGGCAAATAATTTTTCGGATTTAGCCTTGTCACAAATTCGACATGATCTTCATAGTAAGCATGACCAGAAAGATGCAACGGCCCGATATTGGTTAAGTGTGTCTTACCATTTTGAATCACTTGCGCACCCTCACGTAGCAACCCATCTACCGTCGCAACCACATGTGGTTCGTTACCAGGAATCGGGTTTGATGAAAACACAATCGTATCCGAAGCCTTAATTTTAATAAACTTATGCGCACCGGTTACCATCCGATTAAGCACCGCGTTAAGCTCACCTTGAGAACCAGTACAGACAATACATACCTTCTCATCCGGAAGTTTTATAATGTCCTCCATCTTCACAATCGTGTCTTTCGGTACCTTAATTGATTTCGACCTTAACGCCACCTCTACGTTATTGATCATCGAAAACCCAGAAAACGCCACCTTGCGACCTCGTGCCGCCGCCTCTTTTAGTATCAATTCAATCCGCAAAATCTGCGATGAAAAACAAGAAATAATCACCCTGCCATTCGCATAATGATCCATCACCTTACCAAGATTTTCACCAACATCATATTCCGAATGCGGATGCTTGCCAGGCGAATCGATATTGGTCGATTCGTTCAGCATTACGTCAATTCCTTCCTTAGCCACAATTTCGTCAATTCTTTCATAATCTGTCTGAATCCCCATTGGATTGGCTTCCGCCCTCCAGTCGCCCGACATATAAATCAAGCCATTCGGCGTCCTTACCACAATCGCCGCATTACCAGGAATCGAGTGTAAAGTATGAATAAACTCTACACTAAAATGTTCCGATACCTGAATCTTTTCATGCTTGAACGGATCCACTACTTGATAATTCAAATCTGGCTCCTCATCTAGCTCCGACATCTGTTTTTTGATCATCCCAATTGTAAAATCTGTTCCATAAATCGGCACCAAACCGCCAAATTTTGGCAACAAATGCCTACATGCCCCAATATGATCAAGGTGTGCATGAGTAAACAAAATTGCCTTCACCTTAGGAAGATTATCCTCTAGATATTTAATATCTGGAATCATATAATTCACACCCGGATAGTCCTCACCGGCAAAGAGAACCCCCATATCCACCACGATCATCTCAGATTTATACTCAAGAATTGTCATATTCTTACCAATGCCAAACTCACCCACACCACCAATCGGAATAATTCTCACCGCTTCTGGATCTGGACGCATTTGCTTTAATCTCGCATTCGTCATCTGTTCGCCATTATATCCATTATAACGTGATTTATTAACTGGCACCCCTATAATATGCTGAGTTGCCTGCGCGTTCACATCTTGCGATAACATCCTCTGGTGATGTACCATATCGCCTTTTTTAGTTGAAACCGACAAATTCACCTTTCTCTGCTCAGCTTCCAGCTTAGCCTGAGATTTACTCGCTAAAGTAGCTTTTTTAATAGCCCTAGCTGGCTGTTTTGCAACCTTTTTTGTGGCATTTTTACCGCTAGTGGCATTTTTTACCCCTCTTCGGGCACTTAACTTCGTACTAGGCTTCCTCCCTACTAATTTTGCATCTGTACCTCCAGGCGCAAAATTTGAGTTAAAATTTCGCCCCTGAGCAACCTCAAACCCATCCAGGTTTGATACACCTTGCGCCCTTCTTTCCTGTGCTTCTTTGAATTGTTTCTTGATTTCTGGCAGCCTTTCCGCTCGCGATTTTAGTAGCCGGGCACGCCGCTCCTCTTCTTTTAAATTCATATTTTCCTTTTTATTACAAGTAATTAACTGATATCTCTATTATACCAAACTTTCCATAAAAATGCAAATAACAATCATTCGGCACCAAATTCAGCTCCGCACTATTTACATATTCAACTCAATATGATAAAATAAAGATATACAGATTTGACCGACTCTTGGAATAGGGGCGGTTTTTTAGTTAATTATAAGGAGTAAAATGGAAAATCTAGATTTGAAACAAATGTCTGCTATGGTTGACATCATATCAGAAGAAAAGGGTCTCCCCAAAGAGACAGTTTTAGACGTTATCGAACAAGCTATTGCCGCCGCCTGGCGCAAAGACAACGGCGATCGCGATATGAACGTTCGCGCCACCCTTAATACTAAGACTGGCGAAGCTGATGTATTTATCGCTCGTGAAGTAATCGAGGATGATGTTGCCTACAATCCATCCACCGAAATTCCCCTAAAGGAAGCCGGCAAAGGCGCCAAGCTAGGCGATATTGTCGAAGAAAAGCACAAAGTCACCGAATTCGGCCGCGTTGCAGCTCAAACAGCTAAACAAGTTGTTATTCAGCGCCTGCGTGAAGCCGAAAATGATGCCGTACTCTCTGCTTTCGAAGACAAGATCGGCTCCATCGTCACCGGTACCATTGCAAGAGTAGAGCCAAAGCTCGTCCGTATCGATCTTAGCCGCGCATCTGGCATCATGCCACGTTCCGAGCAAATTGACGGCGAACACTATTCAGTCGGTCAACGCATTAAGGTTCTTATCAAGAACATCGAAAGAAATGAACGCGGCGCACAATTAATTCTGTCTCGCGCTTCTGCCGACTTTGTCGAAGAGCTCTTCCGCCAAGAAGTCCCTGAACTCGAAAATAACACCGTCGAAATCCGCGGTATTGCAAGAGAAGCAGGTCGTCGCACCAAGATTGCTGTGATGTCCACCGTCCCCGGTGTCGATCCTGTCGGCACTTTTGTTGGTGGACGTGGTATTCGCGTAAGTGCCGTCATGAATGAAATCGGCGATCATGAAAAAATCGATATCGTCAACTGGAGTGACAACATTTCCGAATATATTCGTGAAGCTCTTAATCCAGCTGAAGTCATCAAGGTCGAAATCGACGACAAAAAAGCAAAGGTTTATGTTTCACCCGAGCAACAATCAATCGCAATCGGCAAACAAGGCCAAAACGTTCGCCTTGCTTCTAAGTTAACTGGCTACGAAATTAGTATTGAACTAACTAAACCAGTCGTCAAGAAGAAAAAGCAAAATGTAGAAGACTCACTTCTCTCTGCCATCGAAGAAAACGAAGAGGCTACTTCCGAAGAATAATAATCAAAAGAACTCCGATGCAAACCGTCGGAGTTCTTTTTTATATCTGAAGATAAAGCTATGGTATAACTACCCGAATCGTACAGACAGTAATATAGCTAAAAACAAAAAACGAACCAGAAATTGACTCCGGTTCGTTTTTTTGATTTTTCGTTGGACTTTCTGGTTTAGAAAGTCCTCCGCATAATTTGGCACCTTCCTAGTTTCCCGCATAGCAGTATAATCGGCGCTACCAGGCTTGACTTCTGTGTTCGGAATGGGAACAGGTATTTCCCTGGCGCTATGGGCACCAAATTGTAATAATTAAATGACGCTAATTATTACCATTGATGTCCATAAGGTGTAAAAGATTTTAAAACGTCACGGTGTTTAATAGTTCGAACACCGATTGCTAGCTAAGTCTCCTAGGTTCCTAACGCGACTAAAGATAGTCTTGTTAAAAACCTAGAACATAAAAAGGCGGTGGACCTATTAGTACTACTCAGCTCCACGCCTTGCAGCGCTTCCACTTATAGCCTATCAACCTGGTCATCTTCCAGGAGTCTCCTTGGGAATCCTTATCTTGGAGTGGGCTTCGCGCTTAATATGCTTTCAGCGCTTATCTCTTCCGAACATAGCTACCGGGCGATGCAGCAGGTGGCCACAACCCGTACACTAGAGATTCGTTCATCTCGGTCCTCTCGTACTAAAGACAAATCCTTTCAAGTATCCTACACCCACGGCAGATAGGGACCAAACTGTCTC
>DFGN01000013.1 GCA_002371235.1 Candidatus Saccharibacteria bacterium UBA3749 | reverse complement strand
GGTTCAAGTCCAGTCGGCGCCACCAAAATTTGTTGATAAAATCGCCTATCTTGGCGATTTTTCGCTTTCGCTCGTCGATAAGACGCGCTTCAAGCGAAGAAATCACCAATCTAAGCGATTCTATCTAACAAATTTGGGTTAAGTTGGCATTTTGGCCGATTTTTTAGTGGTGAATTTCTGTTAAGTACCTTGCAATAATAGTATGCAATTTTGAACCATTTTTTACGGCCAAAATCTGCCAAAAACGCGATTTTTACCCCTGTTAAAATGTCTGTTAATACCCTAAACATTCAGGTCTTAAAACGTAAGATATATTTATTGGAAATAAAACACTATCTTATTGGTAGATAAATGAGTATTATTATTAATCCTTGTCCATTGTTCTAGAGAAAGTGAGTCGGCGGAGCTATCTGACAGGGTAAGCTTTGTGGCAGCCCGATCCACCGTAAAACCATCTAAGCTTGTACCATTTTTTAGCAGAGACATAAACATGGCCCTTTCGCTAGGATAATTTTCTAAGTTAACTATTCCGTCTGAAGACTTTTCAAGTTCATTCGCGTATTCTTTTAGACTTAGATACCAACTAGCACTGTCAAACAATCCCGGGATACCATCCAAATTATTTAGCTCTTCTTTCGAGAAATTGTAATCAGTTGAGATATCAATATAAGGATACGACCTGCCAAGTTTTTGTTGCCCGAGCATCGATTTAGAAATCAAATCACGGTATTCATTCCAATCTGGATTACCCTCCAAAGTTGCATTCGTTAGTTTTTCTACTTGTGAATAATCGATAGATTTAACGCCACAGTCCTTTAAATTTATGGTAGCAACTGCTTTAGGGATTACAGCATTCTCAATCGGGTTATTTTCAAATGTTAAATACAAATCGGCTTGAGTTGTGAAGTTTGGCACAGAACTCAGCTTATTGTTGCTCAATGATAAGAAATACAAGTTTTCCATATCAACTAACTCGTTTGCGTCAGAGATCATATTGTTGTCTGCTGAAAAAGTAGTAAGTTTTGGTAGCTTCGATAACCCATCCAATGATGAAATCTGATTTTCAGCAACATTGAGGCTTGTCAGGTTTTCGAACTTTTCTATACCATCAAGCGAGGATAGCTTATTATTAGTGATATTGAGGGAGGCTATCTTCGAAAGGTTTTCTGCTCCGTCAAGAGAACCTATTTCATTATTATTCAATGTTAGCGTCTCGACCCCATCTAGCTCGCCTATTTCTGACAATGAGGCGATTCCGCAATCTGAAAGATTAAGACTTTTAACGGTGCTGAGTGACGACAAATTAGAAAGGTTTTTGTTCCCAGAAAGGTCTAACTGTAGTATTTTGTCATTGTTAAAACTCGACAAATCGACAAAATTATTACCACTAGCAAGTACAATATTAGCTTCTATGTTATTTAGGATAGAAATGTCTGTTAGACCAGAATCTTTTATTGAGAGATGATACACTGGCTTGTCAAAAGTAAGGTCCGTTAATTCTTTATTGCCCGATAAATCAAGGTCATGAAACGCCTCTTCGTTCGTATTCAATCCTGCCAAACTTTTGATATTATTGTTACGGACCGAAAGAGACGCAAGCTTATTGAGACTACTAAGCGACTCAAGGCTTTCTAGACCTATTTCATTTGCGGTTAATTCATAGAGAGTCGTGAGTTTTTCGAAACCAGTTATGCCAGTATTACCGGAAATATCAAGATATGCATAATCGCCAAGTTTACCCTCTAAACAACTTACATCGGTTATCCTATTATAACTTAAATCAAGACCATTCACTTTAGCCATAGAACAAAGGACAGAAATATCTTCTACATTATTTTTCGAGAAATAAACTCCATAGAGATTATTAAGATTTGCGAGTGATGATAAATCGGAAATATTATTGTCTGTAATCGTTAATGACGAAATGTTCGAGAATGTTTCCGTAATGCCCTTCAGGTCATAATCTGTTAAGCCGCGGGATGATAGGTCTAAATGCGAAACACGATCCAGTGCATAGTCAGAGATATACTCTTCTCCATCCTCCTCAATAATATAGAAACTGAGTTTTTCTTTAACTAAATCCTTTGCGGTTTTTGACGCAATGGAGTCGATTTTCTTTGTGTTATCGAGCGATGTTGATACTATACCGGATAGTTGTGATTCTACATTGTACTCATCATAGGAGATATAGAAAACGCCATCTTTTGCGCCAGACTCGTTCCATTCTTTACCCCAAGAGTTTAGGACAAGGTATGCTCCGTCGTGTTCCGGCGTACCACTAGTGCGATTACCATTTTCGTCGACCTTTGCGAAGTTTTCTTTGGGGTAATTATCATCCCAACCAATGATCGCCATAGCATGATTCATGTAACAACCATTTCCACCATTTTCGCAATATCGCGGAACATCGAAACCCCATGGACCGGCGACTGCAGTGTAGAGTGATCCGTTCGTCATAATATGTGCTTTAACTAAATCGCGAAACTCTTTCAGCTCTTCTTCTGTCTTATTGGACACTTCACCTTTGGATTTGTAAATCGATGGGAAATCGACAGTTTTTGTTACATAGAGTGGAGTGTCGTTCTTTGTGAGCTTGAAGTAATCCAAATTTGTATTACCTCCACCATAAAAACCATCTGGGTTTATACCCAAACTTGAAAACTTCTCTTCTGAAATTGTGCCAATGGAAGCAGCCATATCAGCAAAATGCTGGAATGTACCACCATCATGCAGGTTACGACCTCCATACATCAAATTGGAAGATAGGAAATCGATTTGTAGTTCGGATGGGTTATAGTCAATTCCGCGAAGCTTAAGGTGGGTTTCTAATGCCGTGCTGGAAGCGTAATCCCAACAAAGTCCATAGCCTCCCTGATTGCCGACAGTAATATCAATAACATCTCTGAGATCAAATTTTTCGGGAAGTGAAGCGATTACTTCTTCATCTGTATCTTCCTTTATTTCATCAATTCTCTCATCAGGTACTTCTTCTTTACGTGGAATAACATCGAGATCGGCTTTTTCTTCGTCAGAAAGTTCAAGATATTTTTTATACTCTTCGGAATAATTATCCTTGTCTTCTATCTCGGAATTATCCACGGCCTCTTCTTTTTCTGGTTCAATTCCAAGTTTTTCTTTTTGCTCGTCCGTTAAATCTGTTACAGCAACTACTGGCTCAGATCCTTTGTCTGGATTGGGATTTGAAGTTATTAACACAATGCCACCAATGATAGCGGCGGTGACACAAATTGCAGACACGATAGCGACTTTGTGGGATTTTTTGTTGGCAGGTCCAGAAGTAATGACCGATGGTCCCGTAGCACTTTTGTCTTCATCGCTTTTAGATTCTTCCATGGAATCATTCTTCACTTGTTCGGGACCTACAAAAGCTGCGGCAACTTCTTCTTCAGTTGGAAGATCCGAATCATTTTTTATAGTATTTTCGCTTTTTTCATCTTCTGGTATTCCCAAATTAGGAAGGTTTGCTTTTTCCGGCTCCGGGGCTTCTTGGTTGCTTACTATTGGCTTAGTACTTTCCTGTTCAGGGCCTACGAAAGCCGCAGCAAGTTCATCTGCAGTTATGAGGTTCTCTTTTGCCGGCTCCGTAGGAGATTCCATCTTCGCTACGTTTGGGTCTGTTTCGCTTGATGTTTCTATTTTTTCTGGTACAGGATTTTCTGGCGCAACGTCAAGCTTCGCATTGTCAGAAGTATCCGTACGATTATCTTTTTCGCTATCCATATATCTATTTTACCATAAGTACTTAAGGAACGACTGAATGACAGATTAAGAATTAAAGCTAAATTTTTCAAGATTAGCTTTGATATTGTCTTTATATATTGTTAATGCCTGGACAATTCGCCCCCACCAAAATTTGTTGATAAAATCGCCTATCTTGGCGATTTTTCGCTTTCGCTCGTCGATAAGACGCGCTTCAAGCGAAGAAATCACCAATCCAAGCGATTCTATTTAACAAATTTGGGTTAAGTTGGCATTTTGGTCGATTTTTAGTAGTAAGTCTATGTTAAGTACCTTGCAAGTTCCAGAGTGATTATTTAGGTCAATTTTGCACGAAAAATGGGGCAAGAACTGTCGTTTTGCCCCTATAAAATCGTCTGTTAATACCCTAAACACTTTGGTTAAATCTATTTCCTGTTACTAGATAAACTGCTTCAAATGTGTTCGTTCTGTAATTTGCCCACTTACCGTCTCTATACCATCCATATACGAGGGATATTCCTGGAAATAGACAATATCAAAATCGTTCTCATTGAGGGTATTTATCATTTCTTCGGAATTCGCTTTGTCTACAGTCTCCCTCGTTTCTTGATTATCTAAATCAGTTGTAATTTCTATGAATGTATCTCGGCATTTTTCTTGCTCGTTTATAAGATACACTTTGCGAGAAGAATGGGTCAATCTATCTTATTTAATTGTCCTGAAACTAGTTAAATAGAAGATCTTACTGTCAAATCATTAATGCCTTTGCCATTACAAATCTAGAAAGTTTCCATTAATATCTATAGCTATAACTTTATGGAGTCCACCTGGGTTAGAAACGTTTTTGACGGAAATTACTTTTGAAGCTAATTCGACGTTTTCTATTTCTGGATTCTCGGTATCAATATAAATGATATTTTTAACTACGCCCACCGAGCCATCATTTTTGACAAAGTATAATGATGGTACGCCATCGTTGCTACTATATAAGAAATCAGCATATATTACATCAGATGCTATTGTATGCTTCTGTTCTTTTTGTAATAATAAATCGCCATTGCTATCAATGTATTCATAGATAACTCCATTACCGGTATCGTAAGATTTAAAACCATAAACTAAATTGCCAAGGTTTTTTATGCCAGCGAGAACATTATTAGAAAACGTTTTGCTACTATTGCTTTCGTCGGTGTCGTTGTTCGAACTGTTATTTGTGTCGTTGTTCTGGTTTGCGCAGTTAGCCACCTTATTGTTTAGCATGGCAATCGTTGAGTCTTTTTGTGAGGATTCCATTAGTTCGATGATACCAAAGGCGATTCCGCTGATTGAAGCGATAGCTAGTATTATGACTGCGATCATCATACCGGCGGAAGTTTTTTTACTTTTGTTGCTTTTTGTATTGGTTGGAGTAATAACTGGTTGAGGTGGGGCGACTGGAGCTGGCGGTGTTGGTTGTGTAGACTGTATTGATGTGTGGGTTGGTGTCGCCATTGGTGACGTTGGTGCGTTTGTTTGGTTTTGTCCTTCCATTTTTTCCTTCCATTATGATTGTTATGTTTATTATAACATAGCTTGATGGATTATTGATAAAACAGTGAGATAAAAAAGCTATTTATTTAGTTAAAAAATATGATATAATAGTTACGTCGATTTAAAAATTGACCGAAAGGGCGGTTAGCTCAGTTGGCTAGAGCGCGTCTTTGACGTAGACGAGGTCACAGGTTCGACTCCTGTATCGCCCACCACATTAAGAATGTGTGACAGAAACAGAGTCGAATCTTCGATGCGACTCCTGTATCGCCCACCATTACATTAAGAATGTGTGACAGAAACAGAGTCGAATCTTCGATGCGACTCCTGTATCGCCCACCACATTATGTGGTGTTAACAATTTGGGTCGGTAGCTCAGCAGGTTAGAGCACGGGCCTTTTAAGCCCGGTGTCGAGGGTTCGAGCCCCTCCCGACTCACCATTTTTGGAACATATGAGCGTCTGGAGCTTGGTTGTAGGCGAGCTGGTTTGTGTTCTCATTGTTTTAAGGGAGTCGATTCGACTCATTTTTTATAAGGAAGTTTTAGGTAATGAAGATAGGCTTGTTTGATTCGGGTAAAGGGGGAACTACCGTATTAAGTGCAATACGGAAGCTTTTACCGGATAATGAATACTGTTATATTGCAGATTCGGAGAATTGTCCTTATGGCGAGAAAACGGAGCAGGAACTACTAAAAATTGTTTGTAATAATGTTGACAAATTAAAGAAATGGGGGGCTGAGATAGTTGTTTTTGCTTGTAATACTGCGACTACAAAATGTATTGGTCGAGTTAGAGAAATGTATCCGGAGTTAGAGTTTGTTGGAACCGAACCAGCAATTGGTCTGATAAAAAAATATAATGCTAAACGTGTGCTGATTATGGCGACGCCCGCAACGGTAAAATCTGAACGGGTGGCGAGTTTAATTAAGAATAATCGTAGACCTGGGCAGATTATTGATTTGCTGGCTTGTCCTGGTTTGGCACTTGCAATAGAAAATAACGATAAGATAGACGAAGTACTAGAAAAATTGACCGATGGATGTCCGAACTATGATTTGGTAGTACTTGGTTGTACACATTACTCCTTAATAAAAGACAAAATACAAAAGCGTTTCGCTGATGCGATTATAATTGATGGTAATGATGGCGTGGCACGTAGAGTAAAAGAACTGGCGTCAAAACGTTGATACAGTAGTGTGTAGATAGAAGATTAACTCCATCAAAAAATCCCTAGTCGAATGACTAGGGATTTTGTTATGTTGAACTATTTCTTCTTTTCGACACTATTTGCGATGTCGCGAGTATTACGCCAGATCATGATGAACATCATGGTCATTTCATAGAAGATACGTACGAGCACTGGGCCAAGGACGAGGGTAAGGAAGAATAGAAGAATACCTGCGCCGCCAGCTGCTAAATATGTGAATGAGAAGAGTACAACGAAGATAGTAGCAATGTAGTAAACTACCTTCAAGATTGGCTCAATCCACATAACTTTGAAAGATAGGAAATCTTTGAGCCATTTGGCAAATTTCCCTTTAGGCTCATTTTTGCTTTTGACAAACAGGAAGTATACTAAGATACCACCAATGACCGAAAGAATGCAGGCAATGATAAGCCAAATGCCTATACCAGCAGCGGTATTGGCAGCAGAACCGTAGTAATTGCTGCTACTGCTCGAGGTATTTAATAGTTGATAAAAGTCAGAGTCTGACATGATATAACTCCTTTATTTAATATTGCTTTAATTGTAGCATAAATAGTTTTTTTTTGTAAAGTTTTTTTGCGGAAAAATGATTACGTTTTTAGTAAATTGTAAAATATTATATAATATTTAATATGAACAGAGTACCATTGGCTGAGAGAATGAGACCCACTAAGTTATCCGATGTGGTGGGACAAGAAGAGATCATTGGTGAGGGCAAGATTTTGACGGAGATTGTAAAAAAGGGGGAACCGGTAAATTTGATTTTTTGGGGGCCTCCAGGGACTGGGAAAACGACTTTGGCACGAATTTTGGCGCACGAATTTAAGGCAGATTTTGTAGAGATATCAGCAGTGACGGCGGGAAAGAAAAATGTGGAGGAAGTGGTAGAACGAGCAAAGTTAAACTGGAATTTGAAAACGCGTACAGTTTTATTTGTGGACGAAATTCATCGGTTTAATAAAGCCCAGCAGGATGCGTTTTTGCCACATGTTGAATCGGGGTTAATAACGCTAATTGGGGCTACGACAGAGAACCCGTCATTTGAGGTGATATCGCCGCTACTTTCACGTTCACGGGTAGTAGTTGTGCAACCACTTTCGAAAACGGCGATAGTGAAAGTATTGAAGCGGGCTTGTAAGGCTGAAGGAGTTACCGTCAGTTCCCGGGCTTCGTTGCTCGCTTCCAACGGTAGCCCTTTCATTACGAAACCCGCTTTAGAGTTGATTGCGGAATTATCGGGTGGGGATGCGAGAAGCGCACTTGGGGATTTGGAGTTGGCGTTATCATTGTCGAACACGGTGAATGAGAAAGTAGTGGAAGAAGCGGCAGGGAAAAAAATACCTGGCTATGATAAAAAAGGTGACAAACACTATGATACGATTTCGGCTTTTATTAAATCGATGCGGGGTTCGGACGTGGATGCGGCGCTTTATTATCTTGCAAGAATGGTAGAGGCGGGGGAAGATCCGAAATTTATTGCGCGCAGGATGGTGATTTTTGCTTCAGAGGATATTGGGCTTGCTGGGAACGGGGCATTGTCTTTGGCGACGGCGTGTTTTCAGGCGGTTGAAAGAGTTGGAATGCCAGAGTCGGGACTAATACTGGCCCATACTTGCATTGCGCTTGCAAAGTCGAAGAAAAATCGTGACTCGGCGGATGCGTGGTTTGAGGCACTTAGTCTTGCTAAGAAGACGATGGGCGAGCCAGTGCCTATTTGGTTAAGGAATGCACCGACAAAATTAATGAAGGACCTTGGATTTGGTAAGGGTCAAAAATGGGAGTCTGGATTTCATCTTGATAAGAATTATTTGCCTGATAGTATAAAAGATGAGAAGATTTTTCATAGTACTATGTAGAACACTTATTAGACTAGATGAATTTAGCTGCAGGTTTAAGTTGTGTAATATATTGTGGTGATGATCTAGCTATCTAGTCCAGCCTGGAAGAACATTAGGACGTCTTGCCAATCACCAGCTAAATCAAATCCGGAGCTTACGAATTTGTTAAACTTGAAGTATGGCATTCCACTAACTAACTTAGCGGATTTGGCGGCGTTGTCTTTAATTTCGCTGAGTGGAGTCTGGTTTTGGACACAAGATTCAAATTCTTCGCCGAGACCAACCTTCTTGCCGATGGCGGTCCAGTACTCTTGACCATAATTATTTAGCTTGCCAAAACCAGATTTGCCAGTTGATTTGAAAAAATCATTCCATACACTGGAGATGGCTAAATTATAGTAATCCCAGAATTTACCCTCGTTTTTGGCGCAGTAAGAAGCGATTGCCGAATAGCGAGAATGGATGGGGTGGGTTTCACCGTATTCGTAGAGAAAATCGGAAAGACGGACTTCAATTAAGATATCGTTACTCTCGATATATTTTTTGAAATCGTCTTCGTGTTCAACGACGGCGTTCTCAAATGCAACGCAGTATGGACAAACTAGATCTGAGTAAATAATGAAATAGTTTTTAGCATCAGGATTACCAATAGTCATGGCAGTATCCCAAACTCGGTCGTTGTTGCTAGGCTTTACATTCATGCTGGCCGCGATGGCCGCGACGATAAGGGTAATTACGGCAATGATGCCAAAAACTCTAAATGTTTTCTTCATTCTGCTCCTTTGGATTACTGGATTTACTTGCCTTTTTGGCTAGGTATTCTTCATTTATTATTGTAACATATGTTTCAACTCCGAGACGTTTTAATGATAGGATTGCAATGATGACGGCCAAAATCGTGATAATGGCGGAGATGGTGCCGGCCATAGCGAGTCCTCCGGTAGAGAAGATGGTGCCAAGTAGTGGAGTAAGAAGAGTAGTACCGCAGGTAGGGCAGCCAGCACCTAAGGCGATTAGGCCGGTAATGATTCCGGCGTTGCTAAGATTGGCAGCGGTCTGTTTTTTCTTCCAGAGAAGAACAATGAGGCCAATTAGGGCAGCTTGAAGGATACAGATACAGAAAATAGGCAACCAATCTAGAAATGGTTGGTTGATGCCAAAAGTTGCTATAAAGCTATTCCATAAAATATGGAGGCATTGTGGAAAACCAAGTGCAAACATAAGATTGAATTTAGAGGTGCCGCCAGATAATAAATTCATTAATAATCCAAAAAACAAAAAAGTCGGAAAGAAACCATACCAGAAACGTTTTTCTTTGGTCGCAAAGAGAATTCCTTTGCTTGCTATGACAAATTCGTCTAGCCATTTTCTCCAATTCATACAAGCATTATATCACGATGAATGATGTTGCATGAATAATACTTAATAAAATAAAAAATGCATTTGTCAATAAATATATGTTCGGTTTTTTTGATTTGCATCTGTTAATCACGAAATATATTATGACATTATTATTGTTAAAAAACAATGTTGACATTGAATGTGGCTATGCTAAAATACAATCAGTTTGGACTCGTGTTGAGATGAGCCCAAGCGATATCAGAGGAAGTATCAGGTTTGTAGAGTGTAGTGTTATTTTAGTTAATTAATGTGTCCGCCTAGAATTTTGAAAGCCAGTGTTTATTTGTTTTAATCGTTACGTTTTTTTATAAGAGTATGGTATAATCTACTATAGAATGAAACTTTCGAGAAAAAGTGATCAGATTATTTCTTCGGTTGTCGCTATTTCTTTGGCTGTTGTTTTTTTTGTTTTAGTGGGACTGTTTTCGCGACAGACTTTTGCTCAGGGTAATGGGAGTTTTTCTATTGGTGAAGCTAAGTATGTCACGTTATATGATAATGGCGACAAATTGATAATTAAAACGAGTGCTACAACGGTGGGCGAGGTGTTGGAACGAGCCGGCGTTTCATTAAATATGGGTGATATCGTAGAGCCTGAGATTAGCACAGAGATTAACGCTGATAATTTTTATATTAATGTATATCGTTCCCATCCGGTTGTAATAAGAGATGGTATGAGCAACAAGTATTTGATGACTGCAAGTTATGATGCGAAGACTATCGCAAAAGAAGCTGGATTTACGGTATATGATGGAGATGAACTTAAACGAGTTTCGAATGGGAATTTTTTGGAGCTTGGTGTAGCGAATGTGTATGAATTAGTGCGAAATGGTGGGAGAATGATTACAGTGGAAGAAGAGATACCGTTTGAAGAAGAAACAGTGAAGAGTTATTCGATTGAACCTGGGGTGCAAGAGGTACAACAACTTGGTGAATTAGGGTTAAAGAGAATTAATTATAACGTACAATATATTGATGGTGTAGAAGTCTCGCGTGAACTTGTGGGCGAGGAAGTGGTAAAGGAGCCGATTGCAAGGGTAGTGGCGGTAGGAACTAGCAGGATAGAAATGAATCCATTGACTCCATCTAGGGGCGTAAATAGATATACCGTAACGGTAAATGGTGTTACAGTGGAGCGTAAAGAGACTTATTATGATTTGCCGATGTCTGGAGTGATGTCTTTAGTATCGAGAGCTTGTGGAGTGCCGGCAGTTTATTATGTTAGGGATGACGGTGTTAAAGTAGATTCTGATGGCTATGTGTTGGTTGCAGCGCATCTTGGAAGGTATCCACGCTGTTCGGTGGTAGAAACATCATTAGGGCCAGGCAAAGTATATGATACGGGGGCTTTTGCCGAGAGTAATGCGGAACAGTTTGATATCGCAACAGACTGGACGATTCGAGACGGTAAGTAGAATAGCTAATCGAAGTAGATTAGGAGTGTTATGAAAAATAAAAAGGAATTGGGGCAAAATTGGTTAAATAATCGTATAATCTTAGATGAAATTGCGCGGTTGGCGGTAGAGGGACAACGAGAAAATGTTGTTATGGATGATCAGAGTTACGGCGCAGAAGAAACTTCGGAGGTGCCTCAACTGTGTGTAGAAATTGGGCCTGGACTTGGATATTTGACGTCGTCGCTTTTTAAGCGTTTTAAGCGTGTGGTTGCGGTAGAATTTGATGGAGACCTAGCCAGAAAATTGCCTGGGTCGTTCCCGGGGAAAGATTTGGTAGTAGTAAATGAAGATATCTTGCGATTTGATTTTGAAAGTATAACAGAGTCTTATGTGATAGCTGGGAATATACCATATTATATAACTAGTCCAATTATCAAGAAGGTACTTACCCTTAAACATAGGCCTCGGCGTATAGTGCTGCTTGTGCAAAAAGAAGTGGCGGAACGAATCGTGGATAATAAAGAGACGATGTTGTCATTGTTCGTAAAAAACTATGCAAAGGCATCTCTGGGACCGATTGTGAAGCGAGAGGAATTTACGCCGCCGCCAAAGGTGGATTCGCGTGTGGTCGTGATGGAGCCATATGGTTCGCCAACCGTAGATGATAAGGTGTTTGATTTAATTCGGATAGGGTTTGGTATGCCGAGAAAGAAGCTAGTGCGTAATCTAGCTGAGCTAAGGCCGAAAGAGAAGTTGATAGAAACTATGACTGAGTGTGGGATATCGCTCGATGCTAGGCCAGGTGATGTGAGGCTAGAGCAGTGGGAAGAATTATATAAATTATTGAATAGATAACTGATTTTACTCTGAATCTGAAGTGCTTGATTTGATGACTTAGGCAATGATTATTGGCTAGTTCATTATAAACTTAATAATCACTAGAACTACTCTCTAAATAGATAAAAATGTGTTATAATGAAAACACTATGTTAGATGTGAAGTTTATTAGAGAAAACTTGGATTTGGTAAAAAGATCCACAAAAGAAAAGGGGTATAAGACAAACATCGATGACATTCTGGCGTTAGATGATAAGCGCAAGAAGATATTGATTGAGGTGGAGACGCTACGCAAAGAGCGCAACGAGACAGCGGCTAAGATGAAAAACGGTAAGCCTGCAACTGAATTGATTGAGCGTGGTAAGGCGATAAAGCAAGAGCTTTCGGAGAAAGAGGATGCGCTTTCTTCGATTGAGCTTGAGCTTGCAGGGATGGTAAAAGCAGTACCTAATATTATTTTTGATGATGTACCACTAGGTGGTGAGGAATGCTCGGTGGAGGTGAAACAGTGGGGTGAGCATCACGAGACTGGCGTAGATCATCTTGACTATGCTGTAGGGCGTGATTGGCTGGATTTTGAAAGAGGAGCAAAGGTAGCTGGGGCAAAATTCTATTATCTTAAAGATGGACTAGCGCTGCTTGAAAATGCACTTTTGCAGTATGGATTATCAAAAGTACTTGAACATGGTTTTACCTTCATGACGGTACCGGATATGGTGTGTAGTAGAGTACTTGAGGGGTGCGGATTTAATCCGCGAAGCTCGGAACAATCCGATGAGTATTATATTGAGGGTGAGGATTTGGCCTTGATTGCAACCGCAGAGATGTCTCTTACTGGTTATCATATGGATGAGATAATCGATGAAGATAAGTTGCCACTATTCTATGCCGGTTACTCGCCATGTTTTCGTAAGGAGGCTGGCGCGGCCGGTAAATATACGAGGGGACTATTTAGGGTGCATCAGTTTAATAAGCTTGAGATGTATGCTTTCTGTTTACCAGAACAAAGCAAAGAAATTCATGAGAAAATTCTGGCTATTGAGGAGGAAATCTGGCAGGGACTAGAGATTCCGTATCATGTGATTAATATTGCGGCTGGGGATTTAGGTGCGCCGGCGGCGAAGAAATACGATATGGAATATTGGTCACCGGTGAATAAGAAGTATCAAGAGATTACTTCGTGCTCGAACTGTACCGATTTCCAGGCACGTTCAGTGAATTGTCGCGTTCGACGGAAGGATGGCACGATTGAATTCGTGCATACTTTGAATGGAACGGCGATTTCTCTAGCGCGAGCGCTAGTAGTGATTTTAGAAAACTATGCCATAGAGGGCGGTAAGCTTAGGGTTCCAAAAGTTTTGCAGCCGTATCTAGTCGGTAAAGAAGAATTATGAAAGGAGTAAAATGATAGAAAAAATAGACGTTACCGGTAACGGTTATAAGGTGGAGGATTCATTTAAAAAATACGCCGAGAAACGTATCGGTAAACTTGACCGATATTTGCCAAGAGGCTACAAAAAAGACATAGTTTGTAAGATTGTAGTTTCGGAGATTGGTAAGAGCAAGAGTAGTGATAAGTATGAAATTTCGGCAGCAATGGAGATTCCTGGTGGTAAGGTAATTGCGGCGCGAGACGAATGTACTAATGTGTTTGCTGGTGTAGATTTAGTTGAAGCGAAGCTACTTGGACAGATTCGCCGATATAAACTTGAGGTGCAGCCACATCGTCAGAAGAGAAGTTTGAAAAGTATCTTTATTAAGAGAAAATAATATGATAAAATAGGGGGAAATTGGAGTTAATATGGCACGAAAAGAAAAGAAACCGACCGACAAGTTGGCAGATAAGACCGCTCTTACAAAATTCTTGCAAGGTGTATTCGGTGATGCTCAGAAAAAGATTCTAAAAAGACTTTGGAAACGAGCTCGGGAGATTACGAAACTTGAACCTAAGTATGCGGAAATGAGCGATGAAGAATTACAGTCTCAGACTGATATTTTCCGCGCAAAGATTGACAAGGCTTTAAAGACAGCGCGAGCTGAGCAGGGCATTAATAAATCCGGAAAGAAACGTGCACCGATTGATGATAAGAAAATCTTGAATGAAATTCTACCAGATGCATTTGCGGTGGCAAGGGAAGCGGCGAAGCGTACGGTGGGATTGAGGCCTTATGACGTACAATTAATAGGCGGTATGGTATTACATGAAGGTGCTGTAGCCGAGATGAAGACAGGTGAAGGTA
>DFGN01000030.1 GCA_002371235.1 Candidatus Saccharibacteria bacterium UBA3749 | reverse complement strand
CCAGTTGTAATAGTTACCTAGATGATATTGTGCTGTGCCAGTGCTAGATGCGTAGGTAGAAAGCGGGTTAAGTGATTCATTACAGGATGGGGTACTAGTGGAATAGTCGCAGGAATTATAGTATGCTTCCCAGTCTGACCAGTCGCTAGTTTCACTGTTCCAGTATAAGTTGCCTGGGTCGTAGGATTCTGGGGTATGGTTTTGTTCGCAGTAGCCACCCGAGTTCCAGGTTCCACCTTGACACCACTCGTGAATGTTATTAGTAGCAGTGGCATAAGTAGAGCGGGTTGGGCTCCAAGAAGCAGTATCATATTGGTTAGTAGATGTGTTCCAGCCAAGGTCTGTGTCTAGATTAGTATAGGTGGTACCTGCGTCTAGGTCTAGGTCTAGGTTCTGAGTCATCCAGACTTTGCCATCAGCTAGTTTGGATACGGTATAAGTCTTTTTGTCACGTTTATCGGTTAGGGTATATTGTGTACCGGTAGTCATAGATGATAGTACAGTGGATTTATTGGTGGATGAGATATCTTGCATACATTTAATATCAGTACTCGTATTAGTACCTATTGTAGTACCATTAGGATTACATACTACAGGAGCTGGAGCAGTAGCTGGGTGGACTAGGGTATAGATTACTTGTCCAGAATAGGTATCAGCTGGTTGAGTCTTGGAGATATAGGCTGCATAGGTGGTAGTGATTTTAGCCCCGCCTGTAACTGTCGTCATATCAGTGGAAGTAGCCTTATGGGCTACTTTGGTATATTCGTTAGGTACAACATGATATTGACTAAAGCTAGCTGCTTCTCCATTCTCTACATTAGGAGCAGAGTCTATCACGAATGCATTAGTACCAGTCGTATCACCAGAATCCTGAGTGATAGCGAGCTTCATCGCCCAGTTAGATACATCAGGATTTCCGGCTGATGTAGCAAGTCCTGATTCTATAGCGGCATTACCACTAGCTGATGTTCCGACTAGTTTATTACTACTCTCTCCACCTATTTCATCACCCGTATATCCTGCTGCATAGATAGCGAATCCTTCATTATCATTACAGAATACATGCATAGTAGTAGTACCAATGTCTGGTGTATAGGTACCATTATTAATATTAGTATTATGACTATCCATACCAGTACCAGACATAGTACAGGACATGGGGACCGTAATGTTAATTTGATCTACAGTAGAATTGTCATCGGCTGAGACAATACTAGAAGCTAACACTAAGCCAGAAATCATAGTAAGACTAGTTAGTGTAAATAGAAGAAAGGGTAAAAATAAGACATCATGATGGTTACAAAATGAAACCTCATGATGGTTAGTGATTATGTTTACTTTCATTATATGTATGATTCCTTTCTTCTGTTAAAGTTTACCTAGCACATTAAAAATGTATATTGCTAGTGTTAATTATATAATACACCAATATGCATAATCGTCAAGGACTCAGCGGTAAGATTTAATTCAATAGTGATCCGAATTTATCCGTGACGACAATGCTCCTAATTTAGTTGCCATCAAGATACCAACCTCGTAGATGCTAATATGACGAACTATTCCTCCATTAAAACGAACAACTATTCTCCAGCAAAATAAGCAATCCTTCATTTGTTTGTGATACAATATAAACATGAGCTCGGTGGGAATAGCTAAAATTGAAAAGATTAGGAAACGCATACGTCTATGCGATTATCTTGTTGTCGCACAGTTATATTTGAAGGATGATTTTTTACTAAAACGAGAGTTAAGCGCAGATGATATTAAGCCGAGATTACTCGGACATTGGGGCACTTGCCATGGAATCAATGTTGCATATTCAAATCTCAAGACAAGATTTGCTGATAATCCGAATTTTTCTTTCATTCTAGGACCGGGACATGGTTTTCCAGCTTTGCAGGCAAATTTGTGGTTAGACGGAGAACTAGCTAAGATTGACCCGAAAGCAACCCTGGACGAGGCCGGACTGGAATACGTCTGCCGTAATTTCTCATGGCCGGACGGATTTCCAAGCCATGCTAGCCCGATAACGCCAGGCGTAATTACGGAGGGTGGCGAACTTGGCTATGCGCTGGCTAATGCTTACGGATTCAGTTTGGGACACCCAGAAAAAATAACGGCGGTACTAATTGGTGACGGTGAGCTCGAGACCGCTACCGGAATTGATTCTCTAAATCTTTACAACCTACTGGATGGGTCAAACAATGGCACGGTCCTACCAATATTGCATCTTAATGGCTACAAAATCTCCGCACCGTCAATTTATGCACGCAAATCCGAACGAGAATTGAACGAACTTATCCGCGGATTCGGCTTCACGCCATACTGGGTAGGTGAAGACGTGGAAGATTTCCAATTGAAACTAAATGATAATATTAAAGCACCTTTTTATATTATGAAAACGGAAAAAGGTGAGGGCGGGCCAAATAGGCATCATCAAGCCCATCAGATACCACTAAAGGAGCCCCGAAATAATCCTGACGAACTAGAACAGCTCAAAGAATGGCTAAGAAGCTATCGGGTGGAAGAGCTGATAGAAGATGTTTTTGCCACAAATAATAATGGAGAGAAAGATGATAGATAAAATAGAACAGCCTGGTGCAGACAGATTCTCGCCAGCAAAGAAGATTGGCGAGTTACTTACCGAAACGCTTAAGAACGACCCGCATTTTTATTTCTTCTCACCAGACGAGACGACATCAAATAAATTTGACCAGATTTTTGAAATTGAGAAAAGGGCCTGGGGGAATCTGCCAACTAAGTCCTGGGATTTACCAGAGTCAGCTAATGGACGCATTGTAGAAATGTTGTCAGAAAATGTGCTTTTCTCAGTGATGACGGGGCATCTCGCAAATGGCGAAAAGGCGATGCTCGGAAGTTATGAAGCATTCTTGCCTATAATCACATCTCAGCTACTCCAGCAAATGAAGTTCATCAAGCAGTCAAAGGCGGTTGAATGGCGCGCACCGATGCCGTCGGTGAATCTACTGTCGACTTCGACCTGCTGGCGACAAGACCATAATGGTTTCACCCATCAGTCGCCAGCTTTGATTTCGCAATTATTGTCGGTTCCGTCAAATCTAGCTAACTGCATCTTTCCAATTGACGACGTAGCAGCTGAGGAGACGTATCACTATATGCTAAATTCTAATAATGTTGTAAATCTTACAACGTTTGATAAAAATGAGCGGCCTCGTTATATTGACTCGCATCATGCTAACTACGAATTTGTCAATGGTGGGGCGAGTATTTATGAGTTTATTTCTGATAATGAGCCAAACATTGTCTTTACGGCCTGCGGCGATATTGTTGCACATGAAATGATCGAAGCTATTCACATACTAAAGAAAGATTTGCCAAAAATTCGGATTCGCTTTGTCTATATCAACTCGTTATCATATCGCGGAATTGGGACTGTAGACAATAAACTAAGCAAAAAAGAATTCATGCATCTATTCACCGCCAATAAACCGATCATTGCCAATTTTCACGGTTACCCGGAGACGCTGGAAAACATTCTAGAAAACTACACAACTAGAGGAAGGTTACGCGTGCATGGATTTAATGAGGAAGGCTCTACCACTACTCCATTCGAAATGCTACGCCGTAATGCTGCCTCTAGGTATGATATTGCCATCGATGTTGCAAAGTTGGCTGGACGGAGAGACTTAGTCCTGAAATACAACGATACTCTGAACCAGAATCATCAACATGCCTTGGAATATGGCGAAGACCTCATCGTGTAGCCATACATGATATAATAGATATATGGAAATAATGATTTTGTTAGTTGGTTTAATTATTTTGACTGAAACATCATATCTAATTGTCAAGAATTTCAAACCGACCAGAAGTGGGACAAGGAAGGTTTACATAGACACCTCCGCTTTGATCGATGGAAGAATACTTAATATAGCTCGTACTGGATTCATTGATGGCGACCTCATTATCCTTAAGAGCGTGCTCAGGGAATTACAGCTACTCGCCGACGGCAAAGACAATGAAAAACGAAACCGCGCAAGAGCTGGACTTAATAACGTTTCTGAACTAGAGCGTGTAATTGAAGTTAATACTGAGGTAGTTGATGATGGTGAAGGCATGAAGAAGGTTGATGAACAACTTCTTAGCTATGCCAAGAAGAATAAAGGTGCAATTCTGACAATTGATTACAACTTGATAAAAGTTGCAGAAGCCGAGAAAATCATGACGCTAAACGTCAACGATTTGGCTTTATCGTTACGAACCGAATTCTTACCAGGAGAGAAAATTAAACTCAAAATTACCGATAAGGGTTCGGGACGTGGGCAGGGAATAGGGCATTTGTCAGATGGGACCATGGTAGTGGTTGACGGTGCCGCGAATAAGATAGGTCGAGAGATTACAGTAGAGTTCATGCGTTTTCATGAAACCTCATCTGGTAAAATGATTTTTGCTAGGATAACAAGACAGAGGTAGCCGTATTACCATTTCCGTTATTGGGGTAAAAACAGGGTTAGCTTTCAAGCTATCCCTATCTAAGGCATTTTTTAAATTAGTCTTCTTTTTGTTTACTCGACTCGTCGGTCTTATCCTCGGGCTTAGATTTAGGTGTTAAAGTGATGTCAGCAGTAGCTACATAACCAGCTGTATCAGTAATTGATAGTTTTATGTGTGACTCATAACCAGTGAGAGTGTATCCACTAATTACTCCATCTCCGCCAATCGAAACGCCTGGATATTCTTTCGTTTGACCATCTGTAGTGACCTGGAGACTATAGCTACCAGGATTCAAGTCTGCACTTCCGCGATTAATAGAGGCGACAAGCTTCTGGCCACTAACCGAGAGGGCAACTCTTGGCGGTCTGTAATTGCATGGATCACTCGTGTCTTTATCATATGGCTCTGGCACATTATAGACATCATTGCCGGTCATTGGATCGGTTATCTTGGTGACTTCCACGGCGATCTTATACTCCTCTGGAGTACATTCTGCAGCCAGTAAATGATTGTAGCGGTTAAAGGTTAACGTTTCCTTCGCGATACCAGAATTCTTATTAGCATTGAACCAGCTTGGCCAGATATCGGTCTTACCATTAACTGTCAAGGTCTGGATACCAGCTGGCTTGACCGGCTGATCACCATAGTGCCATTTACCATCGGGCTCGTAGACTTCTTTGTGGACGCGCTCCATATAATCACCGGTAACAAATCTTGCGACATCGTGAGTATTAGATGAAACGCCGGACCCATCGTGATTGCCATTCCAGACGAATGTAGAGATAGCCGTAGAATAACTGGCCATTAACGAATCCTTGGTTTCTGATGCGTCAGTTGTCGTAGTAGTACCAGTCTTTGTGGCGGTCCATACATCTGGAACTACGAAACCTTCGTTATTCCAATACCTAGCCGTACGGTCGCTAAGAATACTACTAATCATATAAGCAACCTGCTCGTCCACCACCCTCTTTGCTTCAGAATCAGTCCAAGATTCAATCGTCTCGCCAGAGGAGTTCTTGATCTCTAGTATATAAGCTATATCTTTATAGGAACCTCCACGAGCTAGTGATGCGTAGGCATTAGCGTGCTCCACCATGCGAACTCCACAACCGGAGCCGATTGCAATAGAAAGACCATAGTTGTCTCGATTGGCACAGTATGAGACATCGCCAAGAGCATGTGCGACCTCTAATGAGTTATCAATACCATTAATGTAGAGCGCTTTGACAGCTGGAATGTTCAGAGAATTACCAAGTGAATAACGAATAGTTACATTTCCGCTGAATTTACGAGATGCATTGCGAAGTGCACATACGCCGGAATACCCTGCACAATATATCTTATCTATATTCTCATCTTTCAGCACGGAGCCAGGACCATAGTTAATGCCCTCGCGCTGCATAAATAATGGCGTATAGTCTAGAATTGGCTTGATTGACGAACCAGGCTCAACTAATGCATCAGTAGTAACATTAAGCTCGCCGTAGGTTGGATTATTAAAATCAATCGAGCCGACCATCGCGATTACCTGTGACGTCTCGACGTCAAGAGACACCAAAGCGATGTTGTCACTATCATTCTTATATGTTTGTTCTGCACCCACTACGGAAACGGAGTTCTCGGCAATTTGTTGCGCGCGATAATCAAGAGTCGTCTTAATAGTCCAACCGCCTGCGCGCATGGTTGAAATTCCATATTTCTTTTCAAGTTGCTTCTTAACTTCCAAGACAAAGTGTGGTGCTAACATGTCCGCATATTGACTGGCTTCCGGTTGAATTGTACTGAGGATATCCACTTCCTTAGCAGCAGTAGCTTTATCATTCGAAATATATCCCATCGAAACCATATCATCGAGAACCTTATGCTGACGCTCAATAAGCATTTCGTTGCCATATGAATTGTACGGATTTAGGACGGCCGGATTATTTGGAATTGCAGCAAGCAGAGCCGCTTCTGACAAAGTGAGGTCCTTGGCGGATTTGCCAAAATAAGTTTTTGATGCCGACTCTACTCCATTACGACGACCACCATATGGAGATTGATTTAGGTACATCGTCAATATTTCTTCCTTGGAGTACATCTTCTCTAGCTCAATCGAGAGAATAAGTTCTTTAATCTTACGTTGCAATCCGCCACGATCAGCGCTAGCTGCTTCGTCGGAAAAATAAACCTGTTTAATTAATTGCTGAGTCAATGTCGAACCACCTTGGACACCGCGTCCACCCAGCGTGGAAAGGGTTGCCCGTAGTAGAGCTATCAAATCAATGCCATGGTGGCTATAGAAATTTTTGTCCTCAATGGCCACGGTCGCCTGATACATGTATTCCGAAATATTATCCCGATCAACAACAAGACGATAATCCTCATTGCCAGTATCTTTCCACAAAAGAACACCGTTACGATCTAAATAGGTATTAACTGTTTCCGAAATCGACATTTCATCAAGTCTAATTTCCTCGAGATCTTTCTTGTAATACAGGAATAATCCGCCAATAATGATAATACCAATCAGGATACAGGCAGCAAAAAATTTTAAAATAGCTTTCTGACCACGCCAAGAAAACCACCAATGAAAGACTCGTTTTGGATGTAATCTTGCAAAGAAGCGCTTTACTGGTTCTTTGGGAAGCTTAGCTAGATCCTCGGCGCGTCGGCGATCGCTAGCCTCTTTCTTTGCACGATACTTATAGCTTAGGCTAGAATATAAACCCATTTTCTTCTTCGCAGTTTTTTTAGTTGATTTTACCTTTCTAGATTTTTCTTTTTCCGGCAAAACCACCTTAGTTGTTCTCTTTTTCATGGTTGTATTATAACACGATAAAGTTTAATTACGCAACATAAATCAGAACTACTTATGCATGCGTTTAATTCGGCGACGAATCTTGTTTTGTAGTAGTTTGCGCCGATTTAAAACTATACAAAATCCACCAATATACTCCTCGGTATAACCACCAAGACCAGATTTAAAATATAATAGTGGATTACTGGCCGAGAAAATACCTTTCATTCCATAAAGATTCAACCTGGTATAGCCACGGCGAAGGCATTCTTCAATATTCCAACCTTTTATGGCCGTAGAGCCATTGAAATGCTTGTTCTTTTCGACAGTACCAGCGATAAATGCAACCATCTCGTTCGGATGGAAAACATCCACTTCACTCGACACTAGTTCGCCATTATCTTTGCGACGAGCCTCTACGAATATAGCGTTATCGCCAAAACAATCCCACAAATCCTCAAAATACTTTACCTGTCTTGTTTGTACGCCATTGCGATTGTCACTATCTCTTAGAGCCAGAATCCATTCTTTTAGTTCTTTTTTATCTGAAAGGACGTGAATATCTAATTCGCGACGGGTTTTGTGAAGTTTTTTTCGCGTACTACTATTCATGGTTAGCTCGGCAGAGCGAATATCTTTAATCCCGGTCAAATCTTTTACAAACATCCAACGATTGGCTTTGTTTTCAATCTCCGTCGTAAATCCCTCGTGCGTAAAACCGTGCTTCTTAAAAGTTGCAAAGATTCTCGAACGATCAAATCGTTCTATATCACTGCCATCTTGATTGCGCGTACTAAGAATAATGGGTGGGAAAATCTCTAGTTTAACAAATTGATGGCTTTTGGCAAATTTTTTAACTTCATCTAGGAAGAAGTCTAATAATACTTGATCATCATAGTCTAAAATCGGCCCAATCTGGATCCATGCTTCATTATCTCGTACTACGAGTAAGGCGGCTGCTAATACTTTTGCTTTTTCCTTAACGCCGACTAGGTAAGTATCAA
This sequence comes from Candidatus Saccharibacteria bacterium UBA3749, assembly GCA_002371235.1. Classification (GTDB taxonomy): domain Bacteria; phylum Patescibacteriota; class Saccharimonadia; order Saccharimonadales; family Saccharimonadaceae; genus Nanosyncoccus. The sequence continues at coordinate 13,010 of DFGN01000030.1, read as the reverse complement.
AACCCATTTTCTGGCGAAGTTTTGACCTATTAACCGATTGAAAGAAATTGCCAGCAGGATGGTTTTGCTCGAATTTGGTGAATTCATCTGACTCTAAAATAGTAAATTTCATTATATCTCCTTACTGTAGATCACGTTGTTTGGCGTAGTGGAGTTTATTTATATAAGCTTTACCGATTGCAGAAAGAGGAGCTATGTAGGTACCGACAAATTCCTCAACCTCGCCATGAAACCCTTGTTTAAATTTAAACACTCCGTTTTCGGGGTCAGGATTAGTGCCCCAAAAATTATACTTTTGATAACCATTCGCGTAAGCGTATTTGATCATTGTCCACTGGATAAGATGTGGGCCACCTAATTTCTTATGTTCGCGGCTGAAGCCGCTGGAGAGATATATCACTTCGTTGCCATAAAGGATAAAAAAGGCTGCCGCAATTGGAGTGCCGTCTGGCAATTCGGCCACAATGGCTGCGACATCCGGACCAAAAAACTGCTTTAATTGTTCGAAAAACTTCTGGTCCCTCGGAACAAAGCCGTGAACTTTACCAGATTCTTCCATCAGTTTAAGCAGAATCGGATAATCATTAACTTCTAATTCGCGAAGCTTAAGATTATATCGCTCAGTAGCATATTTAATAGTATATCGATGATCGCGGCGGAAACTACGCAACAATATGCGTTCGGACTCTTCGGGAAGCGTTGGCCCCAATACGGAGGATTTAGGCTCAGCCGGCGAGACGAAAGGTAAATCAGGAATCTTGGCAAAATCTAGGGCATACGTCCACTTTACTTGCTCATATTCACCTAATCTTTTGAAACCATGTTTTTTAAGAGTGGCATCAAAATCATTAGGTGCATTCGGCATTAGTAAATTTGGCGAAATCTGCAGGGCGATGCCGTGTTTAGCTTTTAAAAACTTTTTACATTCATCTAGAAACTGGACAAAATCGTCGACCTTAGAATAATCCGCAATTGGACCACGACTAAAAGAAAAAATCTTTTTCCCAAATCTTTCATAAATTACACTAGCAATACCGGCAACTAGCACATTTTTTTCTTCGACTAGCCCAACCAGATACGACTCACGCCCTATAGACTGATAGCGCTTATACATAGGTAAGCTCTGCATGTAGTTTTTGCAAGGGAAACTCTTGGTAAACGTTTCAAATTCCGATTCGGTGATAATACTAAAATGTTTTTCCATAGCTTGTATCATTATAGCATAGAACTAAATGCCCATGCTATAATTATCCTATGCAAATCTCAATTATCATCCCGGTGTACAATGCCGAAAAATATCTACGGCGTTGCTTAGATTCTGTTATTAAATCGGTGGAGAAATATAAAGCCGAAGTCCTTTTGATTAATAATAATTCAACAGACGATTCGTCAAAGATTATCAGTTCTTATCAAAAAGAACACCCACAGTTAATTCATACTTACAATTGTTCGAAATGGGGAGCTGCCGCCACTAGAAATGTGGGCGTAAAAAAATCCAGTGGTGACTATATTTGGTTCGTAGATGCCGATGATGAGATAACTCCAGACGCGATTCGAAAGCTCTTGAACACTATAAAAGAGTCCGGAGCCGATTTAATCATGATAGGTACAACTAAACTATTCCAAGATGGACATTCTCAGTATCTGCAAGCTCTTGATGTAAATGATGGACTATTTAAAGAACGCTTCGTGCGTTCTGGACTGGGACCATGGCAGGTCGTATTGAATCGCAAATGGTATATTCAGAGTGGGTTTGCCTTTAAGGAGGGAATAATTCATGAGGATATGGAAATGATGCCAGCTCTGATACTCTTCACCAACAAGTGCGCATCTATCAATGAATCATTGTATATATATTACGAAACGCCGGGTTCGGTGTTACATAAGAAAAATTGGGACCCTCACTATCTAGATATTTTCCCTGCGCTAGAGGGAGTGTATGAACGTTTCCAGAATGCCGGTGCTATTAAAAAATACCATGATACTCTAGAATGGTTCTTTGTTTGGAATCTTTTGTTAGATTCTGCGAATGATTTTGTGAAGTCCCCGGAAGGGAAGGTTGGATTTAAACGCTCGCGAAAAATGCTAAAGAAATATTTTCCAAACTGGCGAAAGAATTCAGTCATGAAAAACACCAACTTTAAAACTAAAGTTAAAATTCGGTTGAATTATTACCACAGATAGCCAGTTTGATGATGTCGTTCTTGAAAAACAATTGTTTTGTAAAAGCCGTGCTATAATAAGTTTATATGCGAAGATTTAAGTTTAAATCAGTGGTGACGCTCGCAAACATGAAAATGTCAGTGAAATCTGCCGCTATTGTGCTTGCGGTTTCAACCCTTATCTCTGCAATGCTGGGCCTATTCCGCGATAGATTGCTGAACTCTTATTATCTAGGCACCTATCCAACCGGCATTGATGCATATACCGCGGCTTTTACGATTCCGGATTTTATGTTCTTCATTTTAACATCTGGAGCATTGGCGGTATCATTCATTCCCGTATTTAACCAGAGATTGGCGACAGGGAACAAGAAGTCAGCCTGGGAGATGTCGTCAAGCCTAATTAATCTGCTAGCCCTACTAACTCTTGCAGCATCAATACTAATCATGATTTTTGCCGACCCATTGATACGCTACATTGTAAGTCCAGGCCTAGACGAATCCGGAATGATACTCGCTATTAATATGACGCGGGTAATCGCAATTAACCCATTCCTGTTTTCGATTGCGACCGTGCTCACGTCCATGCAGCAAGCGGTCGGCAGGTTTATCTTCTACGCTTTTGCACCGGCTATATATAATATAGGTATTATAATCGGAATTACCTGCTTTACTGGTGGAATTAATCTATTCGGCATACAAATTTTCGAAGGTGGCATCATGGGCGTAGCGCTTGGAGTAATCTTGGGTGCCATAATGCAACTTATCGTGTCGCTAATCGGATTATTCGGACTCGGGTTTGATTATGATTTTAAGATTTATTGGCGTAATCAAGGGTTCCGAACAATTCTCAAACTGCTGCCGCCGCGCTCACTTGATCAGGGTATGGACTATGTCAATTCGCTCGTCAGCATGAATCTGTCATCCAGAATGGGGGCAGGGGCAGTACGGTCGTTCGATCAGGCCACAACTTTACATGCTGTACCAATCAGCTTAATTGGTGTGGCAATTTCTACAGCTTTCTTTCCAAAATTAACCGAAGAGCTAGGCAACGGAGACAAAAACCAATTCAATGATACCTTTCGCAAGGCACTACGAATGATTATTTGGATTGCTCTACCAATCTCAGTGATTTCTTTCTTTACGCGTGGATATGTCACGAGTTTTATTTCAAATATTGGCAATAACGATAGTAACGGAACAATTGCCTCGATTCTTGGTATGTTATGTCTTGCAATTTTCGCAAAGTCTGTGTTTCATATTGCTTCTCGCGGATTCTATGCATACCAAGACACTAAGACTCCGTTCATTGTTTCGGTAATCGCAATTGGTGCTACAATCGGCTTAATGGTGCTATTTACCGCTTTAGGCTATGGCGTAGATGGCCTTGGTGTCGCGCAATCGGTTGGTGCACTATTTGAAATAGTTATATTACTAGCAATATTACAAATGCGATCTAATAACACCCTGCTCGATAAAGCTTTTTGGCGTGGATTTATTAGGATGTTTTTCGCATCGTTAATTACCGGCTGTGTAGCTTTCTCAATGACTAAGTTTTTCCCATTAATGATTACAGATAGTTCGCTCGTTATAACGATACCAAAATTCTTATTAATCTCAACTGTATCATTGGCAGCCTACCTGATAGCTAGCTATTTCCTCGATCTTAAAGAAGCAAAGCCAGTTTTTGCCTTCATTAAGAAAAAACTGTTTAAGAATATCAAATAAGTGATATAATTATAGATATGAAAATAAAACGCGAGGATATTTTACATTTGGCCAATTTGTCAAATTTTACTTTGAGCGACGAAGAGGTTTTATCTCTTGGTAAAGACCTACAGGATATTATTAAGTATATTTCACAACTTGATGATTTAGACACATCAGAGGTAAAGTCGACTTATCAGGTATTTGAGATGGAAAATGTCTGGAGAAGTGATGAAATAATAGAACAGGATGCTTCTAGTGAACAGCTACTTGCTCTAACCAAGAACGAAAAAGATAATCAGATAAAGGTACCAAAAGTATTATGAAAACAGCCAATAAGAGACTCACTGCTGAGAGATTAGTGCGCGATGCTTTGGAGAAAGCTAAGCATTTTGCGGATTATAATATTTTTACTTTTCTAAACGAGGAAGGCGCAATTAAAAGAGCACGTGAAATTGATGCCAGAATTGCTCGTGGCGAGACAGTAGGCAAACTAGCCGGTGTGCCATTTGCACTGAAAGACAATTTCTTGTCGCCCGAAGGACAGACGACAGCTTCAGCACACATTCTTGAAGGATTTGTATCGCCAGTCACCGCTACAGCGGTCGCGAAGCTTGAGGCAGAAGGCGCCATTATGATTGGTCGCACCAATCTCGACGCTTTTGCACACGGCTCATCAACGGAGAACTCTTATTTTGGACCAACTTTGAATGCCTATGACAAGGAAAGGGTGGCTGGCGGCTCATCTGGTGGCTCGGCTGTAGCAGTGGCACTCGATATAGTTGAATTTGCTACTGGTACCGACACTGGCGGTTCAATTAGACAACCAGCATCATTTAATGGTATATATGGACTAAAGCCAACATATGGATGCATTTCACGATACGGCGTTGTAGCCATGGCGTCATCCACAGATTGTATCGGTTTCCTTACTAAGACGCCAGATGATATGGATTTATTGATGTCTATTACGTCAGGTCAAGATCCAAAGGACATGACAACATTGCCGGATTATTATGAGACGAATACGCATTTAGCAACACGAATTGGAATTATCAAAGATTTTGATAATGACTCGGTTGATGCGGAGATTCGCGAGGCGTTGCGCAGCAAATGTGATTTGCTTAAGTCAAAGGGCTACGAGATTGTCGAGCTTGAAATGCCAGCATTAAAATATGCGCTAGCAGCATATTATATCATTGTCCCGGCTGAGGTAGCCTCAAACTTGTCGCGTTATGATGGCGTACGCTATGGATTCCGCTCAGAAAATTCAGATACGCTAGATGGCTTATATCTAAACACTCGTTCTGAGGGCTTTATGCCTGAAAATAAGCGCCGAATTATGATTGGAAATTTCGTACTGTCGTCTGGATTTTATGATGCGTATTTCTTAAAAGCAGCAAAAGCGCGAACTTTGATAGTGCAAGAATACGAGAAAGCATTCGACAAATGCGATTACATTCTAACGCCAGTCTCTCCGAGCCCTGCATTCAAACTGGGCGAAAAGCTAAATGATCCAGTAGCTATGTACCTAGAAGACGTCATGAGCGTATCACTTAATCTAGCTGGCGTACCGGGACTCGCTATACCAGCTGGCAAGTCCGCTTCAGGACTACCCATTGGTTTACAGTTGGTAGGTCCAAGGCGTAGTGATAAGAGCTTAATAGAATTTAGCAAGGAGCTAATGTAATGGATGGTGGTGTAGTAACATTCATTATCGCAATATTAATTGTGGCGGTTTTCATTTTTATAGCAATACTGTTTACTGGCAAACGTGGCTATCGCTTCAACATTGAACAATATCAGGCGAAATTTCTCGAAATAGAGAATAGTTTGAGGCAGGATAATCCAGCGAGCTTTATGGCTTGCATTATTAATTGCGATAAATTGCTAGACAAAGCAATGATTGAGATGGGTGTGCCAGGTAAAAAGATGAGCGATAGATTAAAGAAAGTTGGTGACAAATTCTCAAACCTCAATGCTGTATGGCGCGCGCACAAGCTTCGCAATATGATTGCACATGAGTCAGATTTAGAACTAAGCTATAAACAGATTTACAACGCATTGCAAGTATATAAGCAGGCATTGAAGGATTTAGGAGCAATTTAATGAGACGCAAAATTGAGAAAAAAGCAATGAAACTATATCTAACTATTAAAAAGGCGAGGATTAAACTATGAAATATATACCAACTATCGGAATTGAGTGCCACGTACAACTTTGTACAAAAACAAAGCTTTTTTCTGAAGTGAATAATGATGCTCGAGGCAAGGAACCTAATTCCTGTGTTTCGCCAGTAGATTATTCTTTGCCCGGAATGCTACCGCGACTAAATGGCGAAGCGATTAGAATGGCGATCTTGGCCGGACGCGCTATGAACTGCGAGATTAACCCAAGATCCAGATTCGATCGTAAACATTATTTCTATCCAGACTCACCTAAAGGATATCAAATTACGCAGTTCTATGAGCCGATTATTGGCGCTGGCTACGTGGAGCTTCCTTCTGGTACCAGAATCAGAATCGAACACGCACATCTCGAGGGTGATGCGGGAAAACTGACCCATTTTGATTCTTACTCCCTAGTAGATCTCAACCGCGTAGATACACCTTTAATTGAAATCGTATCAATGCCCGATATTCATTCGGCGAGCGATGCGCATGATTACTGTAAGGAGCTCTGGAGATTGATGTGTTTTGCAGAAGTAACATATGGTGATTTATATAATGGCAATATGCGCTTTGACGTCAATGTTTCATTGGCTCCAGAAGGGTCGGATAAACTTGGCACCCGCACTGAGGTGAAGAACTTAAATTCGTTTAAGAGCGTTGAGAGGGCAGTGGAATATGAAATAAAACGCCAAAGCAAAATCCTGGATGCGGGCGAGAAAGTCATTCAGGAAACGCGAGGATGGAACGATGCTAAGGGAGAAACAACTAGTCAGCGTTCGAAGGAAGAAGCGAAGGACTATCGCTATATGCCTGAGCCGGATTTACCGCCGATTAATCTATCTGATGAATTTATCGAAGCCGAATCGGCAAAACTACCACTGATGCCAACTGACTATCGCCAAATTTTTGGTGATATTATTCCGAATGATACACTTGAAGTATTGCTTGACTACCCAACATTAATGAAGAAACTAGGGCAAATAGAGCACGAATACACTAAGAAGCAATCCGCTATTACCCTAATAGCAAACCTTTTTGCTTCTGTCTTATTGGCCGAAGAAAAGTCAGCAGAATACCTAAATGATCTACCTTCTGCAAAGGATTTAATAGAACTTGTCGAGATGAATAATAATAGAGAATTATCGTCAACTGCAACTAAGGAAGTGTTTTTGAGACTATTTGACCCACAAATGAAGGGAAGAGGGGCCAAACAGATCGCAAAAGAGTTAGGCTTAATTCAGGAGAATGACTTAGAAGCTCTCGAAAAAATTGTCGATACCGTATTGACAAAACCAGAGACTAAAAAAGCACAAGATGATTTCAGGGCGGGTCAAGAAAAAGTGCTCGGATTCTTGGTGGGGCAAGTAATGAAAGAATCGCATGGTAAGGCAAACCCATCCGCTGTACAAGATATCTTACGCAAGAAACTATCCTAACTACTGAAATAGATTTCTATAAAATCTATGTGAAGACCACAATCACCGCGCGATCATCTATCTTATAGCATAAGCGGACTAAACGTGCGAAAGAATGTTGCCGCACGATGGTCATTATTATTAAAAGCATAATTCAAGTAAAAAGCTTCATTTTTTTCCACTATTATGATAAAATGATAGAAAATATGTCTTGTTTTTGAGCGTGGAGCTAAAAACGACGAATTAATAAATGTAAAAAGGAGCATATGGCTACTGGAATTAAGAGTCTGGCCGATCTTCGTAATATTGGTATTATTGCGCATATTGATGCCGGCAAAACAACAACTTCGGAAGCGATTCTATATCGTACCGGATTAAAACATAAAATCGACTTAGTGAAAGGCGGTACTGGTGGCGCTGAAACCGACTGGATGGAGCAGGAGAAGGAGCGTGGTATTACAATTACCTCCGCCGCTGTGACTGTGTATTGGAAAGGCCATCAGATTAACATTATTGATACTCCGGGACACATCGACTTTACCGCAGAAGTAGAACGTTCGTTGCGTGTACTCGATGGTGCGGTCGTAGTATTTGACGGTAAGATGGGTGTTGAAGCACAGTCTGAGACCGTGTGGCGCCAGGCAACCAAGTATGGTATTCCACGCATTTGCTTTGTAAACAAGATTAACCAAATCGGTGGCGATTTTTATAAGTCACTCGATTCTATTCATAAGCGTCTAAGTAAAAATGCTGTAGCAATTCATTTACCAATTGGATTTGAAAAAGACATCTGCGGCGTAGTCGATCTAGTCGATATGAAAGCCTATACTTATAAGGACTATACAGACCATGAACTTACAGTTGGCGAAATTCCAGCCGACATGGTAGAGAAAGCCAAGAATGCTCGTTCAATGCTCATTGAAGAAGCTGTACAAGCCGATGAAGCCCTGATGGACAAATACTTTAGCGAAGGCGAGGATTCAATCACGGTTGACGAGCTGAAAGCTGCCTTGCGTAAACGTGTGCTTGACGGTGATTTCTTCTTGGTAACTGGTGGCGATGGGCGTGGTGTGATTGTCGAGAAAGTACTAGATCTTATGACCGATTATCTACCTTCACCACTTGACCGCGATCAGGGTCAAACAGTAGGTACAGATCCAAAAACTGGTGACCAGATTGTACGCAAGGCCGATGATTCAGAACCTTTGACCGCACTAGCATTCAAGATTGCAACTGACCCATTTGTAGGTAAGCTAATCTTCATTCGCGTTTACGCTGGTGTACTTAAGGCTGGTGATACTGTACTTAATGTTTCAACAGGTGATAAAGAGAGAATCGGACGTCTAGTTAGAATGTATGCCAATGAGAGAAATGATATTTCCGAAATTAAAGCTGGCGACATTGCAGCGATTGTAGGTATGAAAAATTGTACTACTGGTACAACAATCTGTTCACCAGCTCATCCAATCCTGCTAGAGTCGATTGATTTTCCAGATCCTCCAGTATCGATTGCAGTAGAGCCGAAGACCAAGGCCGATCAGGAGAAAATGGGTATCGGGCTCGCTAAGCTCGCCGAGGAAGATCCTACTTTCCGTGTACATACCGATGAGGAAACTGGCCAAACAATTATTTCTGGTATGGGTGAATTACATCTTGAAATCATTATCGACCGCCTCAAGAGGGAACATGGTGTTGAGGCCAACACTGGTGCACCACAAGTTGCCTATCGCGAAACTATTCGCGGTACTGCTGAGGCCCAAGGTAAGCATATCAAGCAATCTGGTGGTCGCGGTCAATATGGTGACGTATGGATTAAATTTGAACCAAATGAACCGGGGAAGGGCTTTGAGTTCATCGACCAGATTAAAGGTGGTGTGGTACCTCAAGAATACCGCAAACCAGTACAGAAGGGCGTTGAGGATACACTTGCTGGCGGCGTGATTGCTGGCTATCCAGTTGTCGATGTTAAGGCCACCTTGTATGATGGTTCATACCATGATGTCGACTCCTCCGAGCTAGCCTTTACCCTTGCTGGTGCTCTTGCTACACGCGAAGGAATCAAGAGGGCAAATCCAGTTCTACTAGAACCTGTCATGAAGATGGAAATTACCACTCCGGAAGATTTCATGGGTGACGTAATTGGTGATATTAATTCACGCCGCGGACGCATCGACGAAATGGAAGACTTGAATGGTGGCGCTAAACTGATTAAAGCTTTCTGTCCACTAGCGAATCTTTTCGGCTATACTGGCGACTTACGCGGTATGACTCAAGGACGTGCAGCTTCTTCAATGGAGCTCTATGCTTATGAGGAAGTACCACCTAATGTAGCACAAGAGATTATCGAGAAAAGGAATTCAAAGTAATCAATCTATAAAATATCCGTCAGATCAACTGGCGGATATTTTGTTTACTGCCAAAGAGGATTCATCAGATAAGACTAGTAATCATCCTACTTGTAGCTAAAAGAACATTCACCAGGCGAGCTGGTGAATGTTAGGTCATATCAAACAATAACGAATTTGTCTAATAATGTTTTATCGAAGGATATGTCGTCTCCTAATAATTCGTGCGCCGGCAAAGCTTATAAGTAAGGCGCTTACTGCGATAAACGATACAATAATTGGACTACTTTGTTCATCGCCACCCTGTGCTCGACCAGTGATGAAGCCCGTGTCTGGTACTTCTGGTGCAATCACCTTAATAGCCTGGTTAGCATCATCGAGGTTAGCATGAATTAAGATTTCTTCACCATCATATTGTACCTTTGCGACCATTACTAATGTGTGTCCAGCAAGTCCGGTAGCATCAAATGGATAATCAACTACAATTTCCCCACAATCTTCTTTTGGCGTTAGTTCTGTCGTAACAATTAAAGATTCACCATTTTCGTCGAAAACCACTGGCTCTCCTGTATCCTTATCTAGAATCGTACTAAGAATCGTATAATCGCGGTTGGCGCGTAGGCAATACTTAATCGTATCACTCACAACAGCATCTTCGTTGGCCAGAATTTCTTTATCACCATCTAGTTTATCGACTGCAACCGTGCTGATGCTAATAATTTCAACTAACTGATCCTCATCGTTGATGTCTTCGTGGGATACGATTTTAACATCATAGTAATATGCCGATTCGAATATGACCACATCTTTACCGCCAAGGCCAGAAGCATCAAAGGTGAACCTCATCTCAACGGTACCGCATTTTTGTTGTGGTCTCAATTCTACTGTACTTTCTACCGTTTCTCCATTGACCAGCAGTGGATTCTTGGTGCGCTTATCCATAAGAATACCTTTTAGGGTGTAGCTAGCCGTGTCGCTTGGTGATAGCACTTTAAGACAGTAGTCAACTTGGTCAACTATAGTGACTTCATCGGAACCATCGAGATATTTGTCGCCATCAGCAGCATCTTGTGCTACTGTACCCAACTTAATAACATCAACAGTTTGACCGTCATCATTTATATCAGTATGTTCCAATATTAATGTGCTACCTTCATATACGCTTTCAAATACCACAACTTCTTTACCGGCAAGGCCAGAAGCATCAAATCCGAATGTCATCGTAGTAGTACCACAAGCCGTGATTGGTGTAATTGTGATTGAGCCTTCCACCTTAGCGCCATTGATAATACTTGGGGTGTTGGTATTTTTATCCATTAATACGCCTTTAATTGTGTATGTTTTGCCTGGTTTTAGGCAGTAGGAAATCGTATCCTTTATAGTTACATTTCCGGTACTATCTACATATTTGTCGCCATCTTTGTCGTCTACGGCCGTGGTGCCAAGGCTAATAACAGTAACCGTCTGGCCTTGGTCATTTGGATCGGTATGAGACGCTAATAAATCATCACCATCTTTGAGATATTCATAAACCACTAAGTCTAATCCACCAAGTCGGTTTGCATTTAGGGTGTAGGTCACTGTGGTTGTACCGCAGCCATTAGTACCGGTAGTCACACTAATTGGAGCAGCCAGCTCAGCAATTTTTGTGCCAGTACTCTTATTGATTACCTCACCATAAATCTGGTAAGTCGTGTTGGCTTCACCGCAATAAGTAACATTATCTTTAATGGTGGCATTGTTTTTTGCCTCAATGTATTTATCATTCACATCGGAGCCAGCCCCATCGTAGGCCTTTGTAGTAATGCTATACTCAGTTGTAACGATATAATCATTATTAACTCTCACTGGAGTGGTATGATTCGCTGTTACCGTTACATTCCGTGGAGCAACTGCAGTTAATTCGTACTCATCATTTGTTTCAATCTCTACTAGCACATAATTACCTGGAACAAGATTTTGGATTAGGACACGACCATCGGCGCCAGTAACCAACTCTGCTGCCGGACCGTCAGGATTATTAAATCTAATACGCGCCGCACTGTTATCGCTTGCGTTAGGATTCCATGTTCCGGAAACAAACTCATCATATGTGTCAAGATAAATCCAGCTTCCAGTATTGTTATAAAGTGCGAATTTGATACCACTAACATCTCTGCCACTAACTAGACAATTTGGTTCCGTTGTGTCAGAATCGCATTTTTGGATTTGGATACTACCGCCCTGTTCAGACGGAACCTCAAGCCAAGCAACGTTCTGGTGTCTGTAGCCATCTGCACCGTGATTTGCCCCAGCATCAGCATAATAAACATTAGCCCGATTTGCGAGTAGCCATGCTGCATTATTGTTTGAAATATAATACTGCAATTTTCCAATAATTCCTTCAGCAAACGCGATGTCATCTCCTGACAGTCCCCAATTTGAACCATGATAAGTGGTATTATAGAAATCTTCACCGTAAATATTGGTGTTAATTGGCGTAAGCATACTAATTACAGCGTGAGTCCAGGCGTATCTACCATCACTATCTGAGGTGCGCCAGTTATTGAAAATGTCATTTCTAATTTGTCGCGTATAGTAATTATCCACTTCGTTTACATACATGATGAATTTTATTTCATCTTCGTATTCATTAGCTGGAATGGTGGAAATTTCATACGAGCCAGCCATAGGCCTGACGTGTGGTTGCATGCAGTAGCCATTATAGGTATTAGACTCCGATTCTATGTAGAAACGCGGTGTAATCGAGCCGGCCTCCGGACCGCTAGAAGCTGGTCCTGAGCCGTAGGGAATCCACGTGCTCTGATCTTCATTGAAGCCTACTACGGCTGTTCCACCCACCGTCGCAGCATTAATCTCTTGCTTTGCTCGCATTGCCACAAAGCTTCCTGTTAGTGCCATGACCGCGACGACAACCAGTCCAATGGCAGACAATCTAAACAGTTTTTTCCCGAATGGTAATCTGAACATTTTTGTTTTCCTTTTTTGTTATTTAAAAATGATAATGACCTTTATGACGCTTATTATATACATAAGGTTTTCGGTTGTCAATAGGTTTTTGGTATTTTTTTGGCGTTTTTGCGAAAGAATCGCTAAAATTAGTAAAAAAATTAAAAAGAAAATGTCTGGCAGCTCTTTACAAGTTTGCAAAAATAGTCTAAAATAATAGGGTAGTGATTTGGAGCTGGTTTTTATTAGCGCTCCAAACGT
>DFGN01000027.1:891-30649 GCA_002371235.1 Candidatus Saccharibacteria bacterium UBA3749 | reverse complement strand
AGTGCTCTAATCCACTGAGCTACCGGTGCATAGGCTATATTATATCACTTTTGAGGTGGCAGGCAAGAGATGGGCGGTGGATGTGGGCGGCATCGTATTGGCATTGAAGAACTACGCTTGTGCTAAATGACAATGCTTATGACTAGAAATAAAGCATAATTGTTTTGAATTGGTTGGCAAAAATGATGTGATGTAGTAGGGTGTGATTTATGGTGTGCGGTTTAGATACAATTGAAAGAATGGTGAGAATACGAAAATGGTGTGGGCGTTTGCTACTCGATATTCATCAATCGTATTTTGTAATAGCAGCGGCGACTGGAATTATAAGTGGCGTAGTAATTGCTATGGTTTTTCGGATAAACTATTTTGTTTCGCCGTTATGGATTGTCTTTGCGATTGGTTTACTGGTGATTGCTTATTTGAAACCAAAAATGATGTTTGTAATAGTGGCCTTGCTTGCTGGAATGATAATGTCTTTCTATCGATGCGCGGTGGAACTAGAAGGTGGAGAATATATACGAAGATTTAGTGGAAAGAATGTGGTGGTGGAGGGCGTAATAAATGGAGATGCGGAGACGGATGAGGACGAAACAAAGTTTAAACTAACGAATTTGAAATTTGGGAATGAGTGTGGTGACGGGATAGATAACGCTATTGATATGGAAGGACTAAATAATGAAAGGTCTAGAAATGGTGAATGTATACCAAGCAAAGGCGAAATATATGTTTCAGTGACAGAAAATGAGGAATTAAGATGGGGGGATGTTCTGGTGCTGGAAGGTAGGATGCTGGATGGATTTGGGGTCTATGCCGGGTATCTATATAAGCCGAGAATTCGGAAATGGGAGAGACCAGAGCCTGGGCTGTGGGTGCTTCGGGTGAGAGATTGGTTTGCTGAAAGGGTGAAGAGCCTGATATCTTCGCCAGAAGAGAAATTGGGGCTATCGTATTTGCTAGGATTAAAGTCTGGACTACCGGATGAATTGAGCGAGAATTTGCGAGTGGTTGGGCTAACACATATCGTGGTGGCAAGTGGTACTCATTTGACAATACTAGTCGATGTAGCGAGAAAGATGTTTGGAAAAGTGTCGAGAACTGTGATGGTGTTGTTTTCGATTGTTTTTGTGATGTTTTTTATGTGTATGGTGGGGTGGACACCGTCGATTTTGAGAGCTGGTATAATGACAATGCTTACTTTGGTGGTATGGTATTCGGGGCGAAAAATGGAACCTTGGCGAATAATACTTCTTACGATGGCGATTACATTAATGATAGAGCCAAGTTTCGTGATGAACATGGGGTGGCAATTATCGTTTGCAAGTTATATTGGAATTATGGTTCTAGGGCCTGAGCTGATTAAATTTTTCTATGGAACGAAGAAGCCAGGATGGATGGGAATGATGGTGCTTACGACAATGGCGGCGACGATGATGACGTTACCTATTACACTATATTATTATGGTACATTGTCGCTAGTGTCGGTGGTGGCGAATTTGTTAATATTACCAACTTTACCGTATGTAATGGGGCTCGTGTTTGCAGTTGGAGTCATAGCGAGTGTACCGATGATGTCGACGGTGATTGCATGGATTACGAAGATATTGCTGCGCTATCATATCGTGGTAGTGGAATGGCTAGGTGGAATGAAAGAGTTTTTGGTAGAAATGCCAAAGTATCAGCGATGGGTTTGGTGGATATATGTGGTGATTGCGATAGTCGTAGTGGGTACTTGGATAGGGCGAAAAAGGAATTTAGTAAAGTATTGTTGATTGTAAATACGGCTACCGGGTGTGGGTTTACACCACAGTATGAAGGACTGGAAGTATAGCGCAAACGGCACGGGATACTAATACGCCGCAGAACACTGATATGGTGCAATAATAGACATTTAAGATAGAAGGTGATAAAATATTGGTAAGTTGAATTATAATTTTGATGGGAGAAAAATATGTCAGGACATAGTAAATGGGCGACGACTAAGCGGCAAAAGGCTGTGGTTGATGCGAAGCGAGGAGCTTTGTTTACGAAGATTGGAAATCAGATTGCGATTGCGGCGCGAGCTGGAATTGATCCAGCAATGAATCCGTCTCTCGCCATGGTATTAGAGAAGGCGAGACTTGCAAATATGCCAAAAGCAAATATTGAAAGAGCGATAGCGCGGGTGGCTGACAAGTCAGCAGCAGCCTTAATTGAAGAAGTGTATGAGGCTTATGGCCCAGGTGGGGTTGGTATTGTAATTGAGGTGGCAACTGACAACAAGAACCGCACCATGCCAGAAGTGCGACATGCTCTAGACAAAAACGGTGGACGCATGGCGGAGCCGGGTAGTGTGATGTTTCAGTTTAAGCGTAAAGGTGTAATTGAAGTGACCGAGAAGGGTGACGAGGTGATGATGGCGGCTTTGGATGCGGGCGCAGAGGATGTAGTAGATGAGGATGAATATACGGTAATCTATACTGATGCGTCTGAATTAATGAAGGTACGACAAGCTTTGATGGATGGCGGATTGACCGTGACCTCAGCAGAGCTCCAATATGTACCAAATTCGTATGTGCCAGTAGAAGGTGAGAATGCTGAAAAATTGGAGAAGTTGCTCGGCGCAGTGGATGACTTGGATGACGTGACAAATGTATATACGAACGCGGAATAACTTTTGAATTGGTGAACCCTAGGTTTATTTGAGGAATTATGATATAATCATAGGTGGAAGGGTGGCCGAGTGGTTGATGGCACTGGTCTTGAAAACCAGCAGATTAACGTCTCGCAGGTTCGAATCCTGTCCCTTCCGCCAAACCAGAAAGAGCAAAGAAGAATGTAGTTCTTCTAGCAGACTGAAAGTAATAAAAATCTAGAGCTTGCTCTAGTATTTTTATTACTTTTGGGATGCGTGAGAAGCGAAGCTTCTTTGCTCTTTAGATTTGGAGGCTCTAAGGGACTAGGATGGGTATCCTGTCTTTCGCCAAGTTTAGTCAATATCTATTTCAGTGCCACAGGTGGCGTTGACGCCGAGATTTGACAAAATAATCATCTCGTCGTCGGTAATCATGTGGGTGGAATGAAGCTCGGAGTCTTTTAGTTTATCAAGAGATTCTAGAGCTTTTTTGACGACTGGATTTGTGGTGGAGCAAATTGAGAGTGCGATGAGAACTTCGCCTAGTTTCAGATAGTTCTCTTTGAAGTTGCTGATTTTGTTTTTGATTTCGAGGATCGGTTTTAGGACGTTAGGGGAAATTAGATCTACTTCATCTGGAATATGATTGACGGCCTTCAAGGTGTTAAGAAATGCAGCGGAAATTGGTGAGAGAATATCTGTTTTGCGGCCCGGGATGAAATCTTTGCCAATTTGAATGCAGGCGCTTGGAAGGTTGCCGGAAGATTGACGTTTCTTATCAGCTTCTAGGGCGACAATACGGTCGGACTCGGATATATCCAACTCGTTCATGAGGAGCTTAATGCGTTCTGGCACTTCGGGGGTAACAGCTCCTTTTTTGAGGTCAGTAAGTGCACGATAATAGCGGCGAATGATTTCGTTCTTGGCGGCGCGCTGGATAGCTTTATCGTCGGTGATACATTCACCAATGACATTAACGCCCATATCTGTAGGGGAATAGTAAATTGTTTTGCCAGTGATACGAGTTAATATTTCTTTGAGGACCGGAAAAGTCTCAAGGTCACGATTGTAATTAACAGCAGTAATGCCGTATTTGTCGAGATGAAAATGGTCAATCATGTTGACGTCGCCAAGGTCAGCAGTGGCGGCCTCGTAGGCGACATTGACTGGGTGCTTCAAAGGTAGGGACCAAACTGGGAAAGTTTCGAACTTGGCGTAACCAGCGTTAACACCACGTTTGGATTCGTGATAAAGTTGCGAGAGGCTGGTAGCAAGCTTGCCTGAGCAAGGGCCGGGAGCAGAAACGATGACGAGGGGCTTAGTGGTTTCGATGTATGGATTAGCGCCGTAGCCTTCGTCGGATACGATGGTATCGACGTCGGTAGGATAACCTTTGGTGAAAGTGTGAAAGTAGGTCTTGATTTTATAATCTTTCAGGCGATTGGCGAAATCTTTGGCCTTTTTTTGGCCATCATAGAGAGTGATAACAACTGAACTGACATAAAGATTGTGGGCGCGTAAGAATTCAATGAGGCGGAGTATCTCAGTTTCGTATGAAATCATGTGATCGGCGCGAATTTTGGATTTCTCGATGGCGTTGGCACTGATGCAAAGAATGATTTCAGCATCATCTTTAAATTCTTGGAGGAGACGAATTTTGAGGTCTGGTAGAAAACCTGGCAAAGTGCGGGCGGCATGTTGATCATCGATGAGCTTGCCACCAAATTCGATGTAGAGTTTATCGAACATTTTGATGCGCTGATTGATTTTCTTTTTTTGGATTTTGAGATACTTTTCAGCATCGAAACATTTTTTCATTTTCCTCCTATTTTAAAAACCAAGAAAAATCCCCTGCTTTGTAGTGAAGAGGGGATTAGCGACCGTTCTTTAGGCGAGGGTGTTTTCGCTTGTCGCTGTGCTTGTGATTATTGTTGCGGTTTTGCTTGGCAACAATTTTCATCTTAAACTTTCTTGCCATGAAAGAATTATAGCACATTACGATAAAAACGGAAAATGATTGTGCTATAATTTAAGGTATGGATGAGAATGAAATACAGCTAAAACGACGCGAAAATGAAGAAAAGGCAACGGCCGAGAGGGCGCGTATCTTGGGGTTGCCATATCTAGATATGAGGAAGTATGAAAGCACCATCCCGCTCGTTTCAGGCCTATTGTCGATTGCGGAGATGCACGAGAATCATATAGTTCCGTTACAGCGTGGTGAGGAAGAAACAAATTACCAGTTTATGGTAACGAGTCAGACTCCGAGGTCTTTGATTGAAAAGATGAGACGAGAATATAATAATGATGGTGAGCGTGTGGATTTTTTCTTAATTTCAAATTCAGCTTATCAGGTATTAATGTTGCGATACGATCCGCCAAAAGAAATAAGGTATGACGATATAAAGATTGCTGGTGAAGGTGACTCTGAAACGATTGCTTCGGTATCGCAGACTTTGGCACACGTGTCACCGGAGAAGGTGTTTGATTTTCTAATTGACCAGGCGGATAAATTGGGTGCGAGTGATATTCACATTGAGAACCTACGAACTGGAATACGCATTAGAATGCGAGTTGATGGCCTGTTGCACCCAGTGGCAACAATCGATAGAGATAAATACAGGATTATTATGGGTGAACTATCTTCGAGGGCTAATATATCAACGGCGACCAATAAGCCACAGTCTGGCCACATGCAGAAAGATATTCATCGTGATGGTGTGACGCATTTGGTTAATATTCGCGTAGAGACGATTCCGACAATGTATGGGCAAGATGCAGTGTTAAGGTTATTTAACTTTGATGAATCTTTGCTTAATCTTGATTTGCTAGGTTTGTTAGAGGATGAGAGGCGAGAAATTGATGAAATAATTTCACACCCGCGAGGACTTGTATTAATGGTAGGGCCGACTGGTTCTGGCAAGTCTACTACACTTTATTCAATATTAAATGCACTTAATACTTCAGACAAGAAGATAATTACTTTGGAAGATCCAATTGAATATGGTATCACGGGAATCTCTCAGGTTCCGATTAATACTGGTGAAGGTGGGTCCTTCGCGGAGGGGTTACGATCGGTATTAAGATTAGATCCAGACGTAGTGATGGTGGGTGAAATACGTGACGCAGATACGGCAAAAACGGCGATTCAAGCCTCAGTTACGGGGCATTTGGTGCTATCGACGTTTCATGCGAACTCAGCGAGTGCGGCTTTTTCACGTATGATTGATTTGGTTGGTACAAATCCGATTTTTTCGAGTTCGATTAGATTAGTGATTGCGCAGAGACTAGTGCGGAAACTGGCTGATTCAAAGAGAGAAAGGTCGGCGACCGAGGCAGAAACGAAATACATCAGAGAAGTGCTGATGGGAGTACCAGAAAAAAGATTGCAAGGTGTTGATTTGAATAATATTGTATTATATGAAGCTGTGCCAACGGAAGAGTTTCCGTTTGGTTATGGGGGACGAACGGTTATAATGGAACAGCTGGTGGTTTCGGATGAGATTCAGACATTTATTAGAGGAGAAGTAGCTGATATCAATACAAATGCGATTGAAAAAGTGGCTCGAGATAAAGGTATGTTGACCTTAGAGCAGAAGGGGGTACTAGCGGCACTTAGAGGAGAGACGACTTTGGAAGAAGTGTCACGTGTGATATAATGGGGTTATTATGGGTAAAGAAATTGTTTCAGATTATAATGGCTATGACTATAAGAAGGATTTCTGGGAGAATACTGGTAGAGAGTATGAAGACCAGGCTGACCGAATGGCAATTCGAAAACTACTTCCAAAACGGATGGGAAAGTTTGCTGATATTGGTGGGGGATACGGGAGACTAGCTAACGAGTATTTGAAACGTGCGCATAAGGTTTTCCTGTTTGACTATTCGAAAACAGAGCTTGAGCAGGCGAAAGAAATATACGGTGATAAAATTGAAACGCGGGTGGGAGATATTTATGAATTGCCATTTAAGGATAATGAATTAGATGGACTAATGATGATTCGCGTGACGCATCATTTGAAGCATCTTGATAAGGCAATTGCGGAATTATACCGAGTGCTGAAACCAGGTGGAGTGGCGGTGATTGAAGTAGCCAACAAGAGAACTCTCCCTAAGATGGCACGGTATGTGACGGGGCGAAGCAAAGTCAACCCATTTGATAAGACTGTAGCAAATTATAAGGAAATTTCGGCGAATGGGTTTTATAATTATCATCCGAAATATGTCGAAGAGATTTTCGATAAGATTGGATTTAAGTGTGTGAAGGTGTTGTCGGTGTCGAATTTCCGAAGTCGTGGACTAAAGAAGGTCTTTGGTACGAAGAATTTGGTAAAGATGGAAGATAAGGCTCAAAAGGTGCTAGCACCAATTCGGTTTGCGCCGTCAATCTATTATAAGTTGAGAAAACCAGAAGAATAGTGTATAATATTAGAAACTTGTAGGGGGCAGTTTTGGGCTCGTCGTTCAACGGATAGGACATATCCCCTCTAAGGATACAATGCTGGTTCGATTCCAGCCGGGCCTACCACCTATTTAAGTTAAAAGCCGGCATCTCGGCGTTTTTTCTTGCTCGCTCGATCAATAATCGCACTTCGCAAGAAGAAAACACCAATCTGCCGGTTTTTAATCTCAAATAGGAAATTGGGAGAATAGTAAAAAACTGGAAGTGATCTACTGTTAGCTCACCTAGCAACGCTTACGGCCTGGGCCTGTTTTCGTCTAGTGTCTACTTAGGCACGAACAAAGGGCGAGAATTAGTCTTCTTCTGGTAGGAGGGCGATGTGGAGTTCGTCGAGTTGGGTTTGGTCGACAGGGGACGGGGAATTCATCATGAGATCGACACCGTTGCCGTTTTTGGGGAAGGCGACGATATCGCGAATGTTGTTGATACCCTCTAGGACCATGAAGATACGGTCGAGACCAGGGGCGCAACCAGCGTGAGGTGGGGCACCGAATTTGAAGGCATTCAGCATGCCGGAGAAACGAGCTTCGACATAGTCGTTATTGTAGCCGAGAATATTGAAGACTTTATACATGATTTCAGGATTGTAGTTGCGGACGGCACCAGAGCAAACTTCTATGCCGTTCATAACCATATCATATTGGTCGGCTTTAATAGCGAGCTTATCGGAATCAGTCTTGGCTTCTTCTAGTGCTTTCAGGCCGCCTTTTGGCATGCTGAAAGGGTTATGACCGAAATCGAGCTTCTTGACTTTGTCATCCCACTCGTAAAATGGAAAGTCAATTACCCAAGTGTATGCGATTTCGTTTGGATCTTTAAGATTGAAATGGTCGGCAAATTCAATACGAAGTTGGCCGAGGACTTTATTAACCTTGTTACGCTCGTCAGCACCGAAGAAGACGGCATCGCCGGGCTTGGCACCAGTTAATTTCGCGACATCGGCAATTTCGGATTCGGTCATGAATTTGAGAATCGGGGATTTGGCACCTTCGTCTGTATATAATATATAGGCTAGACCACCGGCACCGAGTTTACGGGCCTTGTCGGTGAATTCGTCAATTTCGCGACGAGTAAGCGAAGCGCCGCCTTTAACGCAGATTGCTTTGACACAGGGTTGCTTGAAGACTTTAAAGTCAGTGTCTTTAAATACTTCGGTGAGGTCGATTAATTCCATACCGTAGCGAAGGTCGGGTTTATCAACACCGTAAGTCTCCATGGCAAAGTCATAAGGTAGGCGAGGAACTGGAGAGCCTTTGATGAGATATTTCTTGGCTGGCTCGGATTTAAGAACGAGCTTCTTATGACTGAAATCGGTGGCGAGTGACAGATAGAGCGGTTCGATAGCCTCACGAACAGTCTCGCCATCTTCAACGAACGACATTTCACAGTCGAGCTGGTAAAAGTCGCCGTAGAGCCGATCGGCACGAGGGTCTTCATCGCGGAAACAGGGTGCGATTTGGAAATATTTGTTAACACCGCCAACCATTAAAAGCTGCTTGAATTGCTGAGGGGCTTGAGGAAGAGCATAGAATGTACCCGGATGTAATCTTGATGGAATTAGAAAGTCGCGAGCACCTTCGGGAGAAGAGTTGGCAAGAATTGGAGTGGTGATTTCGGTGAAATCGTGATCATACATGAATTCGCGAATGAAACGATAGTATTCAGAGCGGCGTTTCAGAATTCCTTGCATGCTGGGGCGACGAAGATCAAGAAACCTATACTTAAGACGTAATTCTTCGGATGATTCTTCGCCGTCGTCGTGAGTGTTGACTGGAAGAGGTTCGGATTTGTTGAGAAGAGTGAGCTCTTCTACGACGAGCTCGATGGTGCCGGTTTCAATGTTTGGATTGATTAGATCTTTGGCGCGTTCGCGCATGGTGCCGGTGGCTTTTAGCACGTATTCGTCACGGACGGACTCGGCAAGCTTGAATGAGTCGGGAGTATCTGGAGTGATGACTAATTGGATGATGCCCGTATGATCGCGCAGATCGATAAAAATCAGACCACCATGGTCACGACGGGAATTGACCCAGCCTTCGACGGTGACAGATTGTTTTAAATGGTTTTTTAATTCGTTTGCTAAAATTCTCATATGTGTTATTATATCACTTCCCAAGTAAATAGTCTAATAACATCTGGATGGTAAAGAATCCCGCAAGTGAATCTTCATGATCTAGTACTAGAAAATAATAACTATTAGTACGTTCTATTTCGGAGACGGCATGGCTAAGTGAATCGTTTATATGGAGATAATAAACTGACTTATCTAAATATTTTTCGGCGCGATCGGTGTGTTTAATTTCGAGGGCATTAAGTGCTTCGGTATGAATGATGCCTTTAACCTTATCGCTGTTGTCGACAACTGGAAAATTAGTGAAGCCGGATTTGTAGAGTTTATCAAGTACGAGTGGGCCGAGGATTTCTTCGGCATTAACAAAAACCATCTTAGATTTAGGTATCATGATGGACTCAACTTTGCGGTCATCGAAACTCATGATGGCGGCGATGCGACTACGATCGCGGCTACTCAGGATTGACTTCGGGGTGCGTTGGAGGACGCCAATGAATTCTTCGAGGGATTTCGGAGTGAATTTGGGTGGTGTGGTGGAGGACTGCCTAGTGCGGAATTTTTCGAGTTTTGGGTCTAGCCAGTGGACCAATTTCTTTAATAAATTATCTAACATGCTATAATATATTATATCATTTTTAAAAAGGAGATATTTATGAAAAAAACGAGAGGCTTCTCCGTGGCTGGTGTGATTGCTGGTGTGGTTGTGGTGGCAATAATTGCTATAGGTGCGTTTTTTGTGATTGACGGAAATAATAAGGCAACTAATTTTAATGAATATGATTTTTATTCAATAATCGAGCCGGATGCAAATAATGGTAATATCGGTGACCACGTGAAGGGCAATCCAGAGGCTCCGGTGGTGATATTTGAATATGCGGATTATCAGTGCCCTGGGTGTGCTTCGATGAATAAGCGAGTCAATAGTATTGTTGAAGAGTTGGATGGAAAGCTGGCTGTGGTATATAGGAGCTATTTGTTATCATATCACCAGAATGGAACGGCGGCGGCTTCAGCAGCAGAGGCTGCAGGATTGCAGGGATATTGGAAACAATATGCCGATAAATTATTCACAGAGCAGGCGGAATGGGAATACGCATCTCCTTCGGAGAGAACAGAACTGTTTGATAAATACTTCGTAGAAGTTACTGGTGGCAAAGGTGATTTAGAAAAATTTCACAAAGATATTGCGAGCGAGGCCGTCTCAAAGAAAATAAGTTTTGATATGGGGATCGGTAGGAGAATTGATATTGCTGGGACCCCGGCATTCTATGTTGATGGTCAGTTGATTTCTTGGAATGCGGCTTCAGAAGTGGTTATTGATGGCAAGACTGTATCTTGGGAAGAGCCGCAGGAGGGTACACATAATTTTGCCAATGTGATTAGAAAGATTGTAGAGGCAAAAGTGGGTAAATAGAATAGATTATTCTTATTAATAGATACATGATTAGGATTACTAAAAATCCCCCTAACAGGGGGATTTTTGCGAGTTAAATCTCGATAAACTCTTGCCAGGAGGCAGGAGCAATTTTTGACTTTTTGCGTTCCTGGGAACGTTTTAGTCCTTTGATACGCATGTATCTAATATTCTCCTTAATGATTTTCGCTCGTCGACCTTGCTAACCCACCTCGCAAAGACTTTAGCCATAAAGCCATTGGGAATAAATGAGCGATGGTCCCTATTGTAGCAAGGATTTGTAAAAGATGCAAGCTTATAAGTTTTGCTCGAGGCAAGGATGGTGACGATATGATATAATTTAAATATGAAAAAACATAGGCGTATTAGGTTTTATCGCGTGAAAACTTGGCAGCTTTTGGTAATTCTGGTACCATTACTTTTTATTGATGCAACTTTACTAAGGTTAGATCATATTAAAATGACAGAATTAAGAGATGCGGTACTTGTGGCGGATGAGCAGGGCAATGATGATGAGATTATTAGAAAACTAGAAGAATTAAAGAAATTTGTATTTTCTAATATTGTAATTAATATTATTGATGAGAATGGTAATAAAAAAATTACGTTTGGAACCGGACCGTTTTATCTAGAACATCAGTATATTCGAGCAGCGAATCGCGCCCTAGCGGAAGCAAAGGAGAATTTAGTATCTGACAATAATCCAAATGGGAATATTTATGCTTTGGCGTCGGAGGCCTGTAAAGAACCTGCTAGAATTAATGGCTGGACGTGGGATAGTCCAGGTTATATTAATTGTATGCTAAGTGAGATTCAGAAATATCCGGCAGCAGAGGAATTGCATGATAAGGTGATAGCAGAAATTCCTTCGACTGAACTATTCCGAAAGAACTATGCTTCGCCGATTCTGGCTCCGACGTTAACTGGATTTATGATTGTTTTGACTTTGATAATCTTTGTTGTAATTTTTATCAGAGTAATTATCTGGATTTTCTTAAGGTTATCTCTAATATTTGCATAATTCTTTAGATTTAATGGAAAAATCTCTTGACTTTTTTGTTTAAGGGTCATAAGATAAGAGTATATTAACTTAAGGAGGAAAGCTGAAATGGCTTACGAACATACTAACGGTAAAGGTGTAAAGTATTATCTACACAAATCTGAAGTGACGCTCCGCGGTGGAAAGCCTCAGACAATTTATTTCTTTACAAAGGACGAAAAGGGCGGTAAGGGTACTCCTTGCGACTTGCCAGCAGATCGTATGGTAGTTGAGAATCCACGCAATGGGTTCCTTACTTTAAAGAAGAAATAATCTTGATTTTTGTAAAAACCCGCTATCTTGGTTTTTTTCCTCATTCGCTCGATGTATAATCGCGCTTCATTCGGAGAAAATACCAATCTAGTGGGTTTTTGCTTTTATGTTCACAGTTTCGATGGCTGCTTTTTTGATGCGATATTTGTTGCAAAAGGGGAGAGTTATTGCGATGTAATTGACATTCTGATGTTTTTGTGATATAATACTGATGTACTTTGAGCTGGTAGATATGGCTAAAGAGTACATTAAGAATTTAAGAAAGGATTTTTTTGGGCTTCTGCCCCTTACTCCCTATCTCGTTTTAGGGTAACCTAAAACTTTATATATACGTTTTGAGAACACTTTTTTTACGGAGGAAAGAACATGAATACGGAAGTAGTTAGGAAGGCGGTAACCTTGAAGACTCTTGACGAATTAAACGTTTCGTCAAGGACTCGTACCTGCCTGAAGAAGAAATTTGATACAATTGATGATGTCATCAAGCATGGTAGAATTGCTGCGTATAATGGCGTGGTGACTCCGAAGTGGGAACTGGAGTTGGCCGAAGCACTGGAAGAGGCTGGTTTCATTCGCCCCAAGGCTGATTTTACCACTTCTTTTCGCATCGGGTTCCTTTACTGGTCTATCTTTGAGGAGAATAGAGAGTGCTTCATTCTGCAGATTGAGCAGCTTTCGAACGAGCAGTACGAAAGCTTCGTTAGTGTGTCGGATGAAGACATTGAAAGTATAAAGCTCTCGCTCCGCAATCGGCTGAAGGAAAGAGAATACGATGTAATATGCCGTCGCTTCGGTTTGGAGGGCAATGAGGATTGGGATCTTGATTCTGTTGCTCAGTATTTCCAGATCACGAGAGCGCGTATCAGTCAGATTGAGGCTAAAGCTTTTTGGAAGCTGAAGGGCCGTAATGATCTTCCGGCGCTCTTTGATGCTCAGGACGAGCTGAACGATGTTGTTAACAGCCTCAAAAGTGAGCTTGATGAACTTTATAAGACTCCGGTTTTTGAGAGAGAACAGGAGTTGCTTATGGAGTTGAGACGCATGGGGAAAATGCCATTGAAGTACTATGATGGTACTGGTAAGCAGATTAATCTGAACGTATTTAATTCTCTTTCTATCGAGGAGTTGGATTTAAGCGTTCGTTTGTGCAATCGTTTGAAACGCGCTGGAATTAATACTGCATACGATGTCATTAGATACCCTAAAGACGTGCTGGCCAAGATCACTACACGTTCTGGACTCGAAGAGCTGGTAGGCGCGATGTTGCAATCTACTGGCTATGATATCGGCATCTAATATTTAATTAATCCTTTCTTAAATTCAAAACGAAAAGTCCTCGGCGGTCAGCTGGGGCTTTTTGCATTTTGGTTCTCATCCAAGACCACTTAATAATAAAACAAATCCCTAAAGGGATTTCTTTTATTATTGGTGGGGACGAATTGGGCAGGCATTAACAATCCATAAGGAAGACATTCGAAAAAAATTAAACCATGCTATAATAGAAACATAAGTATTTAGGAAAGGAAACTCAATGGAACAAAATACTAATACTGGAGTGCCAATGACGCCAACAGTAGATAATAAGCAAAAAAGTGGAAATGGCCTAAAAATCGCTACCGCAGTGGCATGTATTGTGGCGGCTTGTGGTATTGGGTTTGGCGTTTATGGTATGATACGAAGTGCGCAAAAAGATGGCCAGATTTCTAATTTAAAAGTTCAAATCAAGGAAGATGACGGCACAATTACTACTATTGAAGCTCCCGAAATTGAAACCACAACAAATAATGGAACAACCGTAACTATTACTGATACGGCCAAGGTTAGTGGTGGTCCTTATATTGAAAACGGATACTTTTATGTGCCTAAATGGGGTGTAAAGTACAAATTATCGGATGATTTAACTAATTATGGGTATGCAGTTGATCAGGAAAATCAAGGCGATAGTTATGGTAATTATGTTGTTGGTTTGACGGCTATTTCTAAGAACGATTATGTCGAACAGCCTCAAGCTGCTTACTATAATGATATCTTTTCCTGTTCCGTTGTCACCATAAGGGCCATGGAAGATTCTAAGAAGAGTTGGCAAGGTAATACCACTCCGGATGTTCAATTCAATGGATTTGATTTTGTAATTCACGATACTTGGCGCACTCAGAATTGCACCAGTGAATATATGGTACCTACCGATGCCGTAGCAGAGCAACTAAAGACTATCCTTTTGAATCCAGAGAAGATTTAGTTATAAAACTAGGAAAGTATCGTAGATTTGACCTACGGTACTTTTTTATGTGACCAAATTGTTTAGGGTATTAACGGACGAATCAATAGAGGTAAAAATGCGTTTTCGAACGCATTTTTTGTGCAAAAACGATGTGAAATATCACCCTAGAATCTGCAGGGTACTTAACAGAAATTTACTACTAAAAAATCGGCTAAAATGCCGAGTTAAGTAAAATCTGGTGGGGGTACTTGGACTCGAACCAAGGACACTGCGTGTATAAGACGCATGCTCTAACCAACTGAGCTATACCCCCCCAGTTTCTTCATTATATCATATTTGGCGAATTATAGTTTGATGATATAATATAGCTATGAGCGGAATGGGAACCAGTGTTCGGAGATTTGTTTATAAGGTGCGGCATGATTTTTTTGCGGTGGAGAATGTTTTTTTGGTAGCTGCGATTGTTTTATGCTTGGTACTTACGTATCAATCAATTATGGCGATGTCTAGAAATTGGGAGTTATCTGAAAGGCTAGGGGCAGAGAGGAAACAGTTGGAGCTTTTGGAAATCGAAGCTGAGGCCAGTCAACTTGAAAATGACTATTATCGTACTGAGGAATATCAGGAATTACTAGCTAGGAAATATTTAGATAAACAATTGCCAGGTGAAAATATGGTAGTGCTTCCGAAGAACACTGATGCGGCTAGAAATAAACATAGAGTAGAGCAAAAGGTTGTAGTGGAAAAAACACTTTCAAATTTTGAGAAATGGATGATATACTTATTTCCGGATTACTAATTTAAAATGATTATGCTATAATTGTTAATATGAGAAGAATGCGAAATGGTTTTACTCTAGTTGAGGTAAGTTTGTTTTTAGCGATTACGGGTATACTATTTATTGGTGTGACAATTGGAGTGCAGAATTCTATATATCAGCAAAGATTTAATGATTCGGTACAGAATTTTGCGGAATTTTTAAGAAGTGTATACGGTGAAGTAACGAACGTGCAGAGTCTTGGTGGCGGCAGATCGGAAAAAGCAATTTATGGAAGGCTAGTGACGTTTGGGCAGCAGTATAAACAGAATGGTGAGGAATTGGAGGAAGGTGAAGAAAGTCCCGTATTTACATATAGTGTGATAGGCGATATTGGCGATACTGGAGCGGGAAGTGTTTTACAATCTTTGTCGGATTTAAATGCAGACGTTGTTTTTTATGAAGCCAATGAGAGTGGTGGTGGCAGGCTAGTTCCAGCTGGCATAAGTCAGACGTACTCTCCAAAATGGTCTGCTTCGATACAGAAAGCGGACAGCTATGAACCGTTTGTAGGCGCGTTATTAATCGTCAGAAATCCGTCTTCTGGTGTGGTTTATACATATGCGTTAGAGGGCGAAACAATAGAAGTTAATCATCTGATGTTTACAGCTAATAGCGCAGTTGGCGGGAGCGAAGGTTACAATATTTTAAGAAGTTCTGGTTTTTTGGACGGGTCGCACGTGCCGCATTTTGAAAGGACAGAAGTAAACTTTTGTATTAATCCATATAGTGATGATGAGGGGGCTTTGCGACGAAATGTAAGAATAATTAGTGGATCAAGAAACGCGTCTGGTGTTGAGATAGTTCCAGATGATGAGAGTAAATGTGTGAGGTGAGGATGGAGGCTAACAAGAAAAAACCCGCGAATTCAAAATCTGGATTTACGCTAATTGAATTATCGTTTTCAATTGTTTTTATTGCGATTCTTTCGCTTACGATTACGATGATTATCATTAATGTGATTGCCTCATATAGACGGGGAATTATACTGAATCAGGTCAACACGATTGGGATGGATTTGGCGGATGATTTTCGTGCGACAATTAAGAGTTCCCCTGCGAGATCGGTGACTGATTTATGTACGAGGCTTTATACAGTTGGTTCGAGCCAGTATAATAGTTGTATGTCGGATGGAGCAAATAATTTTGTTTCGGTAATGCGTTTTGCAACTGTTACAATTGGCAATGGTACGACGAACCAAAAGAAAATATATAATGCTCCAGTGTTTGGTGCGTTCTGCACTGGGAGTTATTCTTATATCTGGAATTCAGGGTATTTCTTTGATGACAATTACAAGATAGATGGCGTTACAGCGGCAGAGCTTAAATATAAGGAAGGCGAGAGTGGTACAGTTGCTACGGCGAGTGGTTTTAGATTAATAAAAGTAACTGATCGAAATAGGGCAGTCTGCATTTCGGCAGTAAACTATGGTTCTGGTAATAGGTATATTGTGAGGAGCGTGAATAATATGACGTCTTCTGCAAACATTCTTGGTGGTGGGCATTTATTTGATATTAGCGGAGAGGATGATGATGTGATTTTTGATGAAATCGTGGAGCCTTTATCGGCTAGTAAAAGTAATAATCTAGCAATATATGATATTACTACAGTAGCTCCAGCCCATAACAGTGCAAATACTGCGCAGCTATATTCGATGTCGTTTATCCTGGGAACAGTTCAGGGTGGAATTAATATAAAAGCTTCTGGTAATTTCTGTGCGACGCCAGATGAGTATACGATTGAAAACTTTGATTATTGTGCGATTAACAAGTTTAATATAGCCGTTCAGGCGAATGGAGTTTAATATGAAAAAAGATAGAAAACTATTCAAAAAAGGTGCAGCTTCGTTTTATGTTGTGGTTTTTTCGACGTTAGTTCTAGTTATTATTGCGGCGAGTTTTGCAACTATTATTATTTCGGAAATTGCACGAACTATAAACGACGATTTGTCGCAATCAGCTTATGATTCTGCTGTGGCTGGCATTGAAGATGCGAAAATTGCCTTTAGTAACTATATGAATTGTATTAAGAATAATGAGACTTATCCAGATGAGTTGACGATTGGGTCAGAACTCACATGTCAGGATATTGTGTATTTTACTAAGCATCCTGATTGTGATATGGTAGCACACATTCTGGGTAGGATTGGAAAGTTTGAAGTGGGTAGTGAGGTAATGATTCAGGAGACAAACACGGCTAATAATATGATGCAGGCATATACTTGTGTAAAAATGGATACACTTCTTGCTAATTATCGCGCCACTTTGTCCGAAAGCACACAAATGCGCTTAATCAAGATAAACTTTAACGATGTGAATGCCGATGAGATAAAAGCAATTAAAATAAGTTGGTATTCCGATATAAATAATGATACTTATGGTGGGAAACTGAACTTTACTAATTTTAGGAGTAGCTCTGGTGTGACTTTTCCCGGACTGACATCACAAAAAGCAGCGAGTCCACCGACGATATCGTTTCAGCTGATACAAACAGGTAATAGCTTTGGCTTTGATGATTTTACAACAAGCATAGGTGATACGACTAATCGTGGTACCGTATTCTTGGTTCCTTCCAATGATGCTGCTAAAGCAGCAGTGGTTGGGACGAATTATAATGGTGTATATAATGGTGTAGAAAACATTGTGCCGGCAAGTGCCTTTATAAAATCGAACGACAAGACATCTAAAAATTTGCCAAGTGTTGTTTACTGTTCAAATGAAATGGATGGGCCATATGCTTGCACTGCAACTCTGATGTTGCCAAAACCAGTCGGCGGTACGCGCAATGATGAGACGTTTATGGTTGCTGTTTCGTTGCCGTATGGACGACCAAATACTGATTTTGAGCTAGAGTTTATTTGTGATAACCTGTGTAATGAAAAAAATGTAATAGCAGATGATGGGACGGAGGAAATTGAAAGATCCGATCGGGCGGAGCTTGATAATGTACAAGTAGATGTGGATTCGACTGGACGCGCGAATGACTTGTATCGAAGAATTGAAACTAGATTAGAGTCAGAGAGTGCATATTTCCCCTATCCATTATATGCAATTCAGCTTTTAGGAAACAGTGGAGATTCGCTACTTAAAAAAGATCTTAAAGTTATTTGTGAATGGAACTTCCCAGAGAGAGGATGTTGACAATAATACTAAATTTGAGTATAATGTATGTATTCATCGCGGGGTAGAGCAGTCTGGTAGCTCGTTTGGCTCATAACCAAAAGGTCGTTGGTTCAAATCCAACCCCCGCCACCATGAATATGTATTATGTCGCCGTGGCGGCTTTTTTTGATGCCGTACTTTTTTAGTACAAAAAACCTGACGATAAGGAGTATCGATGGTGCAAAGTGAGCTATTTTTTCTTGTCGATGAGTTGCTTGGCGGCAAGTTTGATTAGATTACTATAGCTATTTGCTACATGTGGAGTACTGGCAATTTCAAGTAAACTAACATTATGGCGAACAGCCAGGGATAATTCACTAATCATCTGGCTGGAGTTTGGAGCTATAATTGTAGCTCCAATGAGATGATTGGATTTGTCGGCAAGTAGTTTGATAAAGCCGTAGGTATTATCATCGGCAATTCCAGCTATGGAATCTTTGATTGGGATGGTTATCTTCTTATATCTTCGATCACGCTTCAGGAGATCGTCTTCGTTTAGACCAACAACGGCAACTTGTTGATAAGTGTTAACAATTCTAGCAAAGCCGTTGTAATTTGGTATGTTTTTGGCTTTGTTAAGGAGATTAGTGGCAAGAAGTGTTCCTTCGTATTCGGCGCGTTCAGTGGATGAATCGCCGCCAATGCAGTCTCCAATGGCGTAGATGTTTTTGGCTGAAGTACGGAAAGATTTATCAATAAGAATGCCAGTATTCTTATATTTGATGCCTGCATTTTCAAGACCGTAGTCTAATAGTGGTTGGCTGCCGGTAGCAAGTACGACACAGTCGACGCGGACCATCTTTTCGCTTCGGCCATTGTGGAAAATGACATGTTTACTAGATGAATCTTGTTCCAGGGCTACAACTTTACAATTTGGTAGAACCATGACGCCGAGCTCTTTGGTGAGATAATTACTAATTGTTTCGCCAACTTCTTTATCTTCGCGAGGGAGGATGCGCTCGGCGGTCTCCATGATGAGGACCTTGGTTCCTAGTTCGGCAAAGTAGCTAGCGATTTCGCAACCAGTGGAACCACCACCAACAATAAGGACGGCTTTTGGCGTACGACGAACCTTGAGTGCGGTTTCTGGAGTTAAATAATTGACATGTTCGGTGCCAGAGATTTCGCTATGTTTCAGGCTGGAGCCGGTGGCTAAAATAAACTCGGCAGAGGTAAATTGTTTATTACCTATGGCGATAGTGTGATTATCTATAAAATGTGCGGTGCCTTCTAGTGTGACGATGCCGGATTTTTTGATGAGGGATTTGTTTAGGTCGCTAGCGGCGATGATAGCCTTGAGTTGATGTGCGACGGCGTTTGGAAAGCTAACACTTGGATCGTTATTGCGAAATTCTGGTGCAGCTAGAACTTGATGATATAAATGAGAGTACTTAAGTGCAATTTGATATGGAATATCTCTTGTGTTTATGTTGGAACCACCCAAGAAGCGGCTTTCGACGATAGCGATGCGTTTCTTAGATTTGGATAAGGTGAGCGCTGCGGCAAGGCCCGCTGGCCCGCTTCCTATAATAATGTATTTAAAATCGTATTTCTTGCCCATTCTTATATTATTTTATCACGATTTTTATAAATATAAGCAAAATCGGAATTGTATTTTTGAAGCTCTTTTGTAATAATTCTTTTTAAATCATGATTTGTGAGAGTGGTTTTGGATTGAATGGCTGCTTTTACGGCTTGTAAAACCTTATTAATGAATAGTTCTGCGGCGCCGCTAGGAATATCGAGGCCCTTGGCGTCAATAACTAATTGCTTTCTAATGATGTTTTCGTCAAAATTTTGTTTCATACTAACCTCTTAGAGAAATGATTAAAACTGCCAAAACTAAGTAGCTAATACTCATGACAATGCGAGTGAAGAGCTTGTTGTGAACGCGTGAGCGTTGGATGTTAGCTAAATTTTGGCCGCACTTAAATCGTGTTTGCAAAATGACGAGTGGTATGGTCGGTGTGATGATACAGGGGACTAAAAGAAATATACCGGCTGGATATAAGTTGTTTATTCTGGTTATCTCGTAGCATACTATAATATATAGTGGTAAGGTAAATAATAATTCAGGAATAATAGAAACAATGCCAAGACAAAAGGCGTCAGAAGTGTCTTTGATAGTTTTGATGTGAGTAAGATACCTGTCTGCGGTTTTTCTTGAGATGAATAATTCTGTGCCGTCACCTTGTCGAAAATAGAAAAAGATAGTTGATACTGCAAGTGCAAGAAGAAGGCCAGTGGTCGCCCAGACGAAATAGTTAGTAGCCGCTTTTTTGAAGTATGTATTGAAGATGAAAGTGGAACTAAGTATTAGTAACAGTAGGCAGAGAGAGATTGTAAAAACACCCAAAATAAAGGCATTGGCGAGGCGTTTTGTTTTGGTTTTACTATATTTACCATGACAATAATGATAAAAAAGTGCAAAAACTCCAGGCATGAAATACATAAAAACAATGATTAATAAGGCTATAGCTATAATTGTCAGAGAGGTGAGAATGCTCATGCTTTGATTTTACCATGAATAGGGTTGATTTTCCAAATGTGCCATGGTAGTTTGGCGTCATGAAAAAATGTTTGATGATATTGCTTGCGATCTTGTTATTCGGTTCTATAGAAGTTTCGTCTGTGATGGCGAATGACATAGAAGAAGATAATGAGGTCTTGCCAGAAATATATATTAAAGCGGTTAACCCTGGTTATACCGTTGATGGGATGGGGAATGTCGGAGAGGTGATTGAGATCGCTCGAGGAAACTCCGACAGGATGATTTCGCTCGCCGGAGCCACTGTAGGCTATACTAATTCAAGCGGGAATTACTCAGTGTTGTTTGAGTTTCCCGAGAGCAGTTGGATAACTGGCGAGTCAATCCTCCTTCGCTTGGCTAGCTCACCTAATAGTGAGCTAGCTGCCTCGACATATAGTAAGACTATAGCATTTAAGGGTGGAATTGATTTAAAAAGGAATGAAGAGGTGATTGACAGTGTGTGCTGGAATGGTGACGAGGGTTGTTATAAGAGTTTTAGTTCGGCGAAACCGACGGTTCTGGTTCGTGATGCTGAGACGTTACTATTTGAACATATGGAGCTGGATTCATATGAGGTAAAATATGAGCCGGATAGTTATCTTGTCGAGGAGACTAATGAAAAAACGGAAGATAGTAGTGCTACCGAAAACACTGAGAAGATAGAAAGCATTGAGGTTGTTGAGGGTAATGAAGGCACCAGTGGCATTGATGGTTCCAGTAGTATAGACAGTAACGATAAGAATAGTATCGATGGCGCAGATGACGTAAAAGATGTAGTGATTGAGCCACAATGTGCCAAATTGGAGTTTACAGAAATACTGAGTTATTATGAAAATAGCAAGTCGGAGCAATTTATAGAGATTCATAATTTGTCGACAGAACAAGTTTTATTAAATGGTTGTTTTATAAAATATAAGAATAAGAGTTATGTTCTGGAAGGTATTGTGAGGGCGGATGAATACATGGCTTATCGTCCGGTAGAGTTTGGTTTTACTAAGAATCCAACAAATGGAAATTTAGTGGAGTTATATGATGTAGATGGGACTAAGGTAGATGAAATGTTTTATCCGAATGGCCAAAAAAAGGGAACTTCATATGCGTTGATTGGCTATAATGAAATCGGTGATGAAATATGGAAAACAACTTATCTGCCGACGGCTGGGATGCCGAATATTTATCAAGAATTCAAAACCTGTGAAGAGGGTAAAGTTATTAATGAAGCGACAGGAAATTGCGTGAAGGTGACTACTGTTTCGGAAAAGATTTGTCCCGAAGGTCAGTATCTTAATGTATTAACTGGACGTTGTCGAAAAATAGTGACAGAAGAAGAGAAAACATGTAAGGATGGCTATTATCTTAATCCTGAGACGGGAAGATGTCGCAAGATAGTCGAAAATGATGGGATTGAATACAAAATAGAGCCAGAAGAATTTGAGGAGAAATCTTCTTTTACAGCTCTTTATGCGGTGATTGGAGTTGGTCTAGTAGGAATAGTTATACTATTGTATGGATTTAGGACTGAGATTGGGAAGCTTTGTGGTAAAGTTTTTCGACGATTTCACTAAGAACACCCTCTCGTGACTGATCGCCGTTGACTTCGATTAATAATCCAAGAGTCTTGTAGTGCTGAATGACGGGAAGCGTTTTATCGCGAAACTCTTTAATACGGACGCGGAAAATGTCTAGATTCTTATCGTCATCGCGATTTCCGCGGTCGGCTAGAATTTTGGCTGCTTTGAAACGTTGCTCGACGTCGGCTTCGGAAATGTTTAAGACGATGGCGGCCTTAATTTCGTGGCCGGCACCTTTTGCAACTGAAATAACTTGATCTTCTTCGCCTTTCCATCTCCCGATTGATGATAAAACGAGTGGATACTCGAAAAGATCGCGACGTTCGAGGTAAGGTAAAACCCATTCATAGAATACGTTAGTTGGGATTAGCTCGCCCTGTTTAGTATATTTGTTGTTGGTCTTTTTCTCCATGGCACGGATAATCATACCAGATGATATAAATTTAGCATCTAGCAATTCAGCCAGCTTAATACCTTGAGTATCTTTGCCGGACATTGGTAGTCCAAAAATATTGATTGAGCCGGTGCCGAGCCATTCTTTGATGGCTGTGATTTTTTCTTCCATATTTCTATTATAGCACGAGTTGGATATGGCGGATTGGCTTTGAATCATTAGGTTTTGAAGTTAAATGGATTCAATGTGGAATAGAGTTGTTTCGAATAATAATAATTTACAAGTTCTTCTTGATGGAATATAATGAGACTATGAATAAATTAGTGAAAAGAGGATTTGGTGTATACAAAGTTTTCTTAAAGAATAAGTTGGCTTCATCTATTATGATGTTTTTTTCTGGCGTGATGATGTTTATTGCTGCGATTAATGGGCATGGGAATGATACAAAATCGTTGCCGATTTTAATTACGAGTGTGGGAATAATTTTGGTTTTGTGGACGATATATAAGCTCGGTTATATGAAATCAAATTATGATAGGATTGAGAGCGATAGAGAGGATGAACGTAGGGCTGGAGTGAAGCTTCTGCTGTCGCAGGCATGTGAAGCTTTGATATATGGTACAGTTGTCGGGGCGGGAGTATTCCTATTATCGAACGAAAGCGTAATGGATAAGGTTTTAAACTTGATGGCCGGATTCTTTACGACACTGAATGGAGTTTTGGGTGCAATCAATGCGTATAAGAAGCGTGAAGATAGAGATTATCATTGGAGTACATTATTGGTGTTAACGATAATTGAATTATTGATTGGGCCATTTTTTATAGTTTGCTCTGATTCTATTGGAATTGGTTGGTATATCGTAATGGGCGTGGTTACGACTATAGCTGGAGCGATTGAAGTGATTTCAACCCTAACGCGGGAAGGAATTAAAAATACAGTTGATGATGGCAAGAAGATTGTAAAGATTATTAAAGATGATCAAGCATAAGAATCCTTAATAGGAATTGACTTATTATTACGTGGTTTGGCTGCTAAGAGTTTGTTGTGTTTTTTTGAATTAGCACTCTTTACATTTTAGTGCTAATTTACTATAATAATAGGTATGGAATTGACGTCAAGACAAAAGGAAATTCTCTGCCAAATAGTCGAAGAATACGCCGAGACAGCTTCACCAGTGGGTAGCGTGACGATGGCGAAACTTTTTGGCGTATCACCGGCGACAGTGAGGGCAGA
The DNA here is from genome assembly GCA_002371235.1 of Candidatus Saccharibacteria bacterium UBA3749. Classification (GTDB taxonomy): domain Bacteria; phylum Patescibacteriota; class Saccharimonadia; order Saccharimonadales; family Saccharimonadaceae; genus Nanosyncoccus. The sequence goes on along the minus strand of DFGN01000027.1, from coordinate 6,851 downwards.
GATGGCGAGACTTGAATCACTTGGCCTCATTGCGCAACCACATACTTCGGCTGGACGTGTGCCGACGGATGCTGGATACAGGTTCTACGTGAATTGTCTCGAAAATGAAAAACATTATCCGGAGACGGATGAACAAAAGAAAAGTTCTTATGAAAGAGGTACACATGCGATTGATGTAAGGGTTTCTTCACAGTCGCAAGCCGATGTGGCGATTCGGCGAGCGGTTGACTCCTTGGTGGAACTAACGGGTAATTTGGGACTAGCTACAATTGGCGAACAGCTATACTTGTCGGGTATTTCACAGTTATTTACACAGCCTGAGTTTTTAGATGCAAAGAGGGTTCAGGCGGTGGCAAAGTTGTTAGACAATTTGGAGCCATGGCTACGCGAGACGTCGCCGGGTGAACCTTTAAACATCTTTATAGGACGAGAGAATCCGATTGGAAAAAACTCCGAGGTTTCACTCATAATATCGAAGTTTCGTTCGCCTTTTTCGGATAAGAGCTATATTGGCGTATTGGGACCGACGCGTCAGAATTATTCTAAAGTAATGTCACTGGTGCGTTATACCGGTAATATGTTGGAGGATCTACTATGAAAAAAGAATCAAAGAAAAACGAAGACTATATAGATAAAATCGCTGAATTAACCAATGATTTACAAAGAACTCGGGCGGATTTTGAGAATTATCGTAAGCAGGTGGATATTCAGAAGTCTAATGCGATGCAGACGACAAAACTAGCTACAGTAATGAAGGTGCTGCCCCTACTTGACGATATAGATAGGGCGGTTGCTAGTTATGATGAGCTAAAGCCGTTAGCTGGTTCCCTTGGAAAAACACTGAAAGAGCTCGGACTGGCTAGAATATTGTCAGATGAAGGAGTAGAATTTAATCCAGATCTGCACGATGCGGTAACAGTGGAGGGCGATGGCGATAAAGAAGTGGTGAGTGAAACACTGAGGCCGGGATACTATTATGAATCAGTAGTATTAAGGCCTGCTATGGTAAAAGTTAAGAAAATATGATATAGTAATAAGAATTAGAAAGGAAATAATATGGCTGAATATGAGCTAAAGTTGAATGAGCGCAAAATCACAGGGAAGAAGACTAAAGAGCTGCGGGCAGATGGCTTGATTCCTTCGGTGATTTATGGTGGGAAAGAATCTGTCTTAGCTACATCTGAATATGTAGCAACGGAGAAAGTACTTGAGAAGGCCGGTTATCACTCTCCAGTCGATCTTGATATTGACGGCAAGAAGAAATTAGCAATCGTAAAGGATGTACATATTGATCCTGTATCTAGGAAAATTATCAATATTGAATTCCAAGCAATTTCGGCAAAGGCTGCAGTAGAAGCAACTACTCCTGTAGTGATTATTGGATTTGATGAATCTGATGCTTCGAAGATTTATCATTTTGCAATGACGCAATCGATTGAAGAACTCGATGTGAAAGCAAAGCCAGCTGACCTGCCAAGTAGACTTGAACTTGATGCATCTTCTTTGAAAGAAATTGACGATAAATTGACTATTTCGGATATTAAATTGCCTGATGGTGTAGAACTAGCTGATAAAAGTCTCGATCCTGAACAGGTGGTGGCGTCACTATATGATCCAGCTGCTGAAGCAGAAAAGCGTGAAGCTGAAGCCGAGGAGCCTGAAGTGGCAGCAGCAGATGTTCCAGCTGACAACGGTGCGAAGCCAGAAGAAACAACCGCTGAGTCATCAGAACAGAACTAATAATAATGTTGCGTTGTTTGCTATTCGTTAGTTGATAACGCTACGGTGTTTGCGATGAGCCTATCAAGGAAAGCTTGATGGGCTTTTTCGATGTTACGGTTATCTCCTTGCCAAGCAAAAAGGGCTGGATCTTGAAGGGCGCGAGCAAATGAAAAGGTAACTGGCCATGGGAATGGGCCGTGTTTGATAATGGCTGCGAGGTTGTCGGTAGCTTGTTCTGGGGTTTGTCCACCGGACAGAAAGACGATGCCAGCCAAATCGCCAGGAACATGGGATTTGAGGACATTAGCGGTGGTTTGACCAATTTCTTCTGGTGTGGATGCTGTGTCAAATTGTTTGCCGGCAAGAACCATGTTAACTTTAAGGATGCAGGCCTTTAAATTGACTTGAGATGCCTGAAGGGATTCAAAAAGTTGGTCGAGAATGTTGCTGGTTACAAGCGCAGATTGGTCTTGGTTATAATAACCGTCGTATACTACTTCGGGCTCGACGATTGGAACTATGCCAGAGTCTTGGCATTTTTTGGCGTACTCGGCCAAGATATTACAGTTGGTGATGATGGCAGTTTCGGTAGGGGTGAGGATATGATTGCGGTCGTCAAGTCGGATTTCGAAGGCTGCGCGCCATTTGGCAAAGCGAAGCCCCATCTGATAATAGGCGTGAAGTCGTCCTGATAGTCCGTCTAGGCCTTTAGTCCAAGTTTCCTCTGGATTGTAATCATTATTTGGGATGATATTGGTCGGGATGGAGTCTTTAAATTTTTCGAGCCCTTGGTCGACTTTAATGCCAGGGATAATACGTTTGGCAGTGAGATAATTCACGAAATTTTGGCCGTTGTCGGAGAATTGATGGGCGGTTTCATCGAATAGTATAACACCGTTGACGTATGATTCTAGGCTAGGAGTAGTGAAGAAAATGTTGCGGTAATCACGACGATTTTCGTAGGTGTCAGGAATTTGAAGTTGGTCGAATTTTTTATGAATACTACCGCCTGATTCATCGGCGGCAAGAATCCCTTTGGGGTAAAGAACGAGACTTCTGGCAATCAGGGTAAGATCATCGGTAGTGGATTCGGAAGCTAGTGATTGGAGTTCGTTTAGAGTCAAAGAGCTGTTCAACTTGGAATTTTCGACATTTAGACGGGCGAGTTTTAGACTTTCTTCGATAGAGTAACCGAGTAGGAAACAGCCAAGAATAGTGGCTGAGGCGGTTAGATAAGCTGAAAGATGCGTGAGAATATCAATACGATCGGTTGAAATAGGTTCGGAAATGTCACGACAAGAAAGACGATGCTCGGAAATAGTAATCAGTCTACCGGTTTCTTGCATTTCGGGTGGAATGATTTGTGTTGTGGCGGACGAATTCTTGTCATCTGATTGTTCGAGGAAGACAAGTTTGGAGAATGGTATAAGGTCATTTAGGTCTGTATCATCTAAGTTTTTTAGATAAAGGATAAGTTTGACATTTGGGAAGCTTTCTAGATAGTCAATAATACGGTTAACATTGGTGCGGTCTAGCTTAGCGGAACGATCGATAAAGATATAATCGTAGGTTTCTTTCGGAGCGTTAAAAATGGTAGTTTTGGGATTGGTGGGGACAAAATAACAAGGTTTGCTATCTGCTAGAACGATGTAACGATATGTCTCGGCGGGGCCATTTGCAGTTAATTCATTGTTAGTAAAATGGAGATTTGAGTTATTGATGGTAGCAGAGAGTCCGAGATGGCTAAGAACCTCGAGCGAAACGGCGGCGCCACCGAAGTTTGAGCTACGGTTGTAAAAATGATGCTCACTAGTGTCGAAGCTGAGATTTAGCCATTTTGTTCCATTGCGGTCGGATTCGAAGTCTTCAGTGCGGGGATCTAGATTTAAATAAACATCTTTTAAGATATTGCCTACAATTAAAATTCTCATGGTTATATTATACCATATCAGGAGTTGGTTCTGGAATGATGATCTGACCAGATGGAGCTGGTTTTATGAGGGTTTTTAGGCTTGTATGCTAGATGATGCCAAGAATACCGCGAAGGGCGTAGGCAGTATCCTCGTGGTTGCGGACAGTAATAGTATCTATACCCATTTGAACGACCGGGTAATCATTGCCGCCAGGTTGAGTCATATCACCAAAATATAGGATATCTGTCTTCTCGACATGAAGCTCTTCTAAAAGATGCGTCATGCCAAAGACTTTATTCATACCTGGGGTGATAGCATTAATTGATGTGGTGCCGCCAATTTCGTAATCGAATTCGGGAGCGAGCTCTTTGCAGCGGGCGACAATTTTTTCACGCTTTTTGCAGTCTGGATCCCAGGCATATTTGGCCTCGGTACCGGCTTTTTGGCCGAGAGCGGAAAAAGTAACTTGAGAAAGGCGGTTTTCGATTATTTCGTCGCCGGGTTGAAGTTTGTCTTCTTCCCAATAGCCAAGTTCGCGAGCGGCGGTCTCGATAGTTTCGGTAATTTTCTTGACTTGTTCGTTGGTCAATGGGTAATTGTACTTTCGCTTCCATTCGCCTTGCTCGTAATGGTAATATTGAGTACCTTGAGCGACAAAGAGGTGCAAATGGCTGAGTTGTTCATCAGTGGGATGCGGTAGACGGTCAACAATTTGTATGAGGAATTGGTCGAATTTTTGACCAGAAATAGGACAGACTTCAAAATGATTTAAGCATTGCAACAATAATGATGCAATGTCGTCGGTGATGGGTGTTTTGGCGACATTGAGGGTCTGATCAATGTCAAATGCTAATACTTTTTTCATAATAACTTAATTATACCATGATATAATTAGGTTATGAAAACTTATATTGTGGGCAACTGGAAGCTAAACTTTACGGTAGGCGAGGCTTCGATTTATCTTCATAAATTATTAAAAAGTCTACCGATTTATCGGGATATTGATGTGGTGGTGGCGCCGTCTTTGTTGGCTTTGCAGCCATTATCTTTGCAGATAGATCGTCATAAGATGAAACTGGCGGCACAGAATGGCTTTTATCAGGATTATGGTGCTTATACTGGCGAGGTGTCTTTCTCACAGCTTAGAGGAATTGTAGATTATGCGATTGTAGGTCACTCGGAGAGAAGATATATACTTGGAGAAGATGATAAAATGATAGCAAAGAAAGTGGATGCTGCAATTCGAAATAAAGTGACGCCGATTCTATGCATTGGTGAGACGGAATCGGAACGAGCATTTGGTGAAACGTCAGATGTGATTAAGGATCAGCTGGCAGGTGGACTACGTGAAGTATCCGATGATGAGATAGATAAGGTAATTATTGCTTATGAACCGGTATGGGCTATTTCATCTACGAAGGCAGCGAAAATTGCGACGCCTGATGAGATTGCGGACGCGGTAAAACTGATTAGAAAATGCTTAGCTGATATGTACGGAGTAAAATTGGCCGACAAAGTACCAGTGTTATTTGGTGGTAGTGTGAATTCTTCTAATGCGGGAGGGTATTTAACAGTGCCTGGTGTTAATGGCTTATTGATTGGTGGGGCGAGTTTGATTTTGAATGAGTTTGTTGATATAATAGATACCGCTAAGAGAGTGAGGTCATGAATAAAAGATATATAGATTTTGTACCAGCACACCAGGTTGTAGCCAAAAGGAAAGAATACGCAAGCTCGAAAGAAGTTTATGCGGCTATACCAAAGGCTGGAGCAGAAAAACGGACTGAGGTACGGACTAGGACTGCTGACACACAGGTAAAAGCAGCGGCTAAAAACAGCCCTAAAAGCCGTTATGTGGATAGTAGTGTACGTTTTGGTGTAATAGAAGACCTTGGTGATTTGGGCTCTAATGGCATGGTAGAAAAAAGGCCATTAAATAGTCGAAGCGTTGAAAATAATAAAGTAACGAGAAATAGCGAAGCCAGAATTATAAGTCCTAAGACCGAACAGCGAGCTTTTAAAATTCCGCGAAATCCGTTTATTAATCAAGAGAAAGTGGCGAAACGACCTTTGTCGGGAAATGTCTATCAGAAGGAACCAATTAGGGTTAAAGAAGAAGATAAGGGACCAGTTACAATTATTACGAAACCAAAGAAAGATAGCAAGGTTAGCTTAGTAGTGACTATTATAATTACTATTATTCTAGGTGCGGGTGCGGGAACGGTAGCGTTTCTGTTGTTGCCAAAATAGGGCGATATGGTATAATGGTGGGAATGGTGGGATTAGCTCAGATGGTTAGAGCGTCTGATTGTGGTCCAGAAGGTC
>DFGN01000027.1:0-750 GCA_002371235.1 Candidatus Saccharibacteria bacterium UBA3749 | reverse complement strand
GTTCGATTCTCTCTACCCGCACCAAGGAAAGAAAGTAACCAGTTGTGGTTATTTTTTATTTGGGTGATTTATTGAGCGAGGAGATACTGTTTGTTGTCGTTAGAACTGATTGATTAGTGGCTTGTATAGATTTGTATTTATGGTTATAGGATTGACATTAATAGATAAGTATGTTATTATTAAGACAGTTTGGAGCGAAGAAGGACTTTAAATTAAGCATACATTATAGTCTTCGCTACTGAATCGGGGGTGCAGAAAGGGGGAAAGTATGAGTAGTGAATTAATTCTCGAGGGTATCGTAACCCTCGTAGTTTTGTTTACTTGTCTTTGGATTTCGTTGTGTGACGCGATTCCGCACCATGCGATTAAGGGGATGTTAAAGTCCCTGCTGATCGCTGTGCTGGTAGCAGGGATTCGGGTGCATGCTGCGGACCTGGCTGGGCCGTTTGCGGCCGTGGCACTCGGTGGGATGCTGGTTGTGTATATATATTTATACACGCTGGCGTTTCGTGGAGATCATGTCGTCTCGTTGCTGTCGCTGATAGCCAGTCTCGTACTGGTGTTTCCGGCGGCGACTGCGGCGGCGTGGGCCACGAGTGTCATGTGGCGGTCGCGGAGCGTCACTGATATAGTGACGCTGGCGCCGCTTGTGCTGAGTGCTCTTTCAATTCTGATTTTTATCATGATCAGGATTGGAAAGGGCGCGATGCTGGCGGCTGCGGCTACGAGAGCAGTAGCACCGGCATCGTC
>DFGN01000016.1 GCA_002371235.1 Candidatus Saccharibacteria bacterium UBA3749 | reverse complement strand
GAAATTTTTACTTCAGGCGCAAATAGTCCCTCCGTAATATAATACTTCGTTATGCCGTTATTGTAAGCCCATTCTATTGCTTCCCTGCTCGAAGCATTGTATGGACTTATATCATTAAACGATACATCTTCCCGCCCACTATCAAACAATTTCCAGAGTATTTTTACAGCATCTAATCTCGTTATCTTATCTTTAGCAGAATAAACCTTGTTTAATTCAAATAAAACACCTTTATGATTAGCCTCTTCTAACATAGCCCTATATGTTTCCCAAGTTAATTCATCCGATGCTTTTTCGTCGATCACAGTCGTTTCTGCTTTCGTTTCGGTTATCCCCCCAAACCAATCCTCAAAATACAAATAAAAATTCCGATTCCCATACGCTCCACACTGTGCTGTACCATAACCGGCCGCAAGCGCCCCATCATTAGGCTGATACGGAGTATAGCGATACAAAGCCGAAGTAGCTAAAGATCGAATATTTACTACTGACCCACCACAGCTTGCGTTCGGATTATACTGTACATAGTTTTCACCCAACGGATAGTTAGTCCACCCTCCATCAAGCACCGTTCTGAACAATGCCGCTGCCTTCTTCACTTGGTTTTTAAATCCATAATACTGCGACGAACACGGTGCCGTATCAGGGCATCCGTATCCAGTCGCCCGTCGGTAATCCCAAGTGTTTGGAATTGGATCGGTAATCAGTCCAGTCTCTTTTTGCAATAATACAATCAATGCCTGCGGATTTATCTTGTATTCCTGCGCTGTTTCCCAAAGAATATGCGCCGCCGTATCCCCTTCACCAATCACCTCACCATCACCAAACAGCTCTTCTGAAAGACAAATAAAATGCCCATTATCAAAATGCCATTGATAATTCGGGCTAGCCGAAGCCGAAAGTGAAAGATAGTAATCGTAATTCGTATTATTACACGGATTCTTACGCGTCAAAAAGGCTTGTATTTCTTCCTCGCTCATTGATTGATAATTACCCATCTGCCAATCCGAAATAATATAACCAGGATCAAAACTCTTTAACGACGCCGCCTCTACCACATCGCTATCGTAACGCCTCTGACTAAGGAACCCAAAGCAAAACGCCATTGCAAACGTCATAATGCCAAATAGCAACCTTCTCCTACCTCTTCTTCGCTCAACTACATCAAATCCCACCACAGTTTTTTTCATATGTTTGTTTCTCCCCATATTACTCCAGATTTATCACCATAGGTTATGCTTATTTTAATTTTCACTAGTCCGTTCTCACCTAAATCCGCTAAAGGCACATCAAACCCTTCACAAGTTGAAGTTGTTACATCGGGAATCAAATTCACTTCACTACTGTATGCGACCATATCATTCTTAAGTAGAGATAGTTCACATCTCCCATCCTCCAAATACTGATCAATATTCACTCTTACTATCAACTTGTTACCTGCCACCCCGGCATAAGTTATCACTCCAGATAAACTATCATAAACATTTGGAGCATCACCATCGTACTGCTCTATTTTTGGTTTTTTAGTATTATCTTCTGTTTCTGTCTCAGTCTTATTTTCATCAGTCCCATCATTGGTCTCATTTTTAGAATCATTTTCTTTCCCGTTCTCACTACTTCCTCTACGAATCACAGTCTCAGTTTTCTCAACCTCGGCCGCTCCATCTTCACCTTTTTTGTCAGCAAACAATCCTTCCCACACCAAATAAACCACAAACGCCGCTATCACAAAAAGTACAAACATTATTACGACATAAGTGATTTTTTTATTTTTTTGGTGTTTTTTTGCTGCCATAAATTACAATTCTCCTACTCTAATTATACATAAGTTCTTTAATTTTGCAAATACAAACTCTCCATATAATTATATCGTTCAGTAATCCAATCCGCCATCTTATCTACCTCGTCGCGAAAACCCTCCCCTTCCCATTTTTTTTCATCAATCTTCACTAGTCCTTCAATCTCATTAGCCCGTGTCAATAGCACATTAACGACTTCATCCCTCTTCCCAAGCAAGAATTCATTGAATAATCTCTTAACCTTCTCCTGAAACTCTGGCAGCCTCACTAATTCAAACATTATTCTCGACAACATATTACTGGAAGACCACCAGTTTTCTAATCCTTTTTCAGCATATTCTTGCTCCGACATTAACTCCTCTTTTCGTACCATCGTCTCCGTCGGCGAATAAAATCGTTCGCCCAGCCAATTCCCCCATCTCCGATTAGCAAAAGCTAGATCAAAATCCCAACCCGGCCCAGCATGAATTTTGTCATCTATGCCATCCATATTAAAATAAAAACTTGTCCAGTAAGCATCTGGATTTACAACAAACTCGGATAATAAATAATACTTCGCAAAAGATTCTACATCTGCCAACTCTTCTATTCTTTTAAAATCATTCTGACTAATTGCAAACTCAAGCGCATTAAACTTCATCAAAAAATTCTCCATCGCGAGCTTAGCATTATCATCTACCACTGCATCTTTTACTACAAACTTATCACCATTATGCGTTTCATAGTATTCTTCGCTAGACCAGTATATATTATCTAACTCAACCAATATACCAAATGGATCTTTCAAATCTACTACCGATTTTCCAATCCCCATCTCATGTGTTAAGTAATACAAGCCTCGATATTCGCCATTCATGTATAATTCTACAAACTTCCCCTCCATAGCGTAATCCATCTCAAGTATTCTCGCCACATTAAAAGCCATTTCTGTTCTCAGTTTAGTCGCATCCAGCGCATTGGCAAGTAGGCACCATGTCTTCGCTTTACCCATATCAAATAAATCCACTTTTTCGTCAAACTTTATTCTATACGGCTTCTTTTCCCGACTCCAAGTCCCATTTCCCCTTCCCTTTATTTCTACATCCAAGTATTCATTGGTCTTATTGTTGTCATATATAGTAACCTTGTTACCATAGTATTTCGTCTCCTTGCTTCCCTCGTCAATTTCGTCAACACTAACATCCCGCAAATCTATATTAATAATCGGCACACCTCTGTGCTCGAACCTGCTCTGTGGGTCATCACGAAGCGATAGCCACAATACTGCGCCAAGTGTCCCTATTATAAGAATCAACAAAACAACAACCAAAAACCATCTGACCCTTTTCATACCCCCATTCTATCACGAACCTCTCTCTATTCCAAATCTAATCCAAGAATTTCACCGGCTTTCTCTAATACCGACTTTTCTTCATCCGTACAATCCATCATCCGAACCTTAAACAACTCCACCGTCTCTTCATGTTTATAATCCAGAATCTCTAATGATCTTGCCGCGCCCGGCACTTTTTTTAAAACACCCTTCTCCACTAGATGATCAATATGTTCTGCCACTGCTGACACTGAGGATAACCCAAGTCCAGCCTGGATTTCTCGATAGGATGGCGAATATCCCTTCTCTTCCGTAAAATCCTGCAAATAATTTAAAACCGCTAATTGTTTTTTTGTTAATTTAATACCCATATGCTATAATTATATACAATGGAAAAGAATAAATCAATTGATGGGCTAGTTTCTCGTCGCTCTGAAGCAGCCGTGGCCAAAACAGCCACCGTAGAAACATCATCTTTGAACAAACAACCGATCAAAATCGCGAAGAATAAGACCACCAAGCACATCACCCTTAAGCCCCACGATACAATCACCAAATCAGTCAAACTCACAAAATCCGCTAAATCATCCACTATTAGCTCAAAACCTACTCCAACCACTACTCAGAATCTCGCCAACTCCACCAAAACAGCTGTTACTTCAGACATTACCGCCGAATTTCTAAAACCCACTCAAGTCTTTAGTTTCGACGAAAATACTGGCGAACTTCAAGAATCCTCCATAAACGCATCCAGCAATCAGGCCAAGTCACACAAGCCTTCCAAAAAGTTAAAGAAAGAGAAAAAGCCCGTGTCCAAACTCCGTAAAACTATCACCGCCATACTATTAATAATAGTCCTAGCAATCATCGGTGGCATCACTTGGCTTGTTTTCTGGGGCAACGACATTATTGCTAAGATTACCGGTGGCCAAGGCAATGTTCTCGATCTTATCAAATTTATCGAACCAACCTACGAACGTCTAAAGACCGATGAAAACGGCCGCACCAACATTCTCGCCTTCGGCACCAGTGGCTACAACATGGCCGGCGATGAAGGCAACGGCGTCCACGCCGGCGCCCAACTCACGGATTCCATTATGGCTATCAGCCTCAATCAAGACACCGGCGACATCGCCATGTTATCATTACCTCGCGATCTCAAGGCTTCTCCTACCTGTACTGCTACTGGCAAAATCAACGAAGTCTACTGGTGCAACGGCGGCAGTGGCGACGCTACTACCGAAGAAGAAGCTGCAGCAGCCCAAGCTCTTATGTATGAAGTTGGCGACATCCTTGGTATGGATTTTCAGTACTTTGCTCATCTCAACTGGGGTTCACTAATCCAGATTGTCGATATCTTAGACGGCATTACCATTACATTAGATGAAGGAATTTATGATTATTATTGGACCGGCGCTGTTTACGAACCGGGCGTTGAATACACACTTAATGGCGAGCAGGCCCTAGGTCTCGCCCGCGCTCGTCACGGCACCGTTGGTGGCGACTTTAGCCGTGGCGCTTCTCAGCAAAAAATCCTTGTCGGCATCAAAAGAAGAATCACCGAAAAGGACCTTTCCCTTATCGATCTCGTGAATCTCGCCTCCACCCTTGGCGACAATATCCGCACAAATTTCTCACTGGATGAGATGAAATCTCTCGCCAATCTGTCCTACGATTTTGATTTTGACAGTATGCGCCAAATCTCACTTTACCCAGATTATATGACTACTGGCAACATCAATGGCATTTCTTATGTTCTACCTCGTGGTGGCGCCGGTTATTATGATAGTATCCACGAGTTTGTTGCAAAGATGCTTAGCAACGATCCCCGTGTCTACGAAGAAGCCAGCATTCTAGTTCTTAATGCCACAGACACTTACGGTCTAGCCGCAGACGAGAAATTAGCCCTCGAAGAAGCCGGTTATCCTTATGTCGATGCTGACAATGCGCCCGAAGGAGATTTCCCGGATAAATATATGCTCTATTCACTTGATAATTCCACTCCGGGTACCAAGAAACTATTAGAAGAAAGATATTCAACCACTGCCAAATCCTACGAGGAACTACCAGAAACCATTAATCATGACTATAATTACGTCCTAATCCTTGGCGGACAAGAATCCAACAATTAAACTCTCAAAATTTTCAAAAATTTACTAAAAACCTCTTGACAACTAACCACAACCAATATAATATATAGGTATATAAAGGTCATATATTAAAAAGGTGTTTAATGAAACATAAAAATACATATTGGAAGCATTATGTGGCAGGAGCGCCTAGTATTCTAGGCCTTACTGTAGTTTTTAGTAGTATGTTTAATGTTCTTAATCCATCCTCTGTCTCTGCCTACTCTGCATCCATCTCAACCTCTAGTTCTATTACTCTAGATGTCTCTCCAGCCGGAGATGGTACTTCTATTCATAGTGAATCCATTAATGTAGTATCAGACTGTAGAAGTGGTTATAATCTAACTATAGCTACTCCAACTGGTAGTAACCTATATAAGTATGATAGTACTAATAATACACTAGATTCTACTGCCTCCTTTACTTCAGTAGATGGTACTTCTAGTCTTAGTAGTAATAATAATACTAACAAATGGGGCTATACACTAGATACTACTCCCACCAGTTCTACTATCTTCTCACCATTATCTTCTACTGAATCATTATTAAAATCACCAGTTGATACAGCTAGTCCTAGTACTGATATTAATGATACTTTTAATATTAGCTATGGTATTAAAGTAGATAGTACTATT
>DFGN01000028.1 GCA_002371235.1 Candidatus Saccharibacteria bacterium UBA3749 | reverse complement strand
CAGGATATACAGGAAATGAAGTAGGGGGAACAAATAGTAATAAACTAGTAGGAACAACTGCAAGTGGTAATGCAATTATAGAATCAGGTATTGCAACAGGACCAGTAGGCAGTAATGACATATCTAACTGGGCTATGAAACTCACTATGACTCAGGATAGTGGTGATACTACAACTGACAATGCCTTCACGATTGATTCTGCTCCTAACGAGGCTCTTCCAAGCCAAGCAGAATCAGGTGCAACTCAGGCTCCATTCAGTAACTATCACGTAGTCCCAAATGAATACGTCAAAGTAGCTCATAAGAACTCTGGTACCGATATGACTGCAACTACTGGTGGAGTTAAGCTTACTACTACTTATGCCGCATATATCAGTAAGACTCAATCGGCCGATACATACTCAGGGCAAGTTATATACACATTGGTACACCCATCATCTGCAGTAGCTGGCAAGCTAAATGTGAACTTTGACGGTAATGGCTTAACTTTCCCAAATGGTAAATCTACTAACCTAGTAGCATATGATGCGACTAAGACTGAGACTACTGGTACCATAACCAAGAAATCATATGCTAATGCCTACAATGAAGAAGGCGGATATAGTACAAGTACGATTGGTGCTCCAGTTGGTAATAGAGTTGTAACAATTGACGGTGCAGAAAGTATTCATATTGCAGTAACTTATGGTGTACCACAAAATAGTGGTGGCCCACAAAGCGATCTATATATCTTTAGTGGTAATCATCCTGAATATACTAATGCAAATTCTAGTGCGGCTATTCAAACTTGTGGTACGGCTAGTGCAACTAATGGTGCCTATTCTACTACTGGTCAGGGCGGTACACAAGTAACAATGGAATGTGATATTGCAAGTGACTCAGTAACCTTCTATGATTATAGTTCTGGTACAAGTAATCAATACTCTGTAGGTTACTATGTCGTAATCACCGGCCAAGGCACCATCACTTCTTATGAAAAGACAGCTACTTCTGGTACTTATCAAACTCCAACTACTAGAACTAACCAAGACGTTTTCCTAGGCTGGAGCACTAACCCGAATGCTAATGCTGACGCCGAAGAACCACTCTATACTAACGAAGCAGACTTTATCGCTAATGCACCATACCTTAACATAGACGGTACTGTCACTATGTACGCAGTATGGGGTAAGACCTTCAATGCAGCCTATGCTGATGCAAATAAATCACAACTCTCTGGTCACTATAAAATGCAGGATGGCACAGAAGAACTATGCAAAGAAATCTACGTTGGTGCTACAGAAACTCTTATAGACTCACGTGATAACACCACGTACATGGCAGGTAGATTAAAAGACGGTAAATGCTGGATGCTAGATAATCTCGCACTTGATCCAACAAATTCCACTACTGCAGCCAACATGAATGCATCAAACACTAATGCTACTCAGGAAGCCATTACTAACCTTCTAAACGGTGGTAGTAGCATTACTGGATGGAGTAATACTGCAGTAGCCAACGTAACAACAAACTTCAGCAATAATGATAGTTATGTCCAGCCACGCATTAATAACGCCAGCAAAGATACTCTCGTTACATCCTACGGTCCAGCTTCCGCTAATGGACAGGCAAAAGTAGGCATTTACTACAACTTCTGTGCCGCATCAGCTAGTACTTACTGCTATGCAAGTGGACAAGGCATAGATGTACCAGATACTATTATTGACACTCCACAAGACATTTGTCCAGCTAACTGGAGAATGCCTACTGGAGGTAATACTGGTGAATACTACTCACTAGCTCAGAAGTACGGTAGCGATGCATCTAACACTAACAGCCTCCAATATAACTTGTCTACGCCTCTTTCGGGCTACTACTACGGTAGCTCGGCGACCAATCAGGGTAGCGGCGGCTACTGGTGGTCGTCTACTTACAACGGTAGCTACGGCATGTACAGCCTGAACGTCAATCCGACTTTCGTGTACCCGGACAACTACTACGGCAGCGTTCGCTACAGTGGACTATCTATGCGATGCTTGATAGCTAATTAGCCTAGTTTACGTGTCGCCTGGTTGTTCTGTTATTCTGCGTTTCCCGGCGTCACCCTTTGGAATAATGCGCCACCGTTCCTGCGAGCCAACGCGAGCCGGAACAGGCGGCGCGGAATGCTAGTCTATATTGCAAGTAGCCATTTTCTAGTTCGATATCCCTGTAATTATGATATAATTATTTTATGCAAGACATCAAGGCAACCCTGAAACAACTTATCCACGACCTCTACGGCCTTGATTTTGAACCCGACCTCACCCCCTCCCCTGACAATATTGATGCCGACTACTCATCGAACGCCCCATTGAAACTTGCCAAAGACCTCCACAAATCTCCGATGGAAATCGCAAAAGAGCTGGTAAAAACATTTATATCTACTGAAGGGGGATTCCGGAGCGCGGCAGCGCGAGGTTTAGCGCCGTCCGCCCGTGGCGACGGGCCGGACGGACGCGACCCCGCAGTAGATATAAATGTTTCAACCCCTGGCTTTTTGAATTTTACGTTGTCAGACGATTATTTACAAACCGCCCTTGACGACCTAGACGGCAACTACGAATCAGACGCATACAAAGACCAGACGGTCATCTGTGAATTCAGCGACCCCAACCCCTTCAAAGTCCTCCACGTCGGCCATCTCTACACTAGCGTCGTCGGTGACTCCATTGCGCGCCTCTTCGAATACGCCGGCGCCAAAGTCATCCGCGCCAACTTCGGCGGCGACGTCGGCCTCCATGTCGCGAAGACCATGTACGCCCTCCAGCAAAAACCCATCGATAATCTCACTATCGAAGACATCGCGAAGTGCTACGTCGAAGGCACCGCCGCCTACGAAGACGACGAAAAGGCGCATCAAAAGATTACCGAACTCAACAAGGAAATCTACGCCATCAACGCCGCTGGACCGTTACATGGGCGGGTGACGGCACTTGGGGGCCCCACATTCGAGCTTGACGAGAATGGGGGAAAAGTGCCGGCAGGACCCGCCCAGAATACGTCTGGCAGGACTGATGGTCTTGCTGAACTCTATTGGCGTGGCAGGGAATTATCTTACCAATATTTTGATAAGTTCTACGCTTCCATCGGCGTCCATTTCGACAAATATTATCCCGAATCCACCGTCGCCGACCTCGGCCTCGCCAAAGTCAAAGAAGAACTCGACAAGGGCATCTACGAATACTCCGACGGTGCTGTCATCTTCAACGGCGACAAATACGGCCTCCATACTCGCGTCTTCATCAACAAAGAAGGCGTCCCTACCTACGAAACCAAAGATGTCGGCCTTATCTTCACCAAATGGCAAGACTATCATTTCGACAAATCCGTCGTCATCACCGGCTCCGAGCAACTCGACTACATGAAAGTCGTCCTAACATCCGTCGAGCAATACGCCCCAGAATTAGTCGAGAAAACCACCCATCTCACCCACGGTCTCGTCAAACTTCCTGGCGGCGTTAAAATGTCCTCCAGAAAAGGTAATTTCTTAAAAGCCGTTGACGTTCTTGACATGGTCCGCGCCGCTCTGAAAGACGAGTACAACTCCGAAGATGAAACGGTCTCCCTCGCCGCCACTAAATATGCCTTTCTCAAATACAAAATGGGCGGTGACATCATCTTCGACCCACAGGAATCCGTCAAAATGACCGGTAACTCCGGCCCCTATCTCCTCTACTCCTGCGTCCGCGCCAAGAAGATTCTTGATAAGGCGCCAAGAGAATTCAATACCTCTGCACAAGGGGTATTCCGGAGCGCGGCAGCGCGAGGTTTAGCGCGCGAGCCCCATGGCGATGGGCGCGAGCGACGCGACCCCGGGGCAGAGGTATTGAATTCTCCTGAACGCAACTTAATCAAAAAACTTCTCGAATACCGCGCAGTGCTCGACGAGGCAGTCACCGAAATGGCCCCACACAAAGTGGCGAATTATCTATACGAGCTGGCCCAAGCATTTAGCCGTTTCTACGAAAACTGCGAAGTTATCGGTAGTGACCAAGAACAAAATCGTCTCAAACTTGTCCAAATCTACCTCGCTACTATGACTCACGGCTTAGGATTATTAGGTATTACTATCCCGGAGGAAATGTAATGAGGGAGCGTTCCGAGAAAGATGCTTTTTCGGCTTCTTCGCGCAAAGCCAAACTCCTCTGGATCGACCTCGAGATGACTGGCCTTGATCCCGAGCAAGACAAAATCTGCGAAGTTGCTGCCATTGCTACTGACATGGAACTGAATCAAATCGCGACTTATGAGGCGGTCGTCAAAGTCAGTGATAAATTGATGAGAGAACGTATGGTCGGTGAGTTTTGGGAGAAGAATAGTAAATCTCGCGATGCTCTCATCGCGCAAAATCAATCTGGTAAGCCAGTCCAGGATGTTGAAAATGAACTACTTAGTTTTGTGGATCGATACTTTGATAAAGAGATCTATCTCGCCGGCAATTCCATCCATCAAGATCGTAAGTTTATCGAAAAGGAGATGCCCGAACTAAACAAGCGCCTTCATTATCGTATGCTTGATGTCTCTGCCTGGAAGATTTATTTTGAAAATGCCCTGAAGCAAAAATTCACCAAGCCAGAGAACCATCGTGCTCTGGACGATATTAATGGCTCAATAGAGGAGTTAAAATGGTACCTGACGTTTCTAAAATAAACGGAATCGAAGATTTTAAGACCAAGACCGAGAAAGCTCGCCAAATCTACCTAAAATCTGACAAAGCTTTCTTAGTCATTAATCGTAACACAGTCGAGGTTCGTTGTGATCGTCTTTTAAGTGAGAATCTAAAGTCTAAATACGAATCCGTTATGGATTCACGCTATTTCGGTAAAGGCGGCATCGAAATCGTCCTTGCAGGTCAACTAAACCAACAGGAAATCGCAGACCTCATCCGCCTCAGCTACAACATAACCTCGTAAAAAAGCATAAATCGATTATTTCGAAACATATGGAATTTCCCATATAAAAATTACAACTAGCACGGATTTTGGAGGAAACTGTAATTTCCGACAAAATCCGCCTGCCGTTGTAATTTTTATCTTGGCGAAATTCCATCGTTGAGAAATAACGATTTATGCTTTTTTATCTGACCTGTTGTAATTTTTATGTGGCGCAAGTTTCAACGCTGAGAAACGCAATTATGCTTTCTTTTCATCTAGGCCGTTGTAATTCTTATCTTGGCGAAATTCCATCGTTGAGAAATAACGATTTATGCTTTTTTATCTGACCTGTTGTAATTTTTATGTGGCGCACGTTTCAACGCCTAGAGAAGCCAATTCAGGCTTTACTGTCTTCTTTTTTAGCATTCCTTGCATCGCGCCTGCGATTCAAACGATTCATGGCTTTGACGACCATAAAGATGACCCATGCAATTACAAGGAATTGAACCACGTTCTGCAAGAAGTTACCATAGGCAATTACTGCTTCATCGCCGTTGCCGAAGAAGTTAGGAATACGAATAGCTAGTCCAGTAAAATCAACCCCACCCACAACCAAGCCAACAATCGGCATTACAATATCATTAACAAGTGAGTTTACAATTGCAGTAAAAGCTCCACCGACGGCCACACCTACAGCGAGATCAATTACTGAGCCACGATTAATGAATTCGATAAACTCCTTCTTGAATCCTCCGCTTTTCTCATGTACTTTCTTTAGTTTTTCTTTTGCTAAATCGGCCTTTGAGCCTTTTTTATCCACCTCGTCATTTTTTGACATATTATTCCTTTCTGGTTAGTTATGATTCTGAAAAACCGTTAATTTTATCATATAAGTTTTTCAGACTATTGTACGATAATTGGAGCATATTGATTAAATCTTCGTTGCTCGTATTGTTGTAAATTTGTTGTTCTTCGCTCATCAAAAGTGAGATTTCAAGCACAAGTTTTCGTGCGTAAATAATATCAAGTGTCCCATTAATCTTCGCATCAAACAATTCTGCTAGCAGCCCATCACGGGCAAGCTCCAAATCGTTCGTTTTGCTTTCCGAAAGAACCCGACTTGGATCGTCCTCGCCATAAGCACTCTCTGTATATATTGCAAGATCACGGCTGGTGTTAGAAAGAACATTATACAGTGAAGCACTATCTGAACGCAGTATAGAAGATTTAACTAGTCCTTGGTATTGATTAATAACATCCATATCATAGGAAATGTGCGCACTAAGTGTGTAGACTCTACTCTTATTGCCTTCTGTTCCACCACGAATCAAGGCACCAATGATGGCAAGAACTATCAGTGCCACCACAAACACCACGCCGATAATAAAGAACTTTGATGTATACCATTTGCCGGTCTTGTTCTTTTTGGCGTTAATTGGTCGGCTCGTAGTTGAAATCTGGTTCAAGTACTCCTGATTATCCATATGATATAATTATAGCATATGAATGACCTAAAGGAGGAGATAAAATCACGCCTTAGCGTGGAAGATGTGGTGGGTCAATATGTCGAACTAAAGAGAGCCGGTCGCAATCTCAAAGGCCGTTCACCTTGGGGTGTCGACAAAACTCCTAGCTTTATGGTTTCACCCGAGAAGGGTATTTGGCACGATTTCTCTGCCAACAAAGGTGGCGATATTTTCACCTTCGTCATGGAGGTTGAAGGCATCAGCTTTAAGGAAGCACTTGAAAAGCTTGCCGCGAGAGCCGGCGTAGATATTACGAAGTATCGCGGTGGCGATCCAGCTGTTTCGCGAAAAAAAGCTCGTGCTCACGATGCTCTCAACCTTGCCGCGAAGTTTTACCAGGCTTGCCTAGTACGCAATCGCGAGGTTTGTGAATACGTTTTTTATAAGCGCAATCTCAATCGTAAGACCGTAGCCGAGTTCAAAATTGGTTATTCTCCAGCCAATGGTAAAGCTCTGTTGACGGCTTTAGAAAAACGAGGTTTCAAGCTAGATGAACTTGAGGCTGCGGGACTTCTAAATCAATATAAATCCGACTTGTTTCGAGATCGTATGATGGTGCCTTTTATTGATACTGCCGGCAATGTCATTGGTTTCACCGCGCGTGTCATCAAAGGTGGTGAACCGAAATATTTAAATACGCCTGAGACTCTGCTATTCAACAAATCTAGATTTATTTTTGGACTCTTTCAGGCTAAGGAAACAATTAGAAGAGAGGGTTACGTGGTTATCGTGGAAGGGAATATGGATGTCATCTCGTCACATCAAGCTGGCGTCAAGAGCGCCGTCGCCACATCTGGCACAGCAATGACGGAGCAGCATTTAAAGATTCTCTCCAATCTGACCAGCGACATCCGTCTTGCCTACGACGGTGATGCTGCAGGTGTCAAAGCCACCGAGCGGGCGATTATGTTGGCTGGTGACCTCGGTATCGATCTCACTGTAATTTCTGACTACCACGGTGCCAAGGATCCCGACGAACTAATTCAAAAAGATCCAGCACTCTGGCAGGATGCCGTAAATCACAGTGTTCCTGCCGTTGACTGGCTCCTTCAGAAATATGAGGAGAGTCTCGATCTCTATTCAGTTCCTGGCAAGCGTAAATATTCTGATGTCGCACTAAAACTGCTAGATTATGTCAAAGACGAAGTTGAACGTGCTAGTTATGAGATAAAAATAGCCAAGAAGCTTAATATCGACGTTAGTATTCTACGCGAGAAGGGAGAGCGTCTGAGTAAAAAATTAGAACAATCAACCAAGAAGTTCTATAAGAAACCCAAAACCAAAGCAAAGAGTGACAAGATTGAAAAACTAGAGAATTCTCTCCTAGCCCTAAAGGTTTACGGCGGTGTCGTCAAGACCAAAATCCCTCTCGAAATCCCTGATGACGATGACAAGCTAGCTGAGCTCGAACTGGTTTTTAATTCCGAGCATGAGTTATCAAGCTCCGATGACTACGAGAAGGAGGCTAGGGAATTGGTAAATCTTTATCAGCAGGAAATTGCCAAACAAAAAATCTCCACATTAAATGATAAACTCGCCGAACTACCAGAGGACTCAGACGAATTTTTAGATGTTCTTCATGAAATAAACGAGTTGCAAAAATCACAAAAATAGCTTATAATTCCATGTAATGGACTCTAAGAATGATGATATTTTGAATGCGAGTGATTTGGCACTTGATTTTGATGAGCCAGAGTCTGATGATCTTGAGAATGAAGAGGAGCTAACCGATGAGGATTTAGCTATTACTGCTGAAAATGTAGATGCTTTTGCCGATGATTCGGTCAGGCTCTATCTTCGCGAAATTGGCAAAATCCCACTTTTAACTCAGGAAGAGGAGGCTGATCTAGCTCAGAGAATTGTCAAAGGCGACAAGGAGGCCAAGGACAAAATGGTCGAAGCCAACATGCGCTTAGTCGTATCCATCGCTAAGCGATATGGCGGACGTGGTCTAGATTTTCTTGACTTAATTCAAGAAGGGAATACTGGTTTACTACGTGCTGTAGATAAATTTGATCCCGGCAAGGGCTTCAAGTTTTCTACTTACGCCACTTGGTGGGTGCGTCAAGCTATTACCAGGGCTATCGCGGATCAGGCGCGTACTATCCGTATTCCTGTCCACATGGTAGAAACAATCAATAAAGTCCTTCGCACCACCCGCAAACTCACTACCGAGCTTAACCGTGAACCCACCAATGAAGAGATCGCCAAGGCTCTCGACATGGAACCAGAGAAGATTGACTACGTTATGCGTATCAAGCAGGACATTGCTTCGCTTGATGCCTCAGTTGGTCGTGATGGTGACGATGAAGACTCTGTGCTTGGTGATTTTGTCGAAGACGAAGAACGCGACTCTCCCGAAGAAGCTGCCTCCAATCAGATATTGAAAGAACAATTGTCTGAAATCATTTCTACTCTCACCGATCGCGAACAAAAGATTATTCGTCTTCGTTTTGGTATCGGTGGTGGCAGGCCACATACCCTGGAAGAGGTTGGCAACGAATTTGACGTTACTCGCGAGCGCATCCGCCAGATTGAGGCGAAGGCTCTTTCTAAGCTTCGCAAAAACAAAGACACCAAAAAACTACACGAGTATTTAAGATAGGAGGCACCATGAAGAAGCTAATTATAAGTATACTAACGGTAATGACAGCATTTATTATTGCGGTCGCTCCTGTATATGCTGCAGAGAAATGTACCCTCACCTCAGTGCTCGGCACGGATAAATGCGATAAAGATGGCAATAAAGTTGACTCAAACTCTACTAAAGAAACTAAAGATGGCAATAAAGTTGACTCAAACTCTACTAAAGAAACTTACAATTGTTCCTGCGATGAAGATGGCAGCTCTATCTACGATCTTCTGAGGCTAATTCTTAACATTATGACCATCGGCATTGGCATCCTTGGCATTATCGGTATTACGATCGTTGGCATTCAGTACCTCACTGCTGGCGGCAATGAAGAGCAGACCCGCAAGGCCAAGCAGCGATTAATTGAGATTGTCATAGGTCTTGTTGCCTATGTCGCTTTGTATGCACTGCTCTATTGGTTATTACCAAACTACGATGAATCCGTCGACAAACTTCGTCAAGAGTCCGCTACTAGCTCTGAAACCACAATTTCGCTAAACCAGTAACCATGAAACGCCTTCTTATCATCTATAACCCTCGTTCTTCTCGTGCCGAGGATGTTCGTGCTGAGGTGCTGGACCGCCTAACCGAGTTCAAAGGTTGTATGGTGGGAAGATACGAAGTCGCGCCGACCAACTTGAAAGATAACATCTTACGTTTGTCACAACTTATCAAGGATGGCGATTTAGTTATTTCGGCCGGCGGTGATGCTACTGGCATCATTGCCTCGAACGCAATTTTAGAATCCGACAAAGATGCTACGCTTGCAGTTTTACCGTACGGTAATTTTAATGACCTAGCGCGCTCCTTAGGGACCAAGTCGCTAGATGACATATTTGATGGCGTGGATAACCAAGATTCTATTAACCACAAACAGCGAGATTATTACCCACTAGAGGTTTATATCGATGGCAAATTCTTTCGCTACGCCACCTGTTATGTAACCATCGGTATGACTGCCGAAGCCGTCAGTCTGTATAATTCACCCGAAATGCGTGCCAAATTAAAAACTAAGTTTGGCCGCAAGATCGGTTCTTACACTAATCTAGCTAGCTGGTACTTTAAGAATCGTCACGCCAAACAATTCATCCCGGAATTTAGCCTGAATGGTGAGCTGCAGTCCATCAAGGTCACGGACTACGCGGCAGTAAATGGCCACTCCATGGCCCGGGTGATGAGAGGAAGGGAAGATTTTCACGATCCAGTTTTCTTCCGAAGTGAAACCGATCGTCTCGCCAGCTTTTGGCGTCTTACAAAGCTTATGGCAAAAAGCATTCTCTCTCGTATTCCAGGTGAAGCTACGGAAGGAGATACGTTGACTTTCACTTGCCCAGCTACCATTACTCTTCAGTCCGAAGGCGAGTCACAAACCTTTAAAAATATCAGAACAATTGAAATCAGAAAGAGCAAAAAATGCTTGAAAGTAATCGAGAATTAGAACAAATCATCAAATACATGAAGTCGCACTGGCCGAGCGAGGTGAAGCCAGAATGGCAAGTAGGGTTAGCTGAGTATCCAGCCATTTTGAAGCAGGTGATTGCGGATTTTACTCTCTCTGCCACCAAGAACCATCATCTGATTCGCATTGCCGGGATTTCCGGTTCCGGTAAAACCACTCAGATTCTTCCCGCCGTAGAGGCATACTGTGAAAAGAATAATTTCGAACCTATTTTACTGGCAGCTCGCCGATTCGTCGAATATCATCCACATTTTCATGAAATCAAAGAATTCTATGGCGAAGAGAATCTTCGCAAGAACACAGACGAGTTCGCTACAATAATGCTATTTCTTGTTTTATCAGAATTAATAAAGGGTGGTTATGACATCCTACTTGATGTAACCCTACTTGATCCAGAGATGGAAGGAATCCTTCTGAAGTTGCTACAAGCCGGAAATTATGAGATGTTAATCCTGATGATTGCCGTATCGCCTACCGTTACCGAACGGTATCTTGCTGGGCGTGCCTGGCGTCATACCAAAGAAACTGAAGCCGAATTTATCCGCGCTACGGCCAAGGCTCTTGATTTTTACGCCGATGATGCCCCTGATACACGGATTATTCTCTGGAGTGTGTACGATAAGCCACCTGTCTATGATGGTCCCATTGCAAGATGTCGAACCGTCTTTGACAAATATTCTACTTGTGAAGATTTGCCTCAAAAAGACGATGACGCTCGTCGTAATGCCAAGATACAATATCTTACAAATTTAGATAATTAATTGTTGTAAAAATTACAACAATGGCTACGCTTTAGTAAAGAGTAGCCTAGGCTACAACTGATTCAAATTTATCTCTGGGAAATGCGCCCGGATATGCTCCGCGTATCCATTATCAATATGTTGCCATGCCTCTTTCATACGCGAAATTTCATTAGTGTCACTTTTGTCGAACTGCTTCAGAAACTTTTCCTGAAATTCTTCCGGTGCCGGTCTTGATATCATTCGTGCCACGTCCATATTTGGATTCCCAGTCCCAGCAAAACAAAAATCAATCACGCCAATCATTTTATTGTCTTCGTTAAGCAGGATATTTCCGAGGTTTAAATCTCCATGCACTAGGGAATTGCCTTCCGTCTCGCGGATATATTCATGATCGGCATCTATATGTTTCTCGTAATGCTCGTAATCCAACTCATGCAGAAATTCACTTAGGGGAAATTTTACTTCCTTCGGCGCGCCACGTAAATCTATTCCGGATAGTTCTTTTATAAATTTGGCTGCATCATAAGCTACACCAGTAATTGCGGTATGAGACAAATGATAGATACGGTCTCCAAGTGTATACCCTTCGATTTTTTGGTGTACCGAAAATGGCCGTCCGCTATCGTCATAGTACAACTTCATCTGTGGCGTATAGAATGAGGTTTTGCCATCAACAAAATTACAAACCGCAGCATCTTTAACTATCATGCGTGACCAGAACGGGTTTCTGGGGAATCGGAAAAAATACGCTCCAGCATCAGTCGTTACTTCGATTACAATATTGGTCCAGCCAGTCAAGATATGCTTAGTCTCGAGGACTTTTTTGTCAGTTAGGGTTTTTGCAATGATTTCATCCAGTGGGTCAGATGTGGTAAAAAAAGTATTCATGCCCGCATTATATCATAGTTATTAGTAATGATTAAATTTATTAATCTGGGTCGGCACTGTGCTATACTATAAATATGGATAACGTCAAAATCGTCGCAATTGTCGGCATGTCCGGTAGCGGCAAATCAGTAGCAGTGGATTATTTAACCGATCAGGGCTATCCGAAAGTTTACTTCGGTGGCATGATTTACAAAGAAATGGAAAAGCGCGGCATCCCTCGTACCGAGGATGGTGAGTCTGAAAAGAAGTTTCGTGAAGAAATCCGCGAGAAGGAGGGTAAGGATTGGGTAGTGCGTCAAGTCATCGCCGAGACTAGGGATTTAATCGGTGCTGGTCAGAAGCGCATTGTCTTAGACGGTGTTTATTCCTGGACCGAATATAAGACCTTGAAGCACGAGTTCCCGAAATGTCTGACATTTATTGCAATAGTAGTAGACAAGCACCTGAGGTACGATCGCGTTGCCAAGCGTCCTGGGCGCTCTTTTGATGGTAAAGCGATTCGTGAGCGCGATCGCAGCGAGATTGAAAATCTCGAAAAGGGTGGCCCCATCGCCGCCGCCGATTACTATATCTTGAATAATGGCACGATCGAAGATTTGCAAAATCAACTAAAAAACATAATTAAGGAGATAGGGTTTTGACAGACATTAGTAATTTATCCAATGTGGCATACAAAAAGGGTAATTGGATGCGTTACACGCTTTGGGCGCTCGCAGGTATTTGTATTGGAATGTTAGTATATACCTTCATAAACACCTTGAACAGTAACGTTTCGGCGGCGGTACCGGAAGGCTACCGGTTTTTTGTGACTGACAACTACACAGAAGGCAGCAAGATTAGAACCAAGTATTACGTCTACGACGACAAAATTCTCGTAGAGGATGAGAGTATTAATGATAATACTGTTAACCGTAGTTTGTTAGTATATGATGATATTAACACTGTAGACCTCAAATACGATGTTGATGCGATTGAACTCTGCGAGTTAGGTTCCTGTCAGGAGAAACCCAAAATCCTTATGACCATCAAATCACTTATTTCACGTCGTATTGGTCGTGAATACATAGGGCTTTAATATGAAGAAGCTAATACTAATTGATGGCAAATCGGTATTCTACCGTGGCTATTATGCCATGGGTGCACTCAGTCTGGCGGATGGCACGCCTACTGGCGGCGTTTATGGTTTTGCTGCAATCGCGATGGAGATTGTAAAAAAACTAGACCCTACTAAGGTCGTAGTGGCTTGGGATTCAAAAACCTCTGTTGTTAAGCGCCGCGCTATTTACCCTGACTATAAAGCTGGTCGCATCAAGCCAGGTGAGGACTTTTATACTCAAATTCCGCTACTTAAGACATTAATTCACGACCTCGGGTGGAATTTTGTTGAGCTAGAGAATTACGAAGCCGACGACATTATTGGTACTTTGAGCAGACAGGCCGATGAGGCCGGTGGCTGGGAAACTTACATCATTTCATCCGACCTTGATATGCTCCAGATAGTTGACGATAATACTCATATGTGGCGAATTTTAAAAGGCTTTACTAATATTGAGCAAATCAACGTTCCAGAGCTAGAGGCAAAATATGGTATCAAGAAGTCGCAATTCCTAGATTTGAAAGCCCTGAAGGGTGATTCATCAGATAACATCCCGGGCATTCCTGGTATTGGTGAGAAAACCGCCGCCAAATTGCTAAACGATTACGGAGATTTGGACGGTGTATATAATAATATAAGCCAAATCACCGGCTCTCTTAGGACTAAGCTCGAGTCCGGCAAGGATTCTGCCTACATGTCGCGCACGCTTGCCAAGATTATGTTTGATGCCCCCATCAAGCTTGAAGATATGTCTAATTTTATCTTCAATCACGACCGCGTCGTCGCCGGCTTAAAGAAACTCGAATTTAACTCTCTAATCCGCAGAATCGAGAAGGATACGGTATGGGCGAACAACAAACCCGGAGGAGAATCCCCGCGGAGCCTTAACGATATAGAAGAAGAGAAAGCCCGGCAGGACCCGCCCAAAGGCACGAGTGCTTCATCCCAAGACGGTGTCGTCTTGAACTCATCCATACCAACCGACAGAATTATTGACTGGGACATCAAATCTCTCATGCACTCAGACCCGAAAATCGCTAAGGAGATTCTTTGCGGCAAATCATTTTGGGATCTTGGCCAAGCCGCCTTTTTGCTAGATCCGCTAGCGAGGGACGTGCCTCAGCTTGTTGTCCCTGAAGAGGAATACCAACGCCAACTCGCTGCGTTCCAAAACCTTCCTCGGTTATATAATATATATACTGATTTCGACCTACCTCTCATTCCAATCCTATACAAAATGGAAGAGAAGGGTATGCTAATAGATCGCAACTACTTTAAGAGTCTCCAAGCCGAATATGAAGATGAGGTAGGTAGGCTTGAACAAGAAATCCAGTCGATTGCGGGCGTAACATTTAACGTTAACTCGCCAGTCCAGTTGTCCGACGTGTTATTTACAAAATTACAGTTGCCAACCAAAGGAATTAAGAAGACTACTCGTGGATTTTCTACTGGTGCCAAAGAGCTAGACAAGCTGAAAGGTTTTCATCCGATTATTGCGAAGATTATCGAATATCGTGAAGCCGCCAAGCTTTTAAGTACCTATATCATTCCAATGCCAGATCTCGCGGATGAGTGTGGTCGTATTCATACAACCTTCACTCAAAATGTCACCGCCACCGGTCGTCTTAGCTCCAAAGATCCCAATCTCCAGAATATTCCTGTTCGTACCGATGAGGGCAAACGTATCCGTCAAGGGTTTGTTGCTGATGAGGGAAAGATTCTGGTCTCTGCCGATTACTCTCAGTTTGAGCTTCGCCTTGCCGCAATTCTCAGTAACGATCAGGCTCTGATCGACGATTTTAATCACGGTATCGATATTCACACCAAGACTGCATCCGAAGCTTTCAAGGTTCCATTCGAAAACGTCACCAAGAATCAACGCCGGGCTGCCAAGGTTATCAATTTTGGTATTCTCTATGGCATGAGTGTGAAAGGCTTAGCCGATGCTACCAAAATGCCGATTGCTGAAGCGAAGCAATTTATTGACAATTATTTCGAGCTTCGTGCGCCAATTAAGCGCAAACTAGATGCGATATTAAAACAAGCCAGGGAAGAGAGTTTTGTAGAGACCTACTACGGCCGCCGTCGCCCTACTCCCGATGTTAAATCCAGTAACTTTATTATTCGCCAAGCAGCCGAGCGCGCTGCTCAGAATATGCCAATTCAAGGCACCGAGGCTGACCTCATGAAGCGTGCTATGATCGCTGTCGACAAGGCCTTGCCAAAGGGTGCAGAACTCGTCATGCAAGTTCACGATTCGCTAATTGTCGAATGTAATGAAGACCAAGCGAAGGAGGTCGCCGACATTCTTAAGCGCGAAATGGAGTCCGTCGCCCCCGAATTAGACATCAAGCTTGCCGTCGAAGTCACCACTGGTCACAACTGGGGCGAATTGTAGCTTGGGGGATCTTTACATGCTTAATGTTATCGGATAAAATAAGTATGCGTAGCGTGCACATACTTAAGGAATCTCATGCATAAAGAAATCGAAATATATAAAGTACACGAGGGCGAAATCGTCTTTCGGGTCGATGCCAACGAAGAAACAATTTGGACCACGCAGGACCAACTCGCCAAGCTTTTTGGTGTGGACCGTACAGTAATTGGGCGTCATATTCGTAATATATTCCGCGATGGCGAGCTAGAGGAAGATTCAGTATGTGCAAAAATTGCACATACTGCAACGGACGGTAAGACATACCAGGTTAAAATGTACAATCTCGACGCCATTATTTCCATCGGGTATCGTGTAAATTCTAAGAAAGCCACTGATTTTCGCATTTGGGCCACCAAGACTCTTCATCGCTACGTCATAGACGGTGTCGCTATCAACGAACGCAGACTAAAAGAGCTAGACTCTGCCAAGCTCCACGAAATTGAAGGCGCTCTTGGCATTGTTAAGAGGCTCGTTGCTTCTTCAGAGTTATCTGCCGATGAGGCCGGCGGTATTTTGGAGGTTATCACTAAGTATGGCCCAAGTTTCAAAGCCCTTAAGGAATATGACGAGGGCTATATTTCGTTTACTAAAGGTCGTAAAGCCACCAAAATCCTAACCGTAGACGAAAGCTTAAATATAATTAGTGAGCTCAAGAACTCAATTAAAGGCGATGAGCTATTTGGTAAAATCCGCGGCAATGCCTTCGAATCTTCACTTAATGCAATTATTCAGACGTTCGACCAAAAAGATGTTTACCCCTCTATTTCCGAAAAGGCTGCCAATCTGCTGTACTTAATTATTAAGGATCATCCGTTCTATGATGGGAATAAGCGCATTGGCGCTTTGCTATTTGTGGTTTTCCTGACTATTAATGACTACCATTTAACCAAAAATGGTGAAACTAAGATTTCCGATCGGGCTCTAACCGCGCTCGCGCTTCTCATTGCGGAGTCTAATCCCAAGGAAAAACCGCTCTTAATTGCTTTAATCTGTAAACTTCTCGAAAATTGAACCATAACCAGCGCATAAAAACCACAAGAATATTGAGGCTATTTACAAAAATACCATAATCGATATTGCGTAAAACTTTTATGCATACTTTTTGAAAACAAAGGGTTGTTTTTTCATAAATTCTATTTTTAAATGATTCGCGTAAAAAAGGAGATAATACATGCTAAAGACAAAGCATGTCATACGTGCAGGTTTCCTCGCAAAAACCCGTCAAATTGCCATCTGGCTGAGTATGCTAACGATCATTTCGACATCGAACGCAATATTGCCAACAATAATAAATAATACTAACGCAGCTAGTTGCCCAGACCTGAAAGTGATATTCGCTCGCGGTTCGGGGGCGCCACGTTATGATAATGATGGATATCAGAGTTTCAAAGCTTCATTAGAAGCAAAGCTAAAGACATCTGACCTGTCATACGAGTTTGAGGACTTGGACTATCCAGCCGTTGGCGTTGGCATCGAAAATCTTTCAAACACTATCGGGGCTTACATTGGTGGAGGTGAATCTTATGCCTTTGGCGAAAGTATGAATAAAGGCGTACTAAAGCTGACGAATACTATAATTGGCGACACCTGTGCCAATACTAAATACGTCTTAGCTGGTTATTCGCAGGGTGCTATGGTGGTATTGAAGACTCTCGACCGAATTTTGCCTGAGCGCATTATTTATGCAGCAACCTTTGGCGACCCTAAAATCTATTTACCAGAAGGTGCAGGATTATTACCGTCTGCTTGTAGAGGCGATAACTTGTCGGAATACCGGGTATATGTACCAGATTGTTATGCATATAAAGGTATATTGGGAGCCAGAGAACCATACGTTACGACAGACTACTTAGGCAAAGTCGGCACTTGGTGCAACAAGTTTGATATTCTTTGTAGTTCACATTTTAGTGTAGCGAGTCATATATCCTATTCAGATGATGGTCTATACGAAGATGCTTCTAAGTTAATCTTTAGTAAAATTGCCGCTACTTTTGGATTCAAGAATGAGTACACTTCTCCGCACGATACCGCCTTTCTAATCGATTCTACCGGCTCAATGATTGAATATATAGATAAGTATAAGTCCGAGGCTTTACGGTTGGCGCAGCAAACTCTAGATGCTGGTGGACGTGTGGCATTATATGACTATCGGGACTTGGTAGAATCATATACCCCAGTTGAACATTGCAGTTTTGAAACATGCACTATTGAGGCATTCGAAAATGGACTTGAGGAGATTATCGCCGATGGTGGCGAAGATGAGCCAGAGTCTCTACTTTCAGCGAGTCTTCATGTTATGAATAGTCAAAGTTGGCGCCTTGGCTCCACCAAGTCCCTCGTTATTCTAACGGATGCCGGTTATCATTCACCAGATCGTGATGGCACTACATTTTATGATGTTAAGTCATTGAGCAAGAGAATTGATCCGGTAAATTTTTATATTGTTACTACTCCAGAGCATGTCGAAGAATACAAGTCTCTAGCCGAAGCTACTGATGGCATGGTAGTTACTACCACCGATGATTTAGGCTTTCTTACGGACACTATCATGGAACGCTACGATAGTCTACCACGTGTGGAGGAGGAAATAGGGAACTTTGCTATTCCATCTCTCACCATTCAATCTTCCGAAATTATTTCTGGCAGCGAAGCAAAGGTTAGTTTTATTACAGATGCCTCTTCGGTAATTGTAATGTTGAACGATATGATTATTGGTACGACATCTGAGGATTCAATCACGTTTCGTGAGCTAAATCTAGATATTCCCAACGAAATCACTCTAATCCCATTATCATCAAACGTGCGCGGCGAAGCAGCTAGCCTGCACTTAGATGCTGTTGTGTCGCCCATTACGAAAGGTAATGAAGATAGTATTTTGCATGAAACATCTACCAACGAAACCAAAAATGACATACCCGAAGAGATGGAGTACGAAACATTGCCACCATTTTTTGTTCCGAAAGCCCCCGACACTGGTCGTCCCAGATAACGTTACGCTACAAAAA
This sequence comes from Candidatus Saccharibacteria bacterium UBA3749, assembly GCA_002371235.1. Classification (GTDB taxonomy): domain Bacteria; phylum Patescibacteriota; class Saccharimonadia; order Saccharimonadales; family Saccharimonadaceae; genus Nanosyncoccus. The sequence goes on along the minus strand of DFGN01000028.1, from coordinate 11,060 downwards.
AGTCGAGCTAGGTTTACCCTAGCTCGACCTAAAACATTCACAAATTGAATTTATTGCGCGTAGGCAAGATTGTGCTCCATTGCTTGTACTTCAAGTGCAGCCAAGCGCTCTGCGTCATTAATCGATGAATTTACAGAATGCTTTACGCGGGCTTTTTCCTCGGCCTTCTTGGCATCATTCCAACGATCCAGAGTTCCGACTAGGTAGCCAGTGATTCTGCGTAGTCTCTCGAACTTGCCCTCGTCAAACCACATAGCGTGCTCGTCGAAATATTCTTTCATTGCTGAGTCGCCAGCTTTAGCGCCGATTAACTTCATGCCGGCTTCAACTAAACACGAAACATGCATTGTCTCGTACTGGTCGTAGTCGGCCAAGACTTCCTTAGCTTCCTTTTCTGTGACTTTAGCGTATCGAGACAGAGATTTCAGAAACCTCTTCATGTCGAAATTCTCAACTTCGTTTTGATTGCGATATATAATTTTCTTCATGGTTTTCCTTTCGTGTGCTGACATTTCGCTTACTAACCTGGCGGACGTGCATCTGTCATATTAATTGATAACGTGCCATTATATTTATGGACTACGCATCAATCATGCAGACGAACTACACAAATCAGTATTCTGTGTTCGGCACTTTTAATTGTTTATAAGCATTACCTAAAATTATTATAAACCCCACATTTAGTGGGTGTCAAGGACATTTTCACACTAAATATGGAGTTTTCCACAGTTTAGCAAACTACGATTTGCTATCTGGCTGGCTTTAAATAACTAGGATAATAAACCAGCTGTGATTATATAATACTCTCTGTCATGCTATAATAATGAATATTACAAGGAGAATAATGCCAGAATTACCAGAAGTTGAGACTATTCGTCGCGGTTTAGCGAAATTTATTATGCACCAAACAGTTGTAAAGATTGAGGTGCTTTGCGCAAAATCATTTCAAGGTGACATAGCCAGGGTCGAGGGCAATCATGTGGTAGCCCTAAGACGTTTTGGCAAGGCCCTCATCATTGATTTAGATAACCATGTCTCTCTCATGATTCATCTACGCATGACTGGGCAGCTCATTTATGATGGCAAGGAACGTTATGCTGCCGGTCATCCTAGCGAAAATTTTGTCGCAAACCTGCCAAACAAACAAACGCGCGTTGTAATTACATTAAACAATGGCATCTTATTCTTTAATGATCAGCGCAAATTTGGTTTTATTAAGGTTATCCCTACGGATCAAGTTCAAAATGACTCCTTTATTAAGAAGCTCGCTCCTGAACCATGGGATCTAACAACGGAAGAGTTTTACGCTCGCCTACAAAAGCATTCTAAATCCTGTATCAAAGCAACCATTCTAGATCAGTCCGTCATTTGTGGACTCGGTAATATATACGCAGACGAGTCTTTATTTGCTGCCGGTATTCACCCTGAACGGAAGTCTGGCTCACTCACTACGGACGAGGCGGCAGCTCTTTTGGAATCCGCTCGCAAGGTCATGGATGATTCAATTAACTCGGGCGGCTCCACTATGGCGACATATGTTAAGGCCGATGGCACCAGGGGCGACTACCTGGAAAAGTTTGCTCAGGTTTTTCGTAAAGAAGGACAGCCGTGCCCCAAGTGTGGCCGCAAAATTGCAAAGATTAGAGTTGCAGGCCGCGGTACGCACATTTGTGCACATTGCCAGCTAAAGGAGCCGCATGCTTAGGATATTTACCGGCGACAACCGCGTGCAGGCTCAAACGGAGATTGCCAAGCTACTCGGACCCGATTATGAGGTGATTGAAGGTGCAAATCTTTTGCCAAGCGACCTGCCGAGCATCTTTAAGGGTGGGACTCTTTTTGCAAATAAGCGCCATATTCTTATTCGCGACCTCAGCGAAAACAAGCCAGTTTTTGAGAAACTGCCAGACTATACCGACACCCCTCACGAAGTGATTATTCAGGAGTTAAAGTTGGACAAGCGTTCGGCTACCTATAAAGCCATCAAAGACCAGGTTGAAATCAAAGATTTCGCTTTGTCTAAGAATCCAAATTTTCGGCAAGTTTTCGATATTTATAAAGTTGCTAAAACTAATGGTACAAAAGCAGTGCAAATCTTATCCGGACTCAAAGCAGAAGAGGATCCGATTATGTTCTTTGGTCTCATCATTTCTCAGGCTATTAAGGATTACGAACAGCATCAGGGAACTAAAGAAAAACGTGTTCTGAAAGAATTAGCTAGAGTCGATCTCCAGATGAAGTCCACCCAAATAGATTCTTGGCTGCTAGTTGAATCCTTCTTGCTTCGTCTTAGCGTTATCCTCAATAACTGATCGCTGCATCATTTACTGTATCTATCGCTCACTTTAATCTACCAACAAAAATAAGCCCGAAGGCTTATTGTTAAGTTATTTCTTCTTGCTAGCGGCCTTGAGCAGGGCATGAAGCTTAGCTTTGCGACGATTGGCAGTGTTTTTCTTTAGGAGATCCTTCTTAACTGCTTTATCGTATTCGGACTGTGCTTTAGCAAAACCTTCCGCAGTCGGCTTAGCTTTAAAAGCCTTCACGGCAGTCTTGATGTCCTTCTTAATCTCTGCATTGTGTGCAGTACGCTTTTCAGCTTGTCTTGCAGCCTTCTTGGCGGATTTAATAATCGGCATTTAACTTCCTATTTAGATTTAAAATTAATATCTTACTTGCATTATACATCATTTTACCCCAAAAGTAAATACCCCAGTTACAACATTATATCTAGTCAAAACCCCTTGCGAATATTTATAGCTTATGCTAACATATAATAAAGGTAAAATATGCCAGAAGACAATACATACACAACTGCATCTACTACATCAACCAGCACACCCGACGACATGATGCCGCCGGTCGTTAATTCATCTAGTCCATCTGACTCGTCTAGTCCGTCTAATCTATCCAGCCTATCGGATTCATCTAGTTCGCCCGACCCGGCCGGCTCATCCAGTCTATCCGACTCGTCTATTCCGCCATTTTCGCCTATCGACACATCCTCGCAAGATGCTTCGACACAAGACACATTAATCCAAGATGTATCACCGGTCCAAGATATGCCGGTTCAGGATATTTCACCGCTTGATACCCCAACACAGAATACGCCTACGCAGAATGTGCCATCGCAAACCATGCCCACACAGTCTCAATCCGATGTTGCCTCGTCTAGCCCGATGTTTAATGATCCTGGAGATTTATTCGCATCATCCGAACACGGTCCCATCCCAGAGATTTATTCTGACGTTGCCAGTAAGATTAGCGAATCGCACAATGTTCTCATCGCCCTGTCGAGCGATCCGTCGGTTGACGAGATGGCGGCCGCAATCGGGTTATCGCTTTATCTAGATCGTCTTGGCAAGCGCGCCACCGCTATCTACTCGGGTACTACGCCTAACGCACTGGAGTTCTTGAAGCCCGAAGAAACTTTTGAGCCCACCGCTGACGCTCTGCAAGATTTTGTTATCGCTCTTAATAAAGAAAAAGCCGACCACCTTCGCTACAAGCTGGATGGGGAATATGTCAAAATATATATCACGCCTTATAGTTCGAGAATATCCCAGGACGATTTGGAGTTTTCGTATGGCGACTTCAATGTTGATCTTGTCTTAGCGCTCGATGTTGCTAATGGTATAGATCTAGACTCCGCTCTCCGCGAACACGGCCGTATTATGCACGACGCCATTATTATAAATATTACCACTGGCAACCCTGGCAAGTTCGGCGAGATTGAATGGAGCGACAAGAGAGCTAGTTCGGTTTCTGAGATGATTGCAAAGCTGCTTTATTCTGTCAAAAGTGATATCGAGATTGGTAAAGAAGAAGCCACAGCCTTTCTCACTGGCATCGTTGCGGCGACCAATCGTTTTTCAAACGCACAGACCACTCCTGAAACTATGCAAATATCATCTCGTCTCATGCGCTCCGGTGCGAACCAACAGTTGATTTCTAAAAATATTACTCCAGACGTTGATAATGAGCTCTACTCGCTAATAAGTGGCGGTTCACTCAGTGATTCTACCGAGCCGAGAGATACTGACCCAACTAAACTTGACATTCAGCATGGCAACGAAAAGAATGTAGACGAAAACAAAGAAATCAGCGGTGAAGTCACCGAGAAGGAATCTACTTTGCTCGAAGACCTTAAGGCTGCCGAAGCCAGCCTCGCTCAAACTGGCACTGAGACCACGCCTGATTTATCCAACCAGCCAGTCAAGATAGATAGTGACGAATCTATGTCGCCAGAAGATTTCACGGCTAAGCAAGACGAGCTATTAGCAGATTCTGATAAGGGAACTAATCCTGCTGCCACTAATGCTCCGGTTGCGGCTTCTGCTCCTGAGATAAATGGTGTTCCAGACATTAACTATGCGCCACTTCCAGACGATGAGGTCTTACCACCGCCACCAACACCATCTATTAGTTCGCCTCTTTCTAATTTTGGGCCGATAGAGTCATCCGAGTCTAAACTTGCCACTTCGTCGGATGAGCCAATTTTGTCCCCTTTAACATCAAATGAATCATCTTCCTCTAATACCGAACCATCTCCTACAGTGGAGCCATTTCTTCCTCCGGTAGAACCCTCTTTCGCGGCGGAACCGGTTCTTCCACCCGTCGAAACAACTACGGTTTCCGAGCCGGATTTCTCCAATGCGGAGTCAAATGTTCCAATTGAGCCATCTCGGCCTGTCACCGAACCAACTCCTACATCGCTCGGTTCTCAGCCGGCCATGCAGGATCAAGTCTACCATCCTCAGGCTGCCGATCCTAGTGCATTTAGAATCCCAGGCATGTAAGAAAGTTTCTCTAAAAAAACTCAGCTATAATCCCACCTTTACCACTTGACTTTACAAGGCCCTTGCGCTCGCGGCCAGAATGCGCTATAATAACAGCAGTGGATTCGTAGCTCAGTTGGTTAGAGCGCTGCCCTGTCACGGCAGAGGTCGCGAGTTCGAGTCTCGTCGGATCCGCCACTAAATAAAGATTAAAGCCCGAGGGGCTTTTATTTTTATTTAGATGGTTGGTATTAGACGAGTCACGAACGAAGTTCGCCCGGACAACGCAGCGAGTAAATATCGGAAACTTGTTTCCGATATCTCGAGCAAGGCAGTCCGGTGTCCTTTTGCTTTAGCAAAAGGACTGACTCGTCATTTCCCCTCTTGCCACTCCTCCCTATCTGTGCTATAATAATACTTAATATGGCTATTAAAGTAACAAGAAAAGATCAGGGTGAAGCCAACGAGAACATCATTCGCCGCTTCAACCGCAAAGTCCTTCAGAGTGGTATGATGCCTCTTAAGAAGTCACAGATGCGTTTCGCTAAGCCTATGTCGAAGCGTGAGCGTCGTGTTAAGGCAATTATCCGTGAGGCTCGTAAGGCCGAGAAGACCGAGCGTATCAAACTAGGACTTAAGTAATCAAATCTCCCCCGTATAAAGGGGAGATTTTTGTGCTATAATTTTAATAAAGGAGAAAACATGATTATATTATTTGGTTTAGCAGGCTCTGGCAAGGGAACACAAGGCAAAGCTTTGTCTGAGATTTTTGGTTGGCGCTGGCTTTCGGTGGGTGACGCAATCCGTGAGCATGGTGGCTACGAGGAGATTGTTAATCGAGGTGGACTGATTCCAGACGAGGATGTCATCAAAATTATGGACAAGCAAATTGCAAAATCTGAAGCAGAAGGATTTGATATTATTCTGGATGGTTATCCACGCGATAAGAAACAGGCAGAGTATATTGTGGCGAATATGGCCGACAAAATTAATGGCGCCATCGTGCTTGATGTACCGAAAGAAGAACTTTACGAACGGCTCGCTCTCCGTGGTCGCGATGACGACAAAGAGCGCGAATCTATAGATCGTCGTTTTGCTGTTTTTGATGAGAACATCGGTTTGATTCTGCCAATGCTCGAATCTAAGAACATCCCTATAGCGCATGTAGATGGAGTTGGTGCTATCGAGGAAGTCACGGCGCGTCTCGTCGCCATAGTCAAGGATATGAATCCAAATGCCACCGAGCAAGTCCACGACGTAAACGGAGAGGAAATCGAGAAAAGCTATGGCGAATAAGCAGGGAATTATTAACCTCGAGACAGCCTCGAGGGCTGATGTTGATCGCAAAATTACAGCTATGCGTGAAGGCGGCAAGATTTTAGGTAACCTTTTAAGAGATTTGAAAGCCTACGTCAAACCAGGCATGACTGGCAAGCAAATTGATGCTTGGGTGCGTGCCGAAATTGTGAAACGTGGCGCCGGGGTGGCCTATGATATGCTCGAGGAGGAGTTCCCGGGAGCCATTTGTATTTCGATTAATGATGCTCTCGTTCACGGTGCTCCTACTGATGAGCCACTAGAAGAAGGCGACAAAGTCTCGTTTGATTTGGACATTTATTACAAAGGATATTTCACCGATTCGGCTTTCACTATGGTCGTAGGGCAAAAAGCCAGTCCCGCCATCAAGAAAATGATTGAGGTGACTGAATCTTCCATGTGGGAAGGAATTGCAGAGGTGAAACCAGGAGCCCATATTGGCGATATTGGTCATGCCGTGGAGCAGGTGTTGAGGAAAGGGCACCTTGGAGTCATCGAGAATTATATTGGCCATGGCATTGGCAAATCCATGCACGAGGAACCTGAGGTACCTAATTATGGCAAAAGGGGCCATGGCTACAGGCTTGTCGAAGGTGACACTATTTGCATCGAGCCGATGTCTTGCCTCGGCCGTCCGTCGAATTATATTGACAAGGATAGCAATTGGACCGTTCGTATGAAAGACGGTTCCATCGGATGTCACTGCGAACACACTGTTCTCGTTACTGCCGACGGCTACGAAGTCCTAACCATGCCAGACTAAGTATTTCAGTTCTAGATTTTTGAAACATATGGAATCTTCCATATAATAATTACAACTAGCACGGATTCTGAAGGAAACTGAAATTTTCGACAAAATCCGCCTGCCGTTGTAATTTTTTTATCTTGGCGAGATTTCATCGTTGAGAAAAATAGAACTTGAAATATATAGTATGTTATAATAAGACTATGGATAATGATAAGCGTTTTGTAACAGGCCTCGACGTCGGCACCGAGAATGTTCGTGCCGTGATTGCTACAGTTAATAAGAATGGTGAGATTGCCATCGTTGGTTATAACGAGGGCAAGTCTGCTGGCATGCGCAAGGGCGTTCCAGCTAATCTCGCTGGTCCCGCCGGCGCAATTGATCGTATGCTCGGCGATGCAGAACGCATGGGTGGTTATGACGTACGAAGCGCTTATGTATCAATTAATGGTTCCACGGTGGTTTCGACCCACGCTGAAGGTATGATTGCAGTTGGCACCGTAGAACATGAGATTAATGACGAAGATTTAGACCGTGTTGAGGAAGTTGCCGTTTCTGGTCGCGTGCCCGCTAATCGCGATGTACTCGATGTTGTTCCGCTAGAGTATGCCTTAGATGGCCAAGGTGGTATCAAGGATCCCCTCGGCATGTCCGGTGCTCGTCTCGAAATCCGCGCTAATGTTATTTCTGCTTTGACACCAAATTGTGAGAACCTCAAGAAAGCTACGGCGACGGCCGATGTTCAGGCTCTGAGGCTTATTCCAAGCCCAGTCGCAGCCGCGCGCGCCGTCCTGAATGAAAAACAGAAAGAAAATGGCGTCGCTGTGGTTGATTTTGGCGCCGCCACTACATCAATTGCTATCTATGAAGAAGGTGACCTCCAGTATGTTGGCGTGATACCGATTGGTTCCAATAATATCACCAACGACCTCGCCATTGTCTTAGCCATTGATCCAGAATTAGCCGAAGAAATTAAGACTCGCTTCATCACCGGTGACTTTAATGCCGAGAAGTCCATCGCCATCAAAGTAGGGAAGAATCCAGAGCGTACTTTTGACCGTAAAGAAGTTGAGGAAGTAGTAAAGGCTCGCCTTGACGAAATCTTTGCCGAGATTCGCAAGAAGCTGAAAGCTGCTCATTACGATCAGCGCTTGCCCGAGGGCATCGTACTCGTGGGTGGTGGCGCCAAAATGCGCGACATTGATGTCTTTGCAAAAGATGCGCTTGAGGCCGCCGTCAAAATTGGTGTCCCACAAGGACTAGATGGTGTCGCTGAAGCAGTAGAGAAACCAGAATTTGCCACCGCCATTGGTCTTGCTATGCTTGCCGCCGAAAGCGAGGAATTGTTAGCTATTTCCGGCAAGAAATCCAAGAAATCCGGCAAAAAATCTTCCGGCTCTAATCCGCTGAGCTTCATTAAGAAAGTTTTCTCAAAATTCTAATTCCTTTCGACCCTTGTAAAGCGGCCCATCTTCAAGTCGCTTGTCGCAAACATGTCGCAAAAATTGTCGCAAATGCAAGTCATATAGTTTTCTGCCAAAATTCTCACCATTTTCTATTGACATTTAACCACAAACACTATAATATATAGACAGATAAAGGTCATATATTAAAAAGGTGTTTAATGAAACATAAAAATACATATTGGAAGCATTATGTGGCAGGAGCGTCTAGTATTCTAGGCCTTACTGTAGTTTTTAGTAGTATGTTTAATGTCCTTAACCCATCTTCTGTCTCCGCCTACTCTGCATCCATCTCAACCTCTAGTTCTATTACCCTAGATGTCTCTCCAGCCGGAGATGGTACTTCTATTCATAGTGAATCCATTAATGTAGTATCAGACTGTAGAAGTGGTTATAACCTCACTATAGCTACCCCAACTGGTAGTAACCTATATAAGTATGATAGTACTAATAATACACTAGATTCTACAGCCTCCTTTACTTCAGTAGATGGTACTTCTAGTCTTAGTAGTAATAATAATACTAACAAATGGGGTTATACACTAGATACTACTCCCACCAGTTCTACTATCTTCTCACCATTATCTTCTACTGAATCATTATTAAAATCATCAGTTGATACAGCTAGTCCTAGTACTGATATTAATGATACTTTTAATATTAGCTATGGTATTAAAGTAGACAGTACTATTACTCCAGGTACTTATAGAATGGCTAATGATACTAATGGTACTAATGGTGCTATTGTCTACTATCTCACTATGGATACTACATGTACTGAATATACTGTATCCTTTAATCCTAATGGTGGTACATTAGTAAATACTAATCCAGATGATCCTAATCCATCCAGTACTATAGAACAAGGTATCCAAGAAGGCACCTCCACTAAACTCATTTCATCAGGCTCCATTAAAGCTCCACAAGAATCTTCCTATACTGATGCAAACAATAATACTATTACTGGTAATCCTGATAAACTCTGGACCTTCTGGGGCTGGAATACTAATGTAGATGGCACTGGTGATTGGTATAAGGACAGAGAATCAGTAAATAACCTAACTAATGCTGGTAGTACTATTACCCTCTATGCTCAGTGGAAACAAGCAACTCTAGCTGATATGACTGCAGCTCCTGCAACCCAACCCACTGACCCGAAACAAATAGACCATAACCTAATGCAGGATATGAGTCCAGAAGTCTGTTACAATTCACCTATTACTACCGCTGAGAATGCTCCTGCTGCCACCCTTCTAGACTATCGTGGCAAAGTTACAACCGGAGAAAACCCAGAACAACCAGAACAATACACAGTTTCTAAACTTGCTGATAGACTATGTTGGATGACTACCAACCTCAACCTAGGTCGCAGTGGTACTGATGGTCCTAACGGTGATGGTACTATCACCCTCACCAGCGATGATACTGACCTAGTCGAAAACACTACTTTTACTCTTCCAGCTGGTGATACTATTTCCTATACTTCCACTACAAACCAAGCTAGAGTTCGCTTAACCAATAATAGTGGCAATAGTGATAATGGTGCATATTATACTTGGAATGCTGCTGTAGCCAATACCACTTCCACTAGTGCTAGCCTTACCACTTCTATCTGTCCCAAGAACTGGGATTTACCAACTATTACTCAGTATATCAATCTTATGAATTTTGCAGTTTATTCTTCCTCTAATCAGACCACATCAGCCCCCAGCACCTTCCTTGCTACTGGGGGATTTACTAACGGTGCTACTTTCTATGGGGCCAACGACTACGGTCACTATTGGTCTTCTACCCCACATTCTTATCTGATAGCTAACTATGTGTATCTTTCCACTTCTAACCTTAGAGTTCAAAATTTTTCCGGCACCAGTACGACCGCGGGTGGTAATAGATATTTTAGGAAGAATTTACGTTGCATAGTTTCCGAAGGCACTGCTACCATTAATTACGATGGCAACGGTACCACCGAACATCCAGTCACCGGCACCACTACAACTCAGGAAAACGTAGAAATAAACTCCACTAATACCCAAGCAAACGGCTTCACTAGGACCGGCTGGGTCTTCAATGGTTGGAATACTAAGGCTGATGGTACCGGCACATCCATTGCCGCTGGTGCCTCAATTGCAAAGCTAAACCTTGCTCCCGACTCCACTATCACCCTCTACGCCCAGTGGATCCCGCAATACACTATCACTTACGTCAATAACTGTCAGACCTATGCCAGCGCCAACGCCAGCTGTACAACAACTATCTCCGACGGTACTAGCGAGCAGAAGATTAACCTCACCAATAACCCTAGCACCGGTACAGAAACTCGCACACTCGCTGCCTATAATAAATGGACCTTAACTGGTTGGAAGATTAAAGGTTGGTCCACCGTAGCCGATAACTCGGATAATGCAAATACCGAATACGGCGTAGGTACTACCTATACCGTCCCAGCAGGCTCCAGTGCAGGCAGTGGTATCACTCTCTACGCTCACTGGGTCCCAGTTTATTCTATCCAATATGACGGCAATAACGCAGATAATCCCAATGGTATGGGTACTACCAATACTACCACGGGAGTAAAGAGCGTCACTCAAACCAATGTTGGTGAAGGCGACCCAGTAACCCTCCTTGCGTCTAACTTCAAGCGCGCAGGCTACGGCTTCGCTGGCTGGTCTACTAATCCTAATGCCACCGTCACTAGCGGCGATAAAATCTACGGTCCCATGGAAACTATCTCCGCCCCAGCCTATCCTACTAATGGCA
>DFGN01000015.1 GCA_002371235.1 Candidatus Saccharibacteria bacterium UBA3749 | reverse complement strand
CCGTCTGTCCAAAAAACTGGGACTTACCAACCAACGACCAATATACTAATCTTCAAACCAAAGCTGCCTATACTTCCTCTAATACAACCACATCCGCTCCGAGTAGCTTCCTCACGAATGGTGGCTTCACTAATGGCGCCACCTTCTACCAAACCAGCTACAGCCATTTCTGGACATCAAGGACGGCCGGAACATATGCCTACGGTTCTAGGGTCAATGCTTCTTCTATTTCCGTTAGCTCTTCTTACGGCACCACTTACGGTGGCAATAAATACTACGAAAAAAACATCCGTTGTGTTGCCTCTAATGGCACTGCCACCATCAACTACGACGGCAATGGAACCACCGAGCACCCAGTCACAGGCACCACTGCCTCCCAAGAAAACGTAGAAATAAACTCCACTAATACCCAAGCAAACGGCTTTACTAGGACCGGCTGGGCTTTCAATGGTTGGAATACTGCCGCTGACGGCACCAGTACCGCCATCACCGCCGCGAATGCCAGCACCACAAGTCTCGCCACCCTTAGTCTAGTCCCAGGCTCCACTATCACCCTCTACGCCCAGTGGCTCCCACAATACACTATTACCTATGTAAACAACTGTCAGACTTATGCCAGCGCTAATACCAGCTGTACAACAACCGTTTCAAACGGTACCAGCGAACGAAAGATTGATCTTACCAATAACCCCAGCATCGGTACAGAAACCGGCACTCTCGCCGCTTATAACAAATGGACCCTTACTGGTTGGAAGATCAAAGGCTGGTCCACCGTAGCCGATAACTCAGACAATACAAACACCGAATACGGTGTAGGTACTACCTATACCGTCCCAGCTGGCTCTGGCGGAGGTGATGGTATTACTCTCTATGCACATTGGGTACCTATCTACACTGTCCAATATGATGGTAATGGCTCGGATAATGATAGTACTGGTATGGGCTCTACCAATTCATCAACAGAACTAAAGTCTGTACGCCACACCAACGTAGCTGAAGGCGATACCTTTGACCTCTTCGCCTCTAACTTTAAGAAGGCAGGTTACGGCTTCGTAGGATGGAGTACAGACTCTGATGCTTGGAATAAGTTAACTGACAATGACGCTACTAACGACGCTAAAATCTGGGGCCCGAATGAAATCATCACTGCCCCAGCTTATAACGGTACACCAATCACTACTCTCTATGCCATCTGGGCTCCTGCTGAGAAGACTGACCCAAGTAACCCATCTAGTACTTCAGTCTATCTCCAAGGTTGGACTGGCTGTTCGGCTATGACTGCTACTACTTATGACACTACTACCGGTAAGCTCGCCGTAGCTAAGAATAGTATCACAGCACTCACTGATGAGCGAGATGGCAATGTCTATACTATCGCAAAACTTGCCGACGAGAACTGTTGGATGGTAGAAAACCTAAGGCTAGACAATACCCCAGAGCTCTCTATCACGAATACTAACATCAAGAGCGATAATTCCACTCTTCCTATCACCAATGTCTACAATGCTGATTCTTCACTTGCCACTAAATCTAATTATCTCTCCGCTACATCTAGTAGCTGGTGCACTATTGACTCTGCCGCCTGTAATGACCAATCATTATTAAATACCACCAATACCACAGCTAACATCACCCCATCCCAAACCCAAAGTATTACCTCAGCTAACGCTCATACTAGCTTCAATAATACTATCCATAGCTATGGCAACTACTACAACTGGTATTCCGCTACTGCCGGATATGGTACTTATAACAGAACCACCAGTGAACCTACTGCTGGTGATCTCTGTCCGGCTGGTTGGAAACTTCCATACGGCGATACTGGAACTTCCGGAACTACTAATATCGGTGGTACTAAAGGTGGTTTCTCCTACCTAGATAAACAAATGGGGGGTACAGGTGTATATCAAAGTACCAGTGTAGCTTCTAACAAATGGCGTATGTTCCCCAATAACTTTGTTTACTCCGGCATCTGGAGCAGCAGCTCGGTGGGCAGTGGTGGCAACGACGGGTACTATTGGTCAGCCTCGGCTAGCAGTAGCAATGACGCCTACTATCTGTTCTTCAACAGTACCAGCGTCAGCCCAGGCAATAATAGCTACAATAAGTATAACGGTCGCACGGTCCGTTGTGTTGCTGGTTCGTAGGGTTCACCCCTTCCGAGCCTCGAGGAATAGCACCTCCTTTGGTAGAGGCGCCATAGCACCTCCCGAGAATGGTGCGACTAAGGTAGAAACTTTCTGGTAATTTGAGGAGAAACTTCTGCTCCCCAAGGCACCCTTGGCGCCCCGCAGAGGAATAGCTCAAAAGTAATTTACGCTTCCTCCCCACGCTCGCCTCCTTGAGCCGAAAAAGTTCCCCATACTCACCGCTACAATTCTTAAAGAGGCCTCTATTCCCCCACTTTACTAATTATCAACTTCCTTTCCCTACCTTCCCCCTCCGAATGTGTCTCAATATCCGAATAATCCTGCGCCAACTTATGCACTACTCGCCGATCTGCCGCGTTAAGATTAATTTCCATCGGCTCACCGGTTTTCCTTACCTTTGCAATCCAGCCTTCTGCCTTTTCCGCAATCCGATCTGCCCGCTGCCTCTTATAATTCGCTACGTCTACATTCACCCTCGTTACCTCAGCCCCTCGCGACACCAGCGCCATCGACACTATATGTTGCAAAGCTCTCAAATTATCTGCATTACGTCCAATCAATAGCGAATTCAAAGAAGTAGACGGCACCGACAATTGTATTACCTCATCGTCAATCGTCGACGTCACTGCCACGTTAATACCAAAAAAACTCAACAAATCTTCCAGGTAACGACTTGCAAACCTAATTGATTCATCTTTATTCATTTATTATCTCCTTTTCTTTTTAATATCTTTTGCGGAGATACGAGTAATTTTTGTTCCTGTTTTTTTATTTTCTACCACCTGGGCTTCTTTTATATTTCTAAGTTCCCTCAGCACAACCTTATCCGTCATATCATCAATATCCCGACTAATCCGCTTCAGAATCACTTTCTGCTGAATTACCGTGATAATATTAGATAAGAAATAATAGAACGCAAGCGCCCCATTCAAATTAAACATAATTAGAAACATCATTAGTGGCATCATCGCCGACATCTGACTACTTGTGATATTCGAAATATCCGAGTCATCAATTTCCTTCCCGTCTTTCGCCTTCTTCAAGATATCTCTAAACTTCGTCTTCTTCTCCGACTTGCCAGACGGCAACTGCTGCTTCGCTACCACATATTGCACTACGCTTGCCAAAATCGCACAAACTAGTATAAACAGTGCGCTCCACGAGAATCTACCCCCAAGTACATCACTCGCCTTCACATTAAGATTAATTACTCCAAACAGTTGTGGATAAAAATCATACGGCGCTTTCGCCTCAACTGGAATCTCCGTATTAGTCAAATCAGCAAGATAAACCTTTTGCTTCTCCTCCAAAACACGGATTTCAGACCCCTCATACGCCACAATGTCATATGCTCGGTTCATCAAATTATCTTGTGGTAATGGCGTTGCAATCACCCGAATCGCCGAGAAAATCGCAATAAATATTGGTAACTGTATGATAAGAGTTAGCATTGAAGCAAAAGGCTTCACATTATATCTCTTATATAAATCCATCGTCTGTAGTGATTCAAGCTGCTTATTTCCCTTACAATTCTTCTTAATTTCCGTCAACTCCGGCTGCAACTTCCGCATCAACTTCGTCTGATTTAATTGCCTCTTCGTCAGCGGCAACATACAAAGCTTCACAATCACCGTAAATATAATAATAGCCAGCCCAAAATCATGTACCAGATTAAATATCACAAACAATATATTCACAATCGGCCGCACCACAATCATATCGATAAAGTTAAACGGCCCTCCCGTCACAATCGACCCCACCACAAACGCAATAAATATCCCCCAATAGATGTATTTCTTCACACTCTTCTTATCCATTCCTACCATTATATCACAGTTTCAACAAACCAAGCCAAACTCGCCAAAAATACCATTCCCTTCTCCGAGGCCGACTGGCACCGCGGGGAGGAAATGGCACTTTTTTAGTCTGTTCGTTTGCCTGGGATAAGGCTAAGACGGCTAAGAGGACTACGAGCCTAGATCAAGCACCGTACGGCCAAAGCCGCGAGCTACTGAGCCAGACAGCGGACTGTGCTACCGCCGTTCTTGAAGTCGTTGAAGGTACCCGGCTCGACGTTCTCGGAGTCGAAGTACAAGCCGTAGGTGTCGGAGCCTCTGAAGGCGGTACGAGACCTGTAGATGCCGCTGGTGCCACGAACGCTTGCGACTGAGCCGCTCCAGCCGCCGGGGTAGAGGAAATTGTTGGGATAAGTACGCCATCTGTTAGAAGCTTCTGCCGTATCTTGGTAGTCACCAGTGCCACCCATCGCAGAGTCTAGGCTACTATATTGTCCGCCTGTACCACCAGTAGGTAGACTCCAGCCATTGGGGCAGATATCGCCTGTAGCATTACCGCTTGTTTGGCTATATGTACCAGTACCAGCTGTAGCGGTATACCAGTTGTAGTAATTACCATAGCTATAGATATCACTATATTGGGAACCTGTAGTGTTGGAGGTGAAGGATATAGTGTTGCTGGTGTTTAGTTTGTTTTGGTTGACACAAGTTTTACTATTATACTCTGTACACCATTCATTACTTGTGGCAGATAGAGTAGTGAAGGCACTGGCTGGGTTATTGGTATTAGTGGAGTTTAGGGTGATTGGGCTGTTATTGCTATCTGTATCAGCTAATCTTAAGTTTTCTATCATCCAACAATTACCATCGGCAAGTTTAGATACAGCATAGACGTTATTGTCTCTAGTATCGGTTAGACCTATGACTTGGTTAGTATTTAACGCACTACAGCCATTCCAACCTTGGAGATTGCCAGTACTTTCTATCCAGTGAGCATAGAGAGTAAATCCATTGTCTATCATGTCTTGAGTAACTGGAATGGTTTGGTTAGGTCCATAGTTAGTACCAGACATATCGGCTTTATCGTTCCAACCTGCAAAGCCATAGCCATCACGTTTGAAGTTGGAAGCTTGGAGAGCGATATTTTCTGTATATACGCCATCTAAGTAAGGAAGTGTGCTGGGATCTACATTATTATTATCCGCATCGTAACAATATGTAGCATTGTCTGTACCGGCACAACTACTCCAATCCCTAACCCGAAGGTTTTGGTCACTCATAGTGCCTTCTATCTCATTTATATCTGCATTTGCATCGTAGCAAATATAACCAGATTCACAATTGGAAGTACTTGGAGCAGCAGATGATGGATGAACTAGTGTATAGATGACTTGTCCTGAGTAAGTATCCGCTGGTTGAGTCTTAGAGATATATGCGGCATAGGTAGTTGTAAGCTTAACTCCACCAGTAGTTGCAGTCATGTCAGTACCAGAGTTCTTGTGGGCTACTTTAGTGTATTCATTTGGGACTACGTGGTAGTTACTAAATGGAGCTTGAGTAGCACCGGATTCCGCTTGGCTAGGAAGTGCTACATTGGGAGCAGAATCAATCGTGAAAGCATTAGTACCAGTTGTATCACCAGAGTCTTGTGTTATGGCTAGTTTCATCGCCCAGTTAGATATATCAGGATTACCAGCAGATGTAGCTGTGCCAGATTCTATAGTTGCATTACCACTTGCAGTTGTTCCTACTAGTTTATTACTATTTGTTCCTCCTACTTCATTTCCTGTATATCCTGCTGCATATATAGCGAATCCTTCATTGTCATTGCAGAATGCATGGAGTGTAGTACTGCCAATGTCTGGAGTATAGGTACCATTATTAATATTAGCATTATGACTATCCATACCGGTACCGGACATAGTACAGGACATAGGGACGGTGATATTAATTTGGTCTACGACAGAAGGGTCTTCGGCGGAGACAGTACTAGAGACTAAAATAGCACCAGAAAGTAAGCTAAGAGAGACTAGCCCTAATGGAATAAGGTTGATAGAGTTTAGGATATTTGATTGAGTTGTTTTCATATTATGATTGATGACCTTTCTTATATACTATTTTACCATAATCATTATGTTTATTGTAATATATATATATATATCAAGAGGGATTGCAAAAAAGAGTGTGGAGTACAAAAAATGGGAGCAAAGTAGTGCTCCCGAGGAAACTGGATACTGACCAAAAAGCTTTATAATTTGTTCAAGATAATGAGTACGATTTATTCAATACCTTCATTTTTTGAAAAAACGTGAAGAAATCACAGATTTAACTACCAAAAACGTGATTTTTTCACATAATTTTATCTGAAAAACGTGAATTAATTGCAGTTTTTCTTGCAAAAAACGTGATTTTTTGCTATAATACAGATGTAAATAAGGATAATAATTATGTATCGCAAGGCAATTGAAGAATTACGTAAATGGAAATCCAACCCACGGCGCAAGCCGCTCGTGGTAGACGGCGCCAGACAAGTCGGTAAGACTTGGCTAATTAGGAAGTTTGGTGAGGAAGAATACGAGAATGTTGCATATGTAAACTTAGAAAAGGACCCACAGGCAAGCGATATTTTCGACGGCTCTTTCGATCCAGAAAGAATTATTGCCCGCTTGTCGCTACATCTTTCTATGGAAATTATTCCCGGAAAGACTCTGATATTTATCGACGAGGCGCAGCAGAATCCGCGAGCCCTCACGTCTTTAAAGTATTTTGAAGAAGACGCTCCGGAGTACCATATCGTTGTCGCTGGTAGCTTACTCGGTATCGCTATTCACGAGGGAGATTCGTTCCCCGTCGGCAAGACAAATCACATCGCTATTGGTCCCCTTTCATTTGAAGAGTTTCTCATCGCGCTCGGTAGGAGCAAACTAGCGCAAGCACTGAATCAAAGAGACTATGACCTATTACAGCCCTTCCATGACGAATTAATCGAATTATACAAAACCTACTGCGTGATTGGCGGAATGCCGGAAGTCGTGCAGGCTTACCTAGATGACAAATCGATGATACATACTCGCGATATCCAGATTGATATATTGCACGATTACGAACGTGATTTTTCGAAATATGCCGACAAGTTTACGACGCCGAAAATCATTGAGATTTTCAACATCATTCCCTCCGTACTGGCTAAAGAGAATAAAAAATTCATGTTTGGTATGATTAAAGAAAGTGCCCGAGCGCGTGAATACGATGCAGCCTTACTGTGGCTGATACGTGCTGGAGTAATTACAAGAGTGAATCGCGTTTCGAAAATCGCTCAACCGTTGTCTGCGTATCTAGACTATGGAGCATTTAAGCTATTTTATGTTGATATTGGACTTCTTAGTTGTAAATCCGGACTACATCCAGAAACTATTTACAACGAAGAGGCCTTTGAAGAGTTTAAAGGAGCTCTGGCAGAGCAGTTCGTGCTTCAGGAGCTTCGTGCTTGCGGGATGGAGGTATTTTATTATTCGACGGATAATTCGACCTCTGAGATAGATTTTGTTCTACAGGATAAGACCGAGCTTTTGCCAATTGAAGTAAAATCTGGCAAAAATCTCCGCACTCCTTCGCTAGACAAACTTCTGGACAGCCACCCAAATATGCGGGCGGTTAAGGTTTCCATGTTGCCCTACAAAGAAAACCAGCAAATTACTAATGTGCCAATTTATGGATTGTCTAGTATAGTACATGGCCAGCAGTAATCATCCCCACCTAAGGATGCGCCGCCGTTTTCCGCGCCCGCCTGTTTCTCATTTCGCTTTGGGCTCATGAGAAACGGGGGTGCTTTATTCCAAAGGGTGGCGATGGGAAACGTGGAATAACAGAACAACCAGGCGATACGTAAACTAGGCTAATCGGCCATCAAGCATCTCATAGAATGTCCGCCGGAGCGAATGCCGAGGTAGTTCGGGTACGCGTTAGTCGGATCCACGTACAGGTTGTACATACTGTAGTAGTTAGCGTAGTAGGTAGAAGACCACCAGCCACCGTAACTACCCTGACCGCTCGTGGCATTACCGTAGTACCTGCCAGACAGGGGCGTAGATAAGTTATATTGGAGACTGTTGGTTTCTGTAGCAGTATTAGTGTATTTTTGAGCTAAAGTGGAGTATTCTCCAGTATCGCCACCAGTAGGCATTCTCCAATTAGCTGGGCAGATGTCTTGAGGAGCGTCAATGATAGTATCCGGTACATCTACGCCACTACCTTCTGCATAGCAGTAGGTACTAGCACTAGCGGCACAGAAGTTGTAGTAGATACCTACTTTAGCTTGTCCGCTGGTGGAAGCCGGGCCGTAAGATCTAACGAGAGTATCTTTGCTAGCATTATTAATGCGTGGTTGGATGTGACTATCATCGTTGTCGAAGTTTGTTGTTACATTTGCTACTGCAGTATTACTCCAACCAGTAGTAGTACTACCACCATTTAGAAGGTTAGTAATTGCTTCCTGAGTAGCATTAGTGTTTGATGCATTCATGTTGGCAGCCGTGGTGGAATCTGTTGGATCAAGTGCTAGATTATCTAACATCCAACAGTTATCGTCAGCTAGTTTGGCGATGTGATAGATATTATTATCACGTACATCTATGACTTCCGCCATGCCATCTCCACTATATTGATTTACTTTGCTACATATAGTAGAATCCATGTCTTGGATTTTGTAATAGCCATTGAGCTTAGTTTTACCAGCTTTAGAGTAGGCATCTTCTATAGTGACTGGTTCTATTGGGGCATCGGCAGTAGATGGATGCACTAATGTATACTTTACTTGCCCGCTATAGGTATCAGCAGGTTGAGTCTTGCTGATATAAGCTGCATAGGTGGTAGTGAGTTTTACTCCACCCGTAGTTGCTGTCATATCAGTGGCTGAGTTCTTGTGAGCTACTTTAACGTATTCATTTGGGACTACATGGTACTCAGAGAATGATACTTGAGTTGCAGATTGTTCTGCTTCGCTAGGAAGATCTACGTTAGGAGCAGAATCAATGGCAAAGGCATTAGTGCCAGTAGTATCTCCACTGTCTTGTAATATAGCTAGCTTCATCGCCCAGTTAGATATATCAGGACTCCCTGCAGTAGTAGCAGTACCAGATTCTATTACTGCATTTCCGGAAGCACTGGTTCCGACTAATTTATCACTATTTGTTCCTCCTACTTCATTTCCTGTATATCCTGCTGCATATATAGCAAATCCTTCATTATCATTACAGAATGCATGGAGTGTAGTAGAACCAATGTCTGGTTGATATAGACCATTATTTATTTCAGCATTATGGGAATTCTGCCCAGTACCAGAAAGAGTACAAGAGACTGGGACAGTGATATTAACTTGATCTACTACACTGTCGTTAGTAGCAGAGACAACAGAAGAAGAAAGGATTAATCCTATGATGGTAGTGATACCAGTTAGAGCTAGTGGTGCTATACTGAGTACTAATGAAGCAGTTGTAGCCCTTTGTGTTATATGTTTATTCATGTATGAACCTTTCTTCTATATATATGTTATACTTATTATTACACTTATACTTATTCTATCCCCACCCCGTGGGGGGTGTCAAGAGGCAATAGATTTAGTTCCAACAAAAAAATCATCCTCGCTCGCCAGGAGCAATACGATAGTATTCTAAACTCTTTTCAAATTTGTCTTGCCCAGCCCGGCAGGTTTCCGTCAAATACCCAGGCTCATGGAGCCACTCCCTTAATCCGCGGTAATAAAATAGCTTTAAGTCTTCGTCAATGATGAATGGTATGATATTTAAACGCAGGCATTCCTTGAATAAAATCAAACGCCCTACTCGGCCGTTGCCGTCTTGGAACGGATGGATTCTTTCAAATTCATAGTGAAAAGCCAGCAAATCGTGCAAGTCCAAGACCTTGCGAGCACGGTATTTTTTTAACAACTTCCGCATTTCGTTTGCGACTTTGTCCGGCGCCGTGGTTTCTTGTCCGCCCACCTCGTTAGGCAACTTCTTGTACTCGCCAACTGCAAACCAATCCTCTAACGAGCCTGATGTACCATTTTTCAAAATAAAATGCAGCTTTTTAATCATTCGTTCACTGAGCTTACGATTCGCATTCTCAATAATATAATCAATACAACGAAAATGATTAGCCGTTTCTACAACATCGTCTACGCGAATACCTTGGTACTTTTTCAGGGCGCCAATCGTGTTAGTTTCGTAGATATAGCGAGTCTGATCTTCGGTAAGGCGACTACCTTCAATATGATTGGAATTGTAGGTAAGCTCCACTTGGACTTTATGATAGATGCCACCCTTCACTCGTAGTCTGTCCTCGCGGCGCAAAACCTGAAGCAGAGTTAGCTCATCCGACTTTTGATTAACGCGTACGGGTTTCTCTGTGCCTATAGGAATCAACCAAACGCCCTTATCGAATTTGACACCGTCAATACGCCCCTCAGAGCAATAACGCCTTACGGCGCGCTCCGAAATGTTCCATTTTTCTGCTGTTTCTGCCACATTCAAGTATTCCATAAGCCTATTATACTCTCTTAAACGGAAAAAATCAAGGGTAGAAATGCAATTCTCGGTAGTTTTGTTCCGATTTGGAAACTTCATAAAACTTGGGAAGAACCATAAAGTTCACGCAAGACCCCAACAATGCAACGCATTGATTGACTATTGTTGCAAAGCCTGTCTCTGTTTCTCAACAAACGTCTTTTCCACATGGTTTTTCCGCGCCACCTGTTCCTGCTCGCGTTGGCTCTTTAGGAACGGGAGCACATTATTCCAAAGAGATGACGCTTAAGAAACACAGAACAACGAACGGCTAGGCAACACCAGTACTACACTACTCGGATATCAAGCATCGCATAGATAGTCCGTTGTAGCGATAGCTGCTGCTCGAGCCCACGTAAGTCGGATAGACGTACAGGAAGTACATGCCGTAGCTATAGTAGTAGGTAGAAGACCACCAGTTGCCATAGTTGCCCTGATCGAACGCAGAGCTACTGCTGTAGCCGCCAGACAGAGGGGTAGATAGGTTGTATTGTAGGCTGTTAGTATTGGTTGCATCGCTACCATATTTCTGAGCCAGCTTGAAGTATTCACCAGTATCACCACCAGTAGGCATTCTCCAGTTAGCGGGACAGATGTCTTGGTCAGCGTCTATGATAGTGTCTGGTTTATCAACGCCACCATCCTGTGCATAGCAGTAAGTACTAGCAGATGCGGCACAGAAATTGTAGTAGATACCTACCTTAGCCTGTCCATTAGTAGAGGCTGGGCCATAGCTAGCGACGAGAGTATTTTTACTAGCATTGTTAATGCGTGGTTGGATATTGCTATCATTATTGTCGAAGTTTGTCGTAACATTAGCTACCGCAGTATTACTCCAGCCAGTTGTGCTACTACCTCCATTCAGAAGGTTGTTAATTGCGGCAGCTGTAGCATTAGTATTAGATTCATTCATATTCTGTGCTGTAGTGGAATCAGTTGGATCAAGTGCTAGGTTATCTAACATCCAACAGTTACTGTCTTTTAGTTTGCCAATCATATAAGTATTATTATCTCTTACATCTTTTAGTGTTTGGTTCTGAGTAATGGCAATAGTATTGCACATACTCTTTGTAAGCTCTTGCTGCTTATAATAGCCACCATCTTGTGATTTATTCGCCCTAGTGTAGGCTTCGGTAAAGGTAAGACCACGATAGAGATCTATAGTAGTACCACTAAGGGTAGACATGTTTTCCGATAAGAAGCTGATAACTTCGGCTTCGTTCATAAAATCATAATGTTCGCCATTGATGTCACCATACCATGAGCCATACCAATCCGTGGTAGTAGCATAAGTGCCGGTATCTGCAGCGATGGCAGCAAATTCATCTGAAGCTTCAGTACCAGCTTGCTCAGTAGTGTAGACTGGATAGACTTCTGCAAAGTAACCATAATCTTGCCCATCAGTAGCAGTAGGTGCACTATTTACCATCATATAGAAAGTAACCACATCACCATTAAAGGTATAGGTAGCGGTGCCAGCGGCTGGACTTTGGAGCACTTCATAACTGCTAGCAGGTTCGCCCTGACCATTGTATTCTCCTTCTATCACTGGAAAAAAAGTACCACTAGATAGTCCATAACGAATCACTACCTTCATTTTATCTGCACCGGTGGCAGTGATTGGAGTAAGTGTAGTACCAGTTGGATACGAACCACTTTGATTACCTTCATTATCTAGATTGGAGGTCTTGGCGATTAGTGGAGTAGTAGCTATGTACATTGGTGAATTAGCGTAGACTACATTATTTGTTGCACCACCACCAGCAAAGGTAGAACCATTAGCATGGTAAGTCACACCGACCTTCCCTGCACCTACTGGAGCTGGGGCAGAGGCTGGATGGACAAGAGTATAGATAACTTGCCCACTATACGTATCCGCCGGTTGAGTCTTACTGATATAGGCTGCATAAGTAGTAGTAAGCTTAACTCCACCAGTAGTTTCAGCCATGTCGGTACCAGAGTTCTTATGAGCAACTTTGGTGTATTCGTTTGGAACTACATGATAGTTACTAAATGGAGCTTGGGCGGCAGACGAGTCAGCTTCACTTGGAAGATCTACATTAGGAGCAGAATCAATGGCAAAAGCATTCGTACCAGTAGTATCACCAGAATCCTGAGATATAGCTAGTTTCATCGCCCAGTTAGATACATCTGGATTACCAGCAGATGTTGCGATACCTGATTCTATAGTTGCATTACTACTGGCAGTTGTTCCTACTAGTTTATTACTATTTGTTCCTCCTACTTCATTTCCGGTATATCCTGCTGCATATATAGCGAATCCTTCATTATCATTACAGAATACATGCATAGTAGTAGTACCAATGTCTGGTGTATAGGTACCATTATTAATATTAGTATTATGACTATCCATACCAGTACCGGACATAGTACAGGATTCTGGGACAGTAATACTAATTTGATCTACGGTAGAATTATCATCGGCTGAGACGATATTAGATGATAATATGGTCGCTACCATTATTAATACAATAACGGGTAAGAATGGTAGTAAATTATTTTGTTGTGGTGAAGATTTCATGCATGTCCTTGTTTTATGTTGCTATATATTATATGTTAGCATAAGGTTTATTATTTTTAAACACTTTGTGGAGAATTATGATATAATTCGTTTATTACGCGGGTATCGTATAGCGGCTATT
>DFGN01000022.1 GCA_002371235.1 Candidatus Saccharibacteria bacterium UBA3749 | reverse complement strand
TATATCCTGCTGCATATATAGCGAAACCTTCATTATCATTACAGAATACATGCATAGTAGTAGTACCAATGTCTGGTGTATAAGTACCATTATTAATATTAGTATTATGACTATCCATACCAGTACCGGACATAGTACAAGATTCTGGAACGGTAATACTAATTTGATCTACAGTAGAGTTATCATCGGCTGAGACATAAGTAGATGCTAGAATCGTAGCTAATACCAGTATAGTTATAGCTGGTAAACCTAGTAGTATTTTATTATTTAGTAATTTCATGTATGATACCCTTTCCTGCATGAACCTTTATTTAACTTATGTTTATTATAACATACGGTACATACTAAGTAATCAATTATATTAATGACATAAAATAATTTGAGAATGTAACCAAAATAACAAAAGCAATAACCATGAAAGGGCCAAAGTAAATCTTCTTACTGCGATTTTTGATATAGAATGGCAGCATCACAAAGCAGGCGAGGAGATTCGAAATAAAGAGCAAACCTAGAGCTAGCCATGGATCGCTTAGAGCTAAACCAATCGCAACACCAAGCAACCAGTCGCCATCGCCAACCCATTTGCCTTTGGACACTAGGTACAATAGCAGATATAGACCACCAAGGATACCGACAGAGCCCAAAGGATTAATGAAAACATTTGGCGTGAAACCAATCGTCGTGACGACCTGCGCTTGTTTGATGATGGTAAGAATAGCTCCTAGAACAATAGCAATGATTAGATACTTCATCGGTAGCTCGCCATAAGCTCCATCGTAGATAGCAAGAAATCCTAATACCAAAGTCAAGATTAGTGTCACAGTGAATGTCACCCAAGCAATGGGGTTCGTGGTAGTAATATCGATGGTGGTACTGATAGCAAAAAAAGCCAACGCCAGCCCGACTTCGGACAGGAATTCCAGTGCACCAATTTTGTGGTGGCAGGAACGACATTTGCCAGCCAGTGCCAGCCACGAAAGAATTGGGATATTATCATACCATTTCAGCTTGGTTTTACAATGCAAGCAGACTGAACGCGAACCAAGCTTCCTAGCAGAATCTTTGCCATGCTCTTCCCTATAGCGAAGGCGCCGGGCTTGACAACAAAGGAATGAGCCAAAACACGCACCTAGAAAGAATGAACAAATCAGAAATAATATTTTCATAGTATTATTCTATCATAATCCTATTGTGTTTTTGAGAGAATGCAATTATAATTATGCTATGATTCAAGGTAATTATGGTTATAAAAAAGGTTTTACAGTAATTGAGGTGTCACTGGTACTAGCAATTGGTGGTTTAATCTTTTTGATGGTATTTATTGCTCTACCCGCTCTGCAGAGATCACAGAGGGACACCAGGAGACGCGATGACGTGATGATATTACTTGAAAAAATTAAGAATTACGAAAAGAATAACCGTGGAGCTTTACCCGGCTCATCGGAAGTTTCGTTGAATACTGTGAACGTGAACTGGTCTAATGCGTTAAATACTACTGGTAATGAAACAACCTGGCGTGGATTCTACCGAGACTACCTAAAAGATACTTTCGTTGACCCGTCGGGCGGAAACTATAATTTAACAATCGTTAAATGTGGTGCCGCGGCCACTGATAGTGATTGCACTAATTCTATTGCCGCCAATCTCGAAAATCAGTCTTTCCCTAATGGCAATAAAATGATTATAGTGTTGCAAGCCACCTGTAAAGGTAGTAAAACGGTACAATCATCCAATCCGCGAAATCTTGCGGTGATGTATCGGTTGGAAGGTGCAGGTGTCTATTGTAACAGCTTGTAAAATCTAAAGTACATAATAAATAAACCGCTGATGCGGTTTATTTTATTGTAGAACAATAGGCTAACACTACAAGGAATTGAGTTGAATACTAGGCAGCAACTGAGTTCACTAGAGAGTAAATCGGAAGAAGAGTACCACCTACTACAACACCAATCAGACCAGCCATGATGACCATCAGGATTGGCTCAATCATGGTAGAAATGCTGTTGATTTGTTCGTCGAGCTCATTTTCGTATACCTGGGCAGCTTTACCAAGCATTTCATCAATCTTACCGGACTCCTCACCAATGCTCGCCATTTGCGGGACTAGCGGTAGCATGTAGTTGCGATCCTGAAGAGATTCAGAGAGTGGTTTACCACTTTTGATAATATCGATTGACTTGAAGTACTCATCCTCTACGACAGTATTGCTGACTGCTTCTATAGCAATTTTGACGGAATCTAGCATTGGTACGCCGGTAGCAAGCATCATTTCAGCGGTACGAGCAAAGCGCGAAACGTATAACTTACGAAAAAGTGCGCCAAAGACTGGAACGTGTATTTTGAAACTGTCCATAACTTTGCGGCCAGTTGGAGTTTTCTTAATGGCATACCATACTGCGCCACAGATTGTGACGACAACAATGAGCACAAGCCACCAAAAGTTGCCGAAGAAATCAGAAATCGCGACTAAAATTTGAGTAAGCTCCGGCAGCTCTTCGCCCATATCTTCATACAAATCCTTAACTTGTGGGACGACCATGATCATCATGAAGGCAAGCACGGCAATAATTACTACAAGAATAATAGCAGGATACACAAGAGCGCCCTTAATCTTGCTCATCATGGCGGCATCCTTTTCTTCCTGATCAGCTAAGCGCTTCAAAGCAAGGTCGAGCGTACCAGAAGTCTCGCCAGCGCGAATCAAAGCTAGGTAGACGCCATTAAAAACATCAGGATACTGGGCAAAGGAATCATAGAGTGTCCGGCCGGATTCAACATTGGTCAAAATTTCCTCAGCAATAACTTTCATGGCCTTAGACTGGGTCTGGCTAACTACCGTGCGGAGGCTAGACGCCAGAGGTAAACCGGCACCAATTAGGGTTGAGAGCTGACGAGTGAAAAGAATCCGATCCTTATTAGTAACATGACCCTTACCACCAAAGAGTCCTGCACCCTCTTCTACGACAGATTCAGGAATATAACCCTGATCTATGAGGAGGTGTCCAGCGATGCGTTCGTTCTCGGCTTGAATACTACCCTTGACGGATTTGCCGGTGCCCTTCTCCTTAGCTTTGTAATTAAAGCGCTTCATTCTAGCCCTTCACTAGCCTGTTTAGTTCGTTGATATCGACAGCATACTCGCGAGCAGAGTCATAAGTGATGACGCCAGTCTGCACTAACTTTGCGAGCGTGCGATCCATGGTCTGCATGCCCTGCTCAGCACCAGTTTGGATGGCATTATCGATCTGATGGGTTTTACCGTCACGAATGAGAGAGCGAATAGCAGAATTGGCAATCATAATTTCAGCCGCAACAACACGACCGCCACCGATAGCTGGGACGAGACGTTGGGCGCAAACTGCCATTAGCATATTTGCAAGTTGTGAACGGACTTGTGGCTGCTGATGAGATGGGAAGACATCGATCATGCGATCGATAGATTGAGCGGCGGAATTAGTATGTAAAGTAGCAAAAACAAGATGGCCTGTTTCTGCGATTGTAATAGCCGCCTGGATAGTTTCAAGGTCGCGCATCTCACCAATTAGAACCACGTCGGGATCTTCGCGCAATACGGAACGCAGTGCTGCAGCAAAGCTGAAGGTATCATAGTGAACTTCACGTTGTGCAATGACGGAACGTTGTGAACGATGGGTAAATTCGATTGGATCTTCAATAGTAATAATATGAGTAGATTTCTCGCGATTAATTTTGTCAATGAGCGCAGCGAGAGTTGTCGATTTACCAGAACCGGTCGGGCCAGTAACTAAGACTAGTCCACGTGGGAAATCGGCAAAAGTCTCAACAATAGCCGGCATGCCAAGATCATTAATATTCTTAATCTGATTTGGGATGAGACGGAATGCTGCGGCGAGCTTGCCCCTCTCATGGAAAGCGTTGACGCGAAAACGTGCCATATCACCAAACGCAAAAGAATAATCAAACTCCTTATCCTTCAGGAGAATCTGTTGCTGTTCTTCGTCAAGTGTAGCAAAAACTAGATTGCGCATGGTTTCTTCACTAATCGCAGCCATACCAGCAATTGGCGTCAAAGCACCATCGACACGCAGAATTGGCGGCAAGCCATATTGAAGATGTAAGTCGGATGCATTTCGACGGACGCATTCTTCTAGTAAGTTTTCGATTCGTGGAGAGGTGTTCATTTGTATATTGTTTTCCATGATAGTATTATAGCACAAGCGTTACGAGAGGTCACTAGCAACGCGGTTGACTTCCTCTATTGATGTAATTCCAGACAAGACCTTAAGCATGCCGTCTTGGCGCATTGTCACTGTACCCTTACTCTTCGCTAAACGCATGATTTCATTAGCGGTGGAGTGAGAAATAATGAGCTTCTGAATATCCTCATCTACCTCAATGGTTTCATACAAACCAGCACGGCCCGAGTAACCACCTGGCGTCTCTTTAGAATTCATGCCCTTTGCGAGTAAATAGTGATCGTCGTTTCTAACTGGTAAACCAGGGTAGCCCAGATCTTCACTAACCGCAGCTACATCTTCTTTGGTTTTTGGTAATAAATCACCTATCAACTCGTTGATTCCCTCGGTCTCAATCTCGGATGATTTGTACATTTCGCGTTTCTCAGTGATGCGGCGCACAAGCCGCTGGCCAATGACGATATTGAGAGTCGATGCAAGGAGGAATGGCTCGATGCCCATATCAAGAAGACGCGGTAAGATACCAGCAGCAGAGTTGGTGTGCAATGTACTAAACACTAGGTGACCAGTAAGTGCAGCCTGCACGGCAAGGCTCGCAGTCTCAGAATCACGAATCTCACCAACCATTACTACATCTGGGTCCTGGCGCAGAATAGATCGAAGCCCAGATGCAAAGGTAAGGCCGGCGTCGACGTTAACTTGAATTTGATTGATTCCCTCCATTTTGTACTCAACTGGATCTTCCAAGGTAACGATATTGATTTCTTCGGATTTAATCTTTTGGATTAAAGCATAGAGGGTTGTAGATTTACCAGAACCAGTAGGACCAGACGTGAGGATCATGCCATTTGGCTTTTTAATACCGTTAATAACTGTTCTAAGTGCACGGCCGCTCATACCCATTTTCTCAATTTCCATGCTGACACCAGTTTTATCGAGAAGACGAATTACAACTTGTTCGCCCCAAGTGACTGGCGAAATTGCAATACGAAGATCGATTTCTTGACCGTCTACTAATACCGTAAACTGACCATCTTGCGGTGTGCGGTGTTCGTCAATTTTGAGGTTAGATAGAATCTTAATGCGTGAGACAAGAGCTGGTGCGACAGTCTTCGGAAGATCCATAATTTTGCGAAGCACACCGTCAATGCGACAGCGAATAATAAGAGAGTCTTCGAGTGGTTCGATATGAATATCAGAAGCTTTAGTCTTTGCAGCGTAACTTAGAATAGTGGTAAGAGCCTTTGAAATTGGCGAGTCTTGGACAATGGTTTTAACATCGGACTGAGCTTCGGCGGCGGCCTCAGCATCAGTTTCACGAACTGCATCCTTAACACCGGAAAAATCACCGTGGTATTGCTCAAGCATCTCACGGATACCACGCTCAGATGACATCCAGGCACGGATTGGTTGATTAACTAAATTCGATAAATAATCAATAGCCTGAACGTTGGTGACGTCCATCATAGCGACATTAAGAACGCCATCCTTTTCACCAAGAGGTACTGCAAAAACGCGAGTTGATGCTTCGGCTGGAATGCGTGAGAGAATATCCTGATCGATGGTAATGTTCTTAAGTTCGACATATGGTACACCAATAATCACCGCTGTAGCATGAGCCACCATATCATCACTAATAATCTTGTGCGCTATAAGCTCAGCTAAAGCCGGTTTTCCATGCATCTCACTATCTTGCTTAATTGAATAAACTAGATTACTGTCAGCTAAACCTTCTGCTAAGAGAAGGTTAATGATTTGTTCCTCGGCTTCTTTGGTAAGAAGCGCCATTATAGATTCTCCTGTCCAGGATTATTGAGATCGTCAATACATTCTCCATATTCGTTAAAATCATCACAATCGCCCACGTATACTTCAACTGTAGGATTAATTGCGCGGTAGTTAAATACTTCTGGACTTGGCGTAGCAACGTCTAGCGAGAAATTAGAATCGATTTGCTTTATTGTTTGTTCTTGTTCCGGCGCAATCATAGGAATAAGTAACATATTACATAGAAAATATGCAATAGCAGCACCAATTATAGCTGTGCCAACTGAAGTTGCGAGATCTTTATTCATTATTTTTTGCCCTCCGCTGATTTAAGTTTTAGTTCGGTTTCCTTGATTGATGATGTATCCATGTAGTACGCTCTAGCTTGGGCTTGGAGGATTAAAGTGTTGTCGCTTCCCCATTCAATTGTAGCTCTTTCAATATCGAATTCGCGAATGGAGCGTTCAATATTATTAAGAACATTCATCGTAACGCTAGCGTCGGCCTCTACGGCGAGATTGATTGACATGGCATTTAGTCCTTTGATACCCGTAGAACTGGGGTTGTTACTTGGACTGAGGGATTCAGGGTTCCAGTTTGATAGGATAAATAGTTTATTAAGGCTAGCCAGTAGGGCTTCCTCGTTACGGAATGCAGGAAGTGCATCAGGAATAATACGTAGAGCCGAACAAGCTTTGAGAAGTTGTGTAGCAGCTGCTTTAGCTTCAGAATTATTGGCGTCGTCGTCCATCTTCATTAATTCGGCATAGGTGTAGGCTTTACCGGTAGTACGATTGATACACGTGGCGTCGTTCTCCTTAGCAACTGAGTTAAGGGCAGGATTAGAGGCGAGATTCTGCAAGACATTTGCCCTCAACGTTCCCGGAACACTGTCTGCACGAATAGTCTCTGGATTACAATCTTTTATTTCATCATCCGTATAGACATCGCCTTTAGGTGCCCTACAAATACCTGTTTTCTTGATGACATTGGAATAGTCAGTGATCGACTTGTCTTGTGCAGATATTACCTTAGCATTAAATGAAATCTGGTTAATAAAACCCTGTATTAGAGAGATCGCTGCACCAAGAACTACCGCTGCACCAAGAACAGACAGAATCATATTTTGTTGTGCTTCTGAGATTTTGGCACGTTTACCAATTGCTACTTCTTTGGCCATTTATTTGTCTCCATTTACGTTAGTTTCAGATTTACAGTCGACATCGCCTTCACTACAATCCGCTGCCCGCTCACTAAACATTGACTGGATTTGGACGTACGAATCAGTCACGTTGTGGTGTCCGGATGGCGGAAGCGCGATAAAATGATGGTTGTTGAATAAGTATGCTTCAGGAGTAATGCTAATTTGTGCCGAAAATCTTAATACCAACTCCTCCTCGGCGCTGCGGCCGTTGGAAGAATCATTAACCTTAATGCCCGATGCGCCACCAGAAACAAGCTTACAGGATTCGTTGGTTTCGGTCCATTTTGGACTAACGGATTGACCAGCCATGGTACCACTATAGGTAATACAATTGCTCCTAAAATGCTCAATATTGGTGATATTGCCTGCTAGGTTCATATATGGCTCACCGTTACTCGGGGCTTCTTCTTTATACCAACTAGAATATTGTGGGGTACGCCAGACCCGTACAACCGGAGTTCCATTATATTCCTCAATAGATGCATAATGATTTGGTGTGGTCGTTTCTGATTCGGCGTTGTTGGCATTGGGATTGCATCCATCGGCATTAATGGTCCAATATGCATAAATGCCATTAAGCTCATCATTAAACAGCGCACCATTGTCGCCATATTCGATCATGCAGTAAGCTGGTATAACGTTACCATTTTTGTCGACATAGTCGCCATAATCATAGCGCATGTAATCCATACTTTTCTTGAATGAATCGAGAACATTGTAATCAATGTATGGTTCTTTCTTGGCGTCTGCCTGAGCGTCAAAGGATAATACCGCTGCAGACGAATCACCCAAATTAACATTTAGCTCGGAAATCGTAATAATATCCGGGCCACTCGGTATTAGGGCGGATAGTATACCAAAAGTTCGAGATAGGACTTTTTTGTTGCTGGTCAGTGATGAGATGTTACCAACTTGGTCCTTGATGGTTAGGAAATCGTTGAGTTCTGCATAGGATTTTAGCTTGCTGGATAGCTTATCAATTGACTGTTTCTTGCTTTCGAGGATGACAGATTGACCACCCATAACAGTGCCAATTACGGCGGTAACCGCGATACTGGCTGCAACTACAACAATACAAAGGAAAAAGATAAAATTGCGCATCTTGAGTGCGCGAATCATTTCGCCTTTGACATCTGGGACTAGGTTGATTTCACGTGCCATTAGTCGTTGCTCCTTTCTGATAAACCAATTGCAACCGCAAACTCACTAGCAACACTAGAAAGCATACGCTGTTGTTCGGGTGTTGCGCGAACGAGTTGCCATGGATTGCCACACATGGAAGAGATGCCAGTCTTGGATTCGATATACTCTGGGAATAGTGGAATCATGCCGCCATAGCCTGAAAGAACTATACCTCCAACCTTGCCATTGATATATTTGGTTTGGAAGAAACGTACAGATTTTGCAAGCTCGGAAGCATAGTTATCGAGGTGGGAGTTAAGTACAGCAAAAACCTGGCCTTCGACTTGATTTTGGTCGAGACCGAATTTAAGGATGAATTGTCGGGCTTGGTCTTCCCTGACGTTAAGCCCATTAGCAACAGCCTTTACTAAAATACCAAATCCGCCCGGGATTGAACGAACGAGGCGAGGCTGATTCTTATAGACAATAACAAGATCAGTGGATTTCTCACCAAAATCTACAATCATGGTAGCATCCATAGCGCCTGGAATAGCGAGGGCGCGAGCCATAGCAAGAGGCTCTGGCTCCATGGCAATAATATTGAGGCCGGTCTTTTCGATCATTTCCATATTGGATTCAGCGTATTCCTTAGCTACAGAACTAACGAGAACTTCGGTCTTAGCCGGATCATTCGGACTGACACCTAAAATAACGTAGTCGGCCTTGGCATCGCTCATGGCCATAGGAACATATTTATCTATCTCATATTTGAATGATTTCTTAAGCTCCTTCTCCGGTAAGGTCTCTGTCTCCACGATGGAAGTAAAAGTCTTACTGGCTGGAAGCCCCAACGCAATATTCTTAGTTTTAATACCAGCTTGCTCTACGGCACCTAGAATTGCCTCACCGAGACGCTTCTTACCGAGATCAGATGAGTCTTGAGTTAACTTCTGATCGATTGGGACATAGGCAAACTTCTGCAAGGTCCAACCATGCTGCTGATTACCAGAAAGCTGTACGATTCGCATCGAATTTGTACCAATGTCTAGTGAGAAGAAGTCGCCCACGCCATGCAATAAATTCATATAATATTAATTATAAGCATTTTGCCAGAAAATGCAAGCATTATTCTTCGACCATAGCAGAACCATTGGCATATTCAGACCAGAATGGAGATTTTTATTTGGCCATAGCGGAATTATTTGTAACCAGCTCAAATCGCCATTTCTGTTTCACGTCTGGATATTTTTTACTATCTACTGGACCAAGAAACATCTCTAATGGTCGTGCATATAGCAGGCCATCTCCGTAAAGCGCTCGATATATCACGAGCTTATCGTTCGTTTCCGAATCAATTGCAACGTCCTCTACGATATACGAATTGCCTTTAAAATGTCGGTATATTCCATGAATCACTAGTTCTCTTTTCATATAATGGTAAGATAATAAAACCTTTCGATGTTTCCATGCTTGCCAGATAAATCATTGTCGCACTTGTCAACAATCACAAAACCGTGCTGCTTTAGCCAGAATTCGAATTTCTTGATGATGTCACGCCTAATGCGCTCGTTTTTGACGATACCATTTGATAATTGATTTGGGTCGGCTTCAAATTGGGGCTTCAACATCACAAGAAAACTCGTATGCTGATCGGCAAGACTGGATTTTGCATGGGACAAAACACGTGTTAAAGAAACAAATGACACATCGGCTACGATTGTATCTGGCACACAGATTATTGTTTTGGCGCGACTATTTAGATGATTGGCGGTATTATTGCCTGCTTGCGACGAAGCAACGTCATTATTTATCTTAACATCAAAAATATCCGTCTTCTCGTGGAGCTCGACTCTAGGATCATCTCGGAGTGGAGACATCATTTGATTGGTTCCCTTCTCTACGGCGATAACTTTAACAGCGCCATGATCTAGGGCGTATTTCGTAAAGCCACCGGTAGAGGACCCGATGTCGAGAACTGTTTTGCCGCGAAAATCAAAATTAAGGACTCTCGCAGCATGCGAAATTTTTTGATAGCCCCGCACCGGTGGGTGAGCCCCCTTCTCACCCGGGGTATTATTTCTTGCGCTCACGATAGGCATAGGTGTCAGTATCCACCGATACAATGTCGCCCTGCTTAATGAAAGCTGGAACTTTAATAACTACACCAGTTTCCAAGGTAGCGTCTTTCATGACAGAAGTCGTGGTATCACCCTTTACTGCAGTTTCGGTATAGGTAACAGCAAGCCATATGTTTTTAGGTAAAGCCAAATTAATAGGCGTACCATTATAAAACTGGATCTCCATCTCGTCGCCATCGCGCATAAAATCCTTAGCATCACCAACCATGTCGGCTGATAATTCATACTGCTCGAATGATTCTGGGTCCATGAAGTAGAATTTCTCATCATCACGATAGAGATATTGCACCTTCTTGGTGGTAACTTCGGCTGGTTCAATCTTTTCTTGTCCTTTGAAAGTCTTCGGAAGCAAGGCTCCAGTGATGAGATTCTTGACTTTGACGTTCACGATAGAGCCACCGCGGCCCATAACTTTCTGTGAGTATTCCACCACCTTATACGGCTGCCCGTCTAAAGTGATAAGAGTGTTTTTCTTTAGATCTGTTGGTCCGTACATTTTGCTCCTTATTTAGTAATAAATGGTAACAGTGCTAGATGACGTGCACGCTTAACTGCAACAGCTAATTGACGTTGTTGCTTGGCAGACAGGCCAGTCTTAGCGATAGGCTCAATGCGGCCATAACTATCAATATAACGACCAAGTGACTTAGCGTCGCGATAGTCGAAATAAAGATTTGGATCTTTCTTTAGTTTTTTCATTATTTCCTTCCTTCGTTTTAAGGTTTATTAAAATGGTACTTCACTTAAATCAATCTCACCGTCCGGAATGTCATCTGGAGCACTACCAGAGTCTGACGACTGACTGTTTGATGCAGAACCACCATCGTAGCTACTTGAAGAATTATCGCGACTTGATGAGCCGATAAAGTTGAAATCTTCAACGACTATCTCGACACGAGAGCGTTTCTTGCCATCGGTTTTATCCTCCCAGCTGCGCTGGTCAAGACGACCAGATACGAGAACGCCGCTACCTTTTTTGGCGTACTGACTGACCATTTCGGCTAACTTACCCCAAGATGAACAATCGATAAACGAGACGTCCTCTTTCTGCTCGCCACTGGCATCGCGATAAGTACGATTAACTGCTACCGTGAAGCCACAGACGGTCGAACCATTAGCTGTCGTACGAAGCTCTGGGTCACGTGTGATATTACCAGCTACAATTGCTTTACTAAAACCGCGCATAAATTATTCTCCTTTTTCTTCGGTTGATTTGGTTGATTTATCCTCTTCCGATGCCTCCTGCTGTTCCTCCTGCTTTGCTCTTCGAGCGTCTGCACGAACCAAGAGATAGCGCAATACCTCATCGGTAATATTGAGCGTAGATGACAGCTTGGCTGGGGCCTCGGCTGGCAACGCTAGCTCAAAATAATAGTAGATGGCGTAATTCTGACCACCGAGTTCGTAGGCAAGACGTTTCTTACCGTCGGCCTCTTCCTTGGTGATTTCGCCACCATTAGACGTGATGATTTTCTTCACCTTGTCTAAGGCTGGATCTAGATTCATCTCGAGATCGGGATGAAACAGAACTGTAAGTTCATAATCTTTCATGATTACTCCTTTGGTTAAAACAAATGCAGCTCTCCGGGCACACTATGCCGGGTTGGCTCATTTGTTGAGCTGATATTAGTATAATTATATCACTAAGGTGAGAAAAAGCAAGGGGTCGCAATACTAGTTACATTCGCAGGAGATATCAAGCAAAACATAGCACGGTTCTTCGCTATTCTATGGTCTAAGTAGAAGCTAAAATAGTACCAAAAGGAAGCGTTGTTATTATTAGTATTACGAATTATTAGCAATACTTGGTCATATCATTAACAATGCTTTATGGCTGGGCGATGGTGAAAGATTTGCCGGATCGAGGAGCTGCATATTTAGAGGTAGTTTGTCCATAAAGACGGCTAGTAGTATTGTTAATACTATTCCCGTTTGTTTGAGGGATGGTTACAGACCAGGTGGCATCGGAGCGGCCGGCGTTAGAGAACATCGAGCTCATGTTTGTCACGTTGGAAGTATTCCAGGAGGAGAGATCCAAAGTAAAGGTGGTGGCGAAGCGGCCGGCATAATCGAACATGTAGCTCATGTTTGTCACGTTAGAAGTATTCCAGGAAGAGAGATTCAAAGTAAAGGTAGTGGCGGAGCTGCCGACGCTAGCGAACATGTAGCTCATGTTTGTCACGTTAGAAGTATTCCAGGAAGAGAGATCCAAAGTAAAGGTAGTGAC
The DNA here is from genome assembly GCA_002371235.1 of Candidatus Saccharibacteria bacterium UBA3749. Taxonomy (GTDB): domain Bacteria; phylum Patescibacteriota; class Saccharimonadia; order Saccharimonadales; family Saccharimonadaceae; genus Nanosyncoccus. The sequence continues at coordinate 1,695 of DFGN01000022.1, read as the reverse complement.
GGAGCTGCCGGCATAATAAAACATTCTGCTCATGTTTGTCACGTTAGAAGTATTCCAGGAAGAGAGATCGCCAATAGACCAGGTAGTGGCAGAGTAGCTGGCACAAGAGAGCATCCCGCTCATATCTGTCACGTTAGAAGTATTCCAGGAAGAGAGATCGCCAATAGACCAGGTGGTGGCGGAGCTGCCGGCACCAGAGAACATGTAGCTCATGTTTGTCACGTTGGAAGTATTCCAGGAAGAGAGATTCAAAGTAAAGGTGGTAGCGGAGGAGCCGGCAAAATAGAACATGTAGCTCATGTTTGTCACGTTGGAAGTATTCCAGGAAGAGAGATCGCCAATAGACCAGGTGGTGGCGGAGTAGTCGGCGTTAGAGAACATGTAGCTCATGTTTGTCGCGTTGGAAGTATCCCAATCGGAAATACCAGAAATCTCAGAAAGATTGGCGAAGAGATAAAACATAAAAGATGAATCAGAGGGTAGGAAGATTTTTTCTCCTTCTGTATAGAAATGCATAATACCAGCATCGTTAGTATTATCGAAGACGATATAGATCGGTTTCTTGGATGCCGTAGTTGAAATAGTGTTCATTTCGGAGGGATTAAAATCTGCAGGGGCAGGGGTTTTTAAGTGGACACTAATGGATTTAATATATCCATCATATCCGTAATCCCGATCATAGTTACCACTTGGGTCAAATTCTGGAGTAATGGTGGTTTCTTCACCATTTACAACCGTAGCGGCAAGAGATTTCAATTTAGAGTTAACTGTTTTTCCGGTATCTAGCATAGCAGGATTAGCAATCGGTGCCTCATGATTGCTTGGATGAACCAGAGTATAAATAACCTGCCCACTATATGTATCCGCCGGTTGAGTCTTAGAGATATAAGCAGCATAAGTAGTAGTTAGTTTAACTCCACCAGTAGTTTCAGCCATATCGGTACCAGAGTTCTTATGAGCGACTTTAACGTATTCGTTTGGGACTACGTGGTACTCAGAGAATGAGACTGGTGTTGCAGATTGTTCTGCTTGACTTGGAAGATCTACATTGGGAGCAGAATCAATCGTGAAAGCATTTGTTCCTGTGGTATCTCCAGAGTCTTGTGTTATTTGTAGTTTCATTGCCCAGTTAGATATATCAGGATTACCAGCAGCTGTAGCGATACCTGATTCTATAGTTGCATTACTACTGGCTGTTGTTCCGACTAGTTTATTACTATTCTCTCCACCTATTTCATTTCCTGTATATCCAGCTGCATAGATAGCAAAGCCTTCATTATCGTTACAGACAGCCTTGATTATAGTTTCTCCAATAGCAGAGCTATATTGTCCATTATTGATCTCGGCATTATGAGAATTCATACCGGTACCAGACATAGTGCAGGCAATAGGTACAGTAATGCCAATTTGACCCACAGCAGAATCACCATTAGCCGAGACATAAGTAGATAATAATATAGAAGCAGATATTGTGGTTAGACTAAGAAGAGAAAGGAGAAAGGGCCAAAATGAAACCTCATGATGGTTAGTGACTATGTTTACTTTCATTATATGTATGATTCCTTTCTTCTGTTAAAACTTACCTAGCACGTTAAAAAGGATACTGCTAGTGTTAATTATATGATACACTACCATATTGATATGTCAAGCAAATCTTAGATTCTAACTTTGCGCGTTCGAAAAAACAGACACAAG
>DFGN01000007.1 GCA_002371235.1 Candidatus Saccharibacteria bacterium UBA3749 | reverse complement strand
TCCAGTTGTAGTAGTTACCTAGGTGATAGTGAGAGTCGCCCGTGGAGGAGATTAGGTTACAAACGTTATTAGTGCTACCCCATGTACCTCCAGCAGTAGTACAATCTGACTCTGAAGAGATGTAGCCTGAAGCAGTACCATTCCAATAGAGTTCACCTGGGTCGTAGGACTCGGGGATAGTATAGCCGGTGCTATTTTTAGTCCAAGTGGTATCACTAGTTGCTTTCGTAGCAGAAGCTGGACTCCAACTAGCAGTGGCATAACTCGTGCCATTCCAGCCTAGGTCAGTAGTGGTATTATTATATATGACACTGCCGTCCGTCTTAATGTCGTGATCTAGGTTTTGAGTCATCCATAGATTACCGTCTTTTAGTTTGGCTACACAGTAGGTTTTATCATCACGTTTATCGGCTAAGTAATATTGTGAGTCTTCAGTCATGTTGTTTAGTATGGTGGCTTTATTAGAGCTATTTAGGTCTTGCATATAAGTTAAGCCTGGGACTGGAGTAGGACAGGATGTGGGCGGAGTGAGTACGGAAGGTGCAGCAGATGATGGATGAACTAGGGTATAGATAACTTGTCCGCTGTATGTATCCGCCGGTTGAGTCTTACTGATGTAGGCAGCATAGGTAGTAGTAAGTTTAACTCCACCAGTAGTTGCAGTCATATCGGTACCAGAGTTCTTATGTGCTACTTTGACGTATTCATTTGGGACTACGTGGTAGTTACTAAATGGAGCTTGAGTTGCACCAGATTCTGCTTCACTAGGAAGTGCTACATTAGGAGCAGAATCAATGGTGAAGGCATTGTCAGTTGTAGTATCTCCTGAGTCCTGAGTCATAGTGAGTTTCATGGCCCAGTTAGATACGTCTGGATTACCAGCAGATGTTGCGATACCTGATTCTATAGTTGCATTACTACTGGCTGATGTTCCTACTAGTTTGTTACTATTAGTACCACCTATTTCATTCCCAGTATACCCTGCTGCATAGATAGCGAATCCTTCATTATCATTACAGAATACATGCATAGTAGTAGTACCAATGTCTGACGTATAGGTACCATTATTAATATTAGTATTATGACTATCCATACCAGTACCGGACATAGTACAGGACATAGGGACGGTAATATTAATTTGATCTACAGTAGAATTATCATCGGCTGAGGCAATACTAGAAGCTAACACTAAACCAGAAATCATAGTAAGACTAGTTAGCGTAAATAGAAGAAAGGGCAAAAATGAGACCTCATGATCGTTACAAAATGAAACCTCATGATGGTTAGTGACTATGTTTACTTTCATTATATGTATGATTCCTTTCTTCTGTTAAAGTTTACCTAGCACATTAAAAATGTATACTGCTAGTGTTAATTATATAATACACCAATAAATGTACGCGTCAAGTCAAGGCGCCACAGCCCGATCATTTCCGAATAAACTCGCCGCCGTTATAATTAACAAATAAACCTGCAGCGCATTAGCAAACCCAGAGAAGAAGCAAAGCGATACTCCATACGCCACCATCAAACTTAGAATTATTACACTTCCTCGCCCACTTCTTAACACTACTCTTATTAGCAGCACTACTGTCAATACAAACAGGGAAATACCAATCGCCCCTGTCTCAAGCAGTAACGAAAAATACTCATTTTGAATTATTTCTTTCGGCGCCGATGATAGGCCATTATTATATAGTGCTTGCCCAGCCCCACCTAATCCGACTCCAGCCATCATATTAGCAGGATTCTTCGACCACACTTCAAGCGCAGCCCCTGACAATTTTAGCCTAGTATTGGTCGATTCCTCCACATAGCCATCGAATATTGCCTCTTCCTTTTCTGTATCTTCCCTAGTCCCCTCCTTGACTTTTTCCACAACCTTTTCCACAACCACAGATTCATTTTCTAATTCCTTTTCTCTAGTTACATCCGTCCCATCGTCAGTTTGCGCATTACCTCTATCACCTTTTAGATCAATTACTCCGAGTGTCAGTTGATTGACCACTTTTGCCACTCCGTCAAAATACGTATCATCCGTCGGCGATACCGCCGCCATTATACCCTGCAAATTCAATGTAAATAAGAAAGAGAGGATCACAGTTCCCCACATAGCTAGTACTCGTTTCGTTAGTTTCCCTCGTCTCTTCTTCGAAACAGCCACCAGCACAAACGCCGACATAAAACATAGCCCTACAACAAACGCATAAATCGCCCCCCGCGAAAACGTCAAAAATAACGTCGCAGTCACAATAAAGAAACACGCCGACAAACAATTAGAACGGAACATGCCACCATGGCCCACTAACAATAAATAAGCCGCCAATATTGCTGGCGCAAGGAGCAAATTACCCATAAACTGCGGCTCAATCGCAAATCCATTCGGGTGTGGAAATCCAAACATCCGATAAATACACCCCTCACACATCAACGAATACTCTCGCGAAACCCCAGCAAGATCCAATATGCACTGCAACACACACCATCCGCACACGAACAGTGTCGACCACATAAACCATTTGATAAATCTTCTTTTAAACTCCTCATTAAATTCACTCCTATATTTCCACATAGCATACCCAGCCAAATAAATAAGCCACATTATCCCTGCCGTCAGCACTCCCCTCGTTACATTTAGTGACCATATAATAGTTAATGTCACCCAAATAGGGAATAGCAGCCACGGCAATTTCCGAAATAAACCGTTAAACAATTTTCCATCATGTATTAATCTCGCCCCGCCCACCAAATCAAACACCACCAGCCAAATCAAGGGAATCGATAGTTCAAAATTCATTGACTCGTTCGTCCCCAGCCCAATCACCGGATAATACGAAAAGAAAAGACAAAGCGGAAGAACTAAAACTAAATATCCAAACAGCTTTTTACTTAGTTTTTCCATTGATAAAATCTCGCACCTCCTTATCAAACCTTGCTACCGAATATCCTCTCACACTTTCGGAGACTTTCTTAGCATTAAACTTCCGTTTCTCAAATCTTAAAATCGCTTCCGCAAGAGATTTAGTCGACTGCTCAGGAAAAAGAATACCGTTCTTACCATCGCGAATATAGTCTAGCGCACCGCCCTGACCATAAGCAATCACCGGGCACCCAGCCGCCAAAGCCTCCACCGGCGCAATGCCAAATGGCTCAAGACTAGGGAATAAATATCCCCTCGCACCTTTTAATAATATAGCTAAATCCTTTTTCTTCTGTAACGGCAAAAACTGTACCAGATTAGACCCAGCCGCCATCTTCACTAGTTTTTTATGTTCCGGCCCTTCGCCTACCACCAGTAAATGTCGTTGTGTCATCAAACAAGCTTTGACCGCAAGATCAATTCTTTTCCAGTTTACTTGACGAGATGTAGTAATATATGTTCTAGTAATGTTAAAGTTTTCCACAAGCTGCGGATAATTATTATCTTGACTAATCTCAGAATCATTATCCAGCTTCACAATCTTAGACCCTTGACTTATGCCAGAATTATTACTTCCCTTGCCGGCTTGCATTTCTTGACTTTTCATAGGTTTATTGCCTAATATAAAATCTTCAATCTCCACCGGTGGGTGAATCACCTTTGCTTCCCTACCGTAATACCTCTTTATGGCATCTTTCGCATATTCCGAAATTGTCACGAAATACTCTGGTCGTTGTGCCGCCCGAAAATCAGCCGTCCTCAGTGGTCTTACAAATAATCTAAAGAAAAATCTCACAAATGGATTCAGTATCCCAAATCCAGGATTTTTAATATAGCTATCATACATCTGCCAATAATACTGTGTCGGCACATGGCAATAAGAAATATGTATACCCTTAGGATTCAAACTTTTCTTTCCTTTTTCGTGAAGCCACTTTCCTGACTTCACAGCTTTTGCTTCTGCCCCAGTTACCGAGATAATCAAATCGTATTCAGACAAGTTCAGTCGTGAAAAATACATCTGCCTAAGCGGTCCGAGCACCCTCCGCATTTTTGACGGAAAAATCTGCAACCACCCAGTTCTCACATCCGCCTTCTTAAACCAATCAATTCCCTTCGGGTCATATTTTGAAGTATAAATCGGCGCTTCTGGGTACAACTTATGAAGCTCCAGCAGCACTTTCTCTGCTCCGCCCACATTAGTTAGCCAATCGCAAACTAGCGCTACCTTCATTACTTATTTAGCCCCTTCGCCCTTCAGGACTACCGCTATTGTCTTGAAGAAAATCGACAAATCTAGCGCCAAAGACCAATTTCTCACATAATAAATATCTAGTGCTCTTCTTTCTTCAAACGGTATATCCTTCCTTCCACTTACCTGCGCAAAACCAGTTAGTCCCGACTTCACTGTAAGCAGCAGAGACCTATCTCCATATTCACGTAGTTCCCCCGGCAGTAGCGCTCGCGGCCCAATTAACGAAATATCGCCTTTCAAGATATTAAATAGTTGCGGCAATTCATCAATTGATAGTTTGCGCAAAACTCTTCCCACTCGTGTTGTTCGAGGATCATTTTTAAGATAATCGCCATTCTTCCGAAACCTCTTAATTAGCTCCGGTTTACCCATTTTTACAAACGCCTCCTCCGCCGTCATCCCACTATATTCTGGCTTCATGGTCCGAAACTTATAACACTTAAATTTCCGATTATACTGCGTTAATCTCTCATCTACATAAAACGCCGAGTGTCTCAAATCCGTTATTTTAATTAACATCCACACAATCAGCATTGGCACAAAAGCCACAATTAAAGCTACCAGTGAAAAACAAAAATCAAAGGCCCTCTTAATCGCTGCATTCATCCCTACAAGTGGCGTTGCCATCACTAGCACCGCAGGCGTGTTTCCAATTAACTCCATTTCACCAAAATGCGACGAAAGCGCCGTTTCGCTCGGCACAAAATAATACAACAAATGCCCATTTACTGCCTGTTTATATACATATTCCGTGGATTTCTCGTCTGTTTGAAAAATCACATCCACTTTCGCACGGCGCAGTGCTTCCTTTAGTGAAGAATACTGATACTTTTTCAAGTCATCTGGAATATATCTTCTACTCGCCACTATCCCAACCAACCTATACCCCAGCTCCGGGTTCGATGCAATGTAATCTGCCAAATATTCAGTATTCTTAGAATTACCAATGATAATGATTCTTCTGGTTGCGAAGTCATTTCGAAACACCTGCCTAATAATCAAACGCACCATCGCCCTCTCTACCACCAAAAACACAAAACACAGTATCATCGCCGTCACTGCCATCACTCTCACCGGGAACACATTCTCCCCCTTAAAAAAGTCATACACAATTAGTGCTGCCACCGACAAGACCGCCGCAATAAATAATCTCCCCCACTCCACAAACTTCGAACGCCCAAAAATCACCGACTTCCGATATAGGCCTAGCGCCGCCAATATTATAATCATTATCGGCACCACCAAAACCACAGCCAACGTGAATTCTGCAATCTGCGCTTCAAAAACATACGGCCTCGGATCAACATTTACCCGAATCAAATATGCTGCCGCAAACGACAAAATAATCGCAATTGCATCTCCAATAATCAAGGACAATCTGAGCAAAAGATCTGATTTTTTCTTCATAAAATGATTATACCATAGTTTAGAGATTAAGCTTAGCCATAACACCGGAAACCATTATTTAGTATTATGCTTACTGTACTTTTCTGACCGGCAATTATGCCCTCTTCGTCATGACCTTATTCGAAGTCATTTCTGCCGCCGTCGGCTTCATCCGTCTCGCCATTCCCGGCGTCCGTAAACCAACCCACAAATCCACTCATAATTAATACTTTTTACAATAAAACACCAAAACCGCAGATAATAAAACCACTTCTATTATTAACGCCACGAGGGCTATGCTATTAACTTAAAGGCAGAAATCGAAAAGCGCATAGAGGTATTTAAACCAAAATTCAATGGCGGTATTTCTCTTGAAGATTTTTCCGATTTTTAGTGCCTATAAAAATATTATCATTAAACCTTCAGCGAGTAATTTTAATGCAACGAAAAAAAATAGCAGCAATGATATAATAGTGACTAGAATATTGGACAATCATATCTTTAAAAGGAGACCTTTATGGCATTACA
>DFGN01000010.1:2064-7430 GCA_002371235.1 Candidatus Saccharibacteria bacterium UBA3749 | reverse complement strand
AGTAAAGCGTCAAGTTCGAGCTCTTTGGTGCCTGCCGGGAGGAGGTCCACCCGTAGGGTCTCTTTTTCGGCGGCAATATATTGCTTACCACCGACTAAAATGACTGCTTTTTTCATATTATTCCTTTATTAATTGTTTCTATTTTACCATATTCTCTTAGTTTTGGGAAGAGGGCTCAAGCGTATAAGTGTACATTAGCTTAAAAGTATGGGTATATGCTAACCATGATAGAGTAGGGCCACTGTTAAATCTGCTATCGGACAAGGCGGCGCACTGAATACCCATAGCCACTATGTAGTCCTCCCAGAGAGAAGAGATTGCCACTTGTGGCGAAACCAAACGCTCGAGCATTCGGCGCATATTCAAAATCATACCAAGCTGGCAACCAAATATTGATGGTTTAAACAATCAAATAACCGAACACAGTGTTCGGTTATTTGATTATAAGATTAGGCTAGTAAGCAAATTGCAAGAACAAGCAATTCATAAAACATTTGGAAGTATGTGGATTGAATCTGTTTTACATTGGCAATTCCCTCGTTTATAGTTGATATTAAGGTACTCATATCAATAATATTCCTTTCTATGAAACTTACGTGACGTTTTAGGCTGCAAGAATGGCTTCGTGTCCGATTTTGCTGATTAATTCTTTTGGAATTTCTCCCTTAGACTGGTATCCTGCTTCGTTTTTGAATGTCTCGTAACTCATTTTTGTTTTTCCTTTTTTATATTTATTATTGTTTGTTGTTAGATTTTTGTTTTATGTTCTAACATGTTTTAAGTGTAGCACACTTTGCTATTTTTGTCAATAGTGATTATGCTTATTTTATGATGTTTTGTCAAATTACAGGGGCGAAACTGCATACCGGATCGAAAAAAAGGACCCCCACACATACATCATGGGAGATCCTTTGTGATGGCGATTAGGTTAATGCTACAACTTTTCTAACGAGATTGTGATGTTTTCGCCATTAATACTGGTGATTTCATCATGTGCGAAATTACCATTTTTGACAACCTCGATGGCACCAACTTCGGATTGGATTAGCTCAGTGTAACCATGCGGTAGGTCGCAGGTCAGAGATAACTTAATCTTGTCGTCCTGGCGCAATCCGGCGTGTTTCCTGGCGGACTGGACGGCACGAATAATCTCACGAACTTTACCCTCGGCTTGCAGTTCTTTGGTTAGAGTTTTGTCGAGAGTGAGGGTGTCGGCGTGCTCTACGGATTTTACGTTGACTTCGTCGGCAATAATTTGCTCGTAGAATTCATCTAGCTTGTCACCACCATAGGTCAGCCGAGAGAGTGGTTGGCGAATCTTGACCTGCTCCTCAGTATCGGACTTTTGCATACGTAGAGCTAAGGCGTCGGTGATGATCTGGCGAGTTCTTTGCATATTGTCTAGAACTTCTTGGTTTGTTTCTCCGGCTTTTGGCCAATCTAATAGATGCACGGACTCTTCTTTACCAGTCATCTTTTGATATAATTCTTCGGCTAGGAACGGAGTAAATGGAGCGAGCAATTCCGAAAGATAGATTAATACATAATGAAGAGTAGCGAAGGCCTGATGTTTGTCATCCTGATTATCGTTTTTACTAAAGCGACGGCGAGAGCGGCGCACGAACCAGTTGCTCATATCATCGACAAACTGTAGAACACCTTCTAGAGCCTTCGGTAGGTTGTATTCCTCCATACCAGCAGTGATTTCACTCCTTAACTGATAAATGCGGGAAACAATCCAGATATCTAGAGGATTCGTAGTTCCCGGCTCTTGTAAGTCATCCGAATCAATGCCTTCAACTTCAGCATAAGTCGTAAAGAAATCGTAAACATTCCAAATCATAGAGAGTTTGCGATTGACATCGGAGACATCTTTATCGAGGAGAGCGTAGTCTTCGCCTGAAAGGACTGGGCTAGAAAGAAGCAAGAAACGCAGAGCGTCAGCGGAATACTGATCCATTAGGATATTTGGATCGGTGTAGTTACCGAGGGATTTACTCATCTTGCGACCATCGTTGCCGGCTAATGTGCCGGTGGTGATTACGTTTTTGTAGGCATTTTTGTGGCCTGTTTTGGCTTCGTCACCAAAAGCGCCAATCTCGGCTAGTGCGGTGTTTACTGCATGAACATAATAGAACCAAGCGCGCACCTGGCCAACGTATTCAACTATAAAATCGGCTGGATAGTTACGTTCGAACTTCTCTTTGTTTTCAAACGGATAGTGAAGCTGGGCGAAAGGCATCGAACCAGATTCAAACCAGCAGTCGAGAACCTTGTCGATGCGTTTGAAATGCTCGCCATTATAATCAAATTCAATCTCATCAACCCAGGGACGATGATAGTCGTCGAGCTCCTTACCGGAGTATTGTTTTAGCTCATCGTAAGAACCAATTACTAGCACTGTGCCTTCTTTAGATTTCCAGACTGGCATGGCAGTGGCCCAGAAACGATCACGACTCAAATTCCAATCGGGGGCAGCTTCGATATTTTTGGCGAAGCGACCATGTTTTAGGTAGGCCGGGAACCAGTTGATATGTTCGTTTTCTTCGAGCATCATTTGCTTCTGGCTATCGATATCGAAGAACCAGCTCGGGAAGGCACGATACATAATACGCTCCTTACTGCGTGGGTTGAAGGGGTATTCGTGCTGAATATACTCAATCTTGTAGACAATTCCCTTCTCTTCGAGGACCTTAGCAATAAACTTATTGGCGGCCCAAATCTGAATACCGTATTCATCAGTGTCACGTACGCCAAGCTGATGTAATTTGTCGGCGTATTCTGGGAGATAGTACCCGTTCTCATCGAGAGTATCTACAAACTCCATGACGTCTTCGTTGGCTTGATAAAGATTATAGTCGTCTTCGCCATAAGCTGGAGCAATATGCACAATACCAGTACCCTCTTCGTCGCCGACGAAATCGGCCGTAAATACCTGGCAAATTGTACCGTCAAGAGATTCGTAATGTAGCCCCTTAAGTTCGCTCCCTTTAAGAGTTTGGACTGGCTTAATGTCGTTGCCGAAAAGTTTGGTGGCTAGTTTAGAAGCGGCGATGAGATTCTCGCCATTTATGTTATAAATACCATAGTCCAGAGATTTGCTAACGGCAAGAGCACGGTTAGCCATCAGGGTCCAGGGGGTGGTGGTCCAAGCAAGCATATACGCGGATTCAGGAATAGGTGCGTCCGTCAGCTTGAACTTGACGTAGGCGGAGGGGTCGGTGACGACCTGATAGGCATCGTTATCCATGGTGACTTCGGCTTTGCTGACTGGGGTGGCGAATTTCGTATCATACATAAGAACTTTGCGGCCTTCGTAAATCTTGCCGGCTTCGTAGAGCTTTTTAAAAGCCCACCAGACGGATTCCATGAAGTCTTTATTCATGGTGCGGTAACAATTGTCGAAATCAACCCAGCGACCGACGCGATCGATGGTAGCGCGCCAGGTTTCAGAGTTTGCGACCATGGATTCGCGGGCTTTGGTGATGTAGTCCTCGAGGGACCATTTAGTACCGATGTCTCTTCTGTCAGTAATGCCGAGCTGTTTCTCGACGAAGTTCTCAGCGGGGAGGCCGTGGCAGTCCCAACCCCAGCGACGTTCAACACGATAACCATTCATGGTCCAATAGCGCGGCACAGCATCCTTCACGATGGAGCTCAGCAGCGTACCATGGTGAGGGTTGCCGGTAATGAATGGGGGGCCATCATAAAAAACGTATGATTTATCGATAGGTCGGTTTTCGACCGATTTTTCGAAGGTTTTATTCTTTTTCCACCATTCGGTGATTGATTTTTCGTATTCAATGGCCTTGCGGCGACTCCCTGCTCTATATTTCATATTTATATATTATACCATGTTTATATGGATCGCGCTGAAGATGTTTGTAGGAGAGGTTATTTCTGGAGTGCTTTGGCTCATTCCGCGCCGCCTGTTCCGGATCGCTAGGCTCTTTAGGAACGGGGCGCATTATTCCTTTGGGGCTCTAGAGAAGGACAACCTGCAAAGCAACTGGCCTAATCAGCCATCAAGCACCGCATAGCATAACCGAGTTGCCGTTGATCGTCGCCATCTTCTACAAAACTGAATGCTGGATCTACAAACGTAGAACCTAGAAACAAAGTATACATGTTACGGTAATCAAGCTGCGTAGATGACCACCAGAAGCCGTTGCTACCCTGACCGCTCGCAGCATTACTGTAGTAGTAGTAGCCGCCCGACAGAGGCGTAGATAGATTATATTGTAGGCTATTAGTATTGGTTGTATCGCTACCATACCTCTGAGCTAGCTTGAAGTATTCTCCCGTATCACCTCCAGTAGGCATTCGCCAGTTAGCTGGACAGATGTCCTGCGGAGCATCAATGATAGTATCTGGTACATCTACGCCTTGAAACTCCGTATAACAATAGGTACTAGCACTAGCGGCACAGAAGTTGTAGTAGATACCTACTTTAGCCTGGCCGTTAGAAGAGGCAGGACCGTAGGATGTGACTAGGGTATCTTTGCTAGCGTTATTAATCATAGGCGCAGTGTAGGAGTTAAAGCCTGAATCTACATCTGCTACAGCGGTAAATGACCAGCCGGTAGTAGTACTACCACCATGAAGAAGATTGTTAATAGCTGCACTGGTAGCATTGGTATTGTCCTCATTCATATTTGCTGCAGTAGTTGGGTCGGTTGGGTCTAGAGCAAGATTATCTAGCATCCAGCAGTTACCGTCTTTTAATCTTGCTACGTGATACATGTTACTATCACGCTCATCAGTCAATGTGTAGACTTGTCCTTCTGGAAGGTCTTCGGAACAGTAAGTTACTTCCTGCATAGTAGTAGCGGTATCTAGAGATTTCGGAATGGTTGGCGCAGCAGCATCAGCAGGATGGACTAGAACGTAAATTACTTGCCCGGAGTAGGTATCAGCGGGTTGGGTTTTGCTAATGTATGCGGCATAGGTAGTAGTGAGTTTAACTCCACCAGTAGTATTAGTCATGTCAGTGCCTGAGTTCTTATGGGCTACTTTAACGTATTCGTTTGGGACTACGTGGTATTGTGAGAAAGGCGCGCTAGTGGCACTTGGGTCTGCTTCACTAGGAAGAGCCACATTTGGAGCAGAATCAATGGTAAAGGCATTGTCAGTTGTAGTATCTCCTGAGTCCTGAGTCATAGTAAGTTTCATAGCCCAGTTAGATACGTCTGGGTTACCTGCAGTAGTAGCAGTACCGGATTCTATAGTTGCATTACCGCTGGCTGTTGTTCCTACTAGTTTATTACTATTTGTTCCTCCGATTTCATTTCCTGTATATCCTGCTGCATAGATAGCAAATCCTTCATTATCATTACAGAAAGCATGGAGTGTAGTAGAACCAATGT
>DFGN01000010.1:0-1970 GCA_002371235.1 Candidatus Saccharibacteria bacterium UBA3749 | reverse complement strand
TATTATGACTATCCATACCAGTACCTGACATAGTACAAGCAATAGGTACTGTGATATTTATCTCATCTACGACGGAAGGGTTATCTGCAGAGACTCTACTACTAGCCAGCACCATACCAAGCGCAGCAGTAAACCCAAGTAACATGCCTAGGCTTAACGTTGTCGTTTTATAATGATTCTGTATGACCATAGAAATCCTTTTAATTAGCTTAAGCCCATTATATCACACATTCACACAATACAATTCAATATCTATGGCTTCAAACACCCAATCGGCACCACGTACACCCCATCTTTGCGACGGTAAGCTAGTTTTGCAGTACCAGACAAGACCATCAAAAAGCTCGGTTTTTGCTTTTTCTCAGTGTTTACTGCTGATTCGAACTTTAATAATGTTTTCGCAGCTTCATTTATGACATCGACACCATCACCTAGTTTAATCTCAACAGCGCCCCACTTACCATCCACTGTGTGAACTATTGCATCGCACTCCAAGCCATTCTTATCTCTGTAATACTTCAGATCGCCCTCAAACGCCTCGATGTAAACTTTGAGATCTCTAAGCGCAAGCGATTCAAAAATTAACCCAAAACTCCTAAAATCATTCAATAAATCATATTCAGATGCGTACAGTGAAGCCACAACCAGAGACGGATCAACCAAGTTCCGTTTTTTAGCTGTACGAATCTCGGTCTTGCTTCTGAGTTGTGGACACCATGCCTCTATATCGTCAATAATATGAATTTTCTCCAATATAGCAATATAATTTGCAACAGTTACGTCACTAAGGGTCGCACCAGTGCCTTCCGCGATATCTCGTACCAACGTGCTAAGTCGTGCTGGCTCCGAAACTCCCCTCGCCAAACTACGTAGCAACGCCCGCATCCTACCAACACTATAATATTCCAGCTCTTCAAAACTGCCCTCTCGATTCGTAATAGCCTCTAGATATTCTCTTGCTATCCTTGTTGGATTCGAAGGCTTCTTCACTACACTTTCAGGCCAGCCTCCTCTTGCGCAAAGATATGCCACATCCTCCAGTTTTAAGTCCGAAGAGCCAGACACATCATATTCCTCATCAAATAACATCTTTAAAGATACTTCGCCGCTACTATCGCCAGATTCATATAGCGACATCGGGCGCATTGTAATTATAGCAATCCTTCCAGCACCAGAATGACGAGGTCTTTCCCTACGCGGCGTAACTAGAACCAGTCAGAATAAACTGCCCCGCAAGATGATGACTATCCACATAAACTTGACAATATCTCGCAATAAAACTTGGCATTTCCGCGCTATAAAACTTGGCAAAACCGCCACTTTTTTCTTGGCGAAACAGCATGTTGTAGTTTATCAATTCCGCGCCTCCTGTTCCGGATCGCTAGGCTCTTTAGGAACGGGGGCGTATTATTCTTTAGGGGGTTCTAGGAAAGGCGGGAAGCGGAAACCAGACGAAAATAGAAACAAGAAACCATCCGCACCTACCGCGCCACACAACGTACTAGATTACCATCGTTACGATAGTCGTTGCTGTCAGGGTTGACGCCGCCGTCAAAGTAGGCGTCGGCGTAGTACGCGTCGTCCGAGCTGCCGACAACGGACGACCAGAAGTAGCCGAGGAGGCCAACGTTGTCCAGCGAACCGTACCAGTAGCCGGAGAGAGGAAGTTTAATAGCCGTGTTCCAGATGTTTGGGTTTTCCATCATGTAAGAATCGCTATCCCAGCCATATTGTTCAAATAAGTATTGGAAGGAGCCATTCGATGTGTTATTACCGCCCTTAGGTAGAGTCCAGCCAGCTGGGCAGATGGATTGGTTTACGTCTTGGTTATCCGTAGTGTAGCTGCTACTATCGTTCATGGCAACAGCTGCAGTCCAGTTGTAGTAGTTACCTAGGTGATAGTGAGAGTCACCAGTGGAGGAGATTTGGTTACAATGGTTATTAGTACTATCCCATGTACCTCCAGCAGT
>DFGN01000020.1 GCA_002371235.1 Candidatus Saccharibacteria bacterium UBA3749 | reverse complement strand
TCGCTATATATGCAGCAGGATATACGGGAAATGAAGTAGGAGGAGCAAATAGTAATAAACTAGTAGGAACAGCTGCCAGTGGTAATGCAACTATAGAATCAGGTATAGCTACAACTGCTGGTAATCCAGATATATCTAACTGGGCTATGAAACTTGCTATGACTCAGGATAGTGGAGATACTTCAACCGATAATGTCTTCACCATTGATTCTGCTCCTAACGAGGCTCTTCCAAGTCAAGCAGAATCAGGTGCTACTCAGGCTCCTTTCTCAGCTTATCACGTAGTTCCAAATGAATACGTCAAAGTGGCTCATAAGAACTCAGGTACTGACATGACTGAAACTACTGGTGGAGTTAAGCTTACTACTACTTATGCCGCTTATATCAGCAAAACTCAACCGGCGGATACATACTCTGGACAAGTTATCTATACTCTAGTTCATCCAGCTAGCCACCCAGTTCCAATCATTCCTGCCTTCCTTGATACAGGTCAAAACGTTAATGTCAAGATGAAGTCTCTCGCCGCAGGAACAACCAAAAACTACTATAGTTCTGATTATCTCATCAAATCCATCCAAGTTGCTGATTCTCTCCCAGCTAACTTTGAGCCAACCGAAGCTAACACTATCTCGCTTTCTACTTCCGATAAACCTGTTTATATCTTCTTTAATAATACCAATGACGCTGGTATCATGTACGTTTACTATGGTAATTCTACTCCAGTGCTTAATCCAGACTCGTCATATATGTTCGGCTATTTGCAATCTCTTTCTGCTGCGCCAGCGATTTCCGACTGGGATACTTCTGGTGTAGTTAATATGTATAGCATGTTCTATGACGCAGGTTATAGCGCCTCCACCTTCTCGCTAGACCTATCCTCTTGGGATACTTCTAGCGTGACTCTTATGGTTAATCTGTTCTATGGCGCAGGTTATAGCGCCTCCACCTTCTCGCTAGACCTATCATCTTGGGATACTTCTAGTGTGACTAATATGACCAATATGTTTGCTTATTCCGGTTACAGTGCTTCCACATGGTCTATTGGTGATATTTCTTCTTGGGATACTTCTAGTGTGACCAGTATGTCTAACATGTTTGCTAGTGCCGGCTACAACGCTTTTACTTTTTCGCTAGACCTTTCTGGCTGGGATACTTCTAGTGTGACCAGTATGTCTAACATGTTTGATCGTGCCGGCTACTACCGTGCTTCTACTTGGTCAGTAACCATCCCGCGAACCAATGGCAACAATATTGCCAACACCACTAGCGCACTTTATGGCAATACCACATCTATCTACGCCATACCACCCAACGGCAAAGCCTTCACCTTGGCGCCGTAATGAGAGTTTTGGGCCAATCTAGATTTATCACGACGAGAACTATCCCAATCCCCACAGCCGCCACGAAGACCCAAACTTTATAAACCTTGCCAAAGTTTATAAAGCTTGCTATAATATGGTTATGGAAAAGTATAGCACAAAATTACAAAGAATCATCACGGCTACCGGCTGGAGTCAAGAGTATCTAGCCTCTAAGCTCGGCATTTCTTTTGTTACTTTGAATAGCTGGATCAACGGCAAATCCATCCCCCGCACTAAATCCGAAGAGCGTATCAATCTTCTATACGCAGAGATCATGGGTTCAGACGCCTGCGATATGGATGCACTGGTAGAATTAAAAAAACGCGCTACCGCCAAGAAATATACCGCAAAAAAACTCATAGCCGACAAATCCTTGTTGGAGCACCTCACTACGTCGCTTACCTATCATAGCAACGGCACTGAAGGTAGTACTATGACCGAGGAAGACGTGGAGGCAGTCATATATGGTAACAAGACCTTGCGCAGTCGCACGGCCGTAGAGCAACGTGAAGCCATTAATCACCAGGCTGCTCTGTATTTTCTTTTGGACGAGCTAGCGTCTAGTGGCTCGGATTTTAAAATCACTCCCGAGATTATCAAGGCCACTCATCTCAGGATGATGAATGGAATTATTTCCGATGCTGGCTATTATCGTATCCATTCGGTGCGAATTAGGGGAAGTTTTGTGCCGCTAGCAAATTACCAAAAAATCCCAGAGCTACTAGAAGCCTGGTGTAATCTGGTCAATAGTGAAACGGGCGACAAGATTGAGCTTCTCGCTCGCTCTCACGCAGAATTTGAGCGAATTCATCCTTTCTCAGATGGCAACGGTCGCACCGGACGTTTGATGTTATTTATTCTAGCACTGAAGCTAGGTCTAATGCCGCCAATCTTGAAAAAAGAAAGGCGTTTTGCCTACTATAAATATCTTGAACTTGCCCAAACTCGCGAAATTACCGACCCGCTTGAGATGTTTATCGCAAATGCGATTATCGAGACGTCCGATACGATTGAAGAAATTGCATAATACTATTTTCTTGACAAGTATACAAAAACACCATACAATCATAAGCATGAAAGGTATACATATGTCTAAAAATCTCGCTTTATTATTAACTGTAACAATATCAAGTGGAGTAGCTCTTGCTTCTCCTCATGTATCTGCAGATAACCCTTCCGTTGTAGATCAAATCAGCATCACCGTCCCAGTCTCCTGTACTATGTCCGGTACTGGTATGGATAGTCATAATACTAATATTAATAATGGTACCTATACACCAGACATTGGTTCTACTACACTCCATGCATTCTGTAATGATAATGAAGGATTCGCTATTTACGCTGCAGGATACACAGGAAATGAAGTGGGGGGAACAAATAGTAATAAACTAGTAGGAACTAGTGCTAGTGGTAATGCCGTAATAGAATCCGGTATCGCTACTACTGCCGGTAATCCAGACGTATCTAACTGGGCGATGAAACTCACTATGACTCAGGATAGTGGAGATACTACAACTGACAATGCCTTCACCATTGATTCTGCTCCCAATGTATCACTTCCTAGCCAAGCAGAATCTGGTGCAACTCAGGCTCCATTCTCACAATATCACGTAGTTCCAAACGAATACACCAAAGTTGCTCACAAGAACTCTGGTACCGATATGACTGAAACTACTGGTGGAGTTAAGCTTACTACTACTTATGCCGCATATATCAGCAAGACTCAACCGGCGGATACGTATACAGGGCAAGTTATCTATACGCTAGTCCATCCATCATCTGCTGCTCCGTCTCAGCTTACTCCACCCACATCCTGTACTACGCCCGTCCCAGGTCTTGAGTATATGCAAGACCTAAATAGCTCTAATAAAGCCACTATACTAAACAATATGACTGAAGACTCACAATATTACTTAGCCGATAAACGTGATGATAAAACCTACTGTGTGGCTAAACTAAAAGACGGCAATCTATGGATGACACAAAACCTAGATCACGACATTAAAACAGACGGCAGTGTCATATATAATAACACCACTACTGACCTTGGCTGGAATGGTACAAGCTATAGCACTGCTAGTTGGACTCCAGCTTCTGCTACGAAAGCAACTAGTGACACCACTTGGACTAATGATGATACCGGCTACACTATCCCCGAGTCCTATGACACAGGAGAACTCTATTGGAATGGTACTGCAGGCTACTATAGTTCAGAATCAGATTGTACTACTGCTGGAGGTACATGGGATAGTA
>DFGN01000019.1 GCA_002371235.1 Candidatus Saccharibacteria bacterium UBA3749 | reverse complement strand
GGGCAACCTTGGCAATAGCCTTGTCTTTATTCTCTTTTGTTATCATGGAATGATTATACCACAAAACCCCCGATCTGAGAACCCCCCACCTAAATATTCGCACCACGTTTTCTCAGAATATCCAAATGTTTTTTTGTTCCGTGTTTTTTTATCCTCTTTGCAAGAGTATTAATATCTACGCCCCTCCGTTCAATTAGATAATCAAAATGCTTCTCAATATCAGGACCATACATCTTATCAATAAGAAGGTTAATATCCACATCCTTTCGGTTAGCAAAATAATTAAGATGCTTTTCGACATCAGAACCAAACATCATATTAATAAGATGATTAACATCTATATCTTTTCGATTGACAAGATAATCAAAACGTTCTTCAATATCACGACCATCCATTCTTTCAATAAGAGAATTGACATTAAGCCCCTTATCGCAAGCATATTCTATATCATAATGCCGCCTTAATTCCGTTATACGTGGGTCGTGACTATTGTAGGTATCCAACGTTTCGATACGCCTATCAGTTTCATAGAGAAATTCCAATTCTTCTTTAGTGAGCTCTTCGTTATTCTTCATTTTGTGGTCCAGTTTGATCAAACGGTTCTTATCGGCAAACTTAAGCAAGAATTTTTCGCCACCTGGAAGCGTTTTCGCCTTTTCTTCTACAATGGGAACCATGGAGTCATCAAGAGCTTGTCCTGTTCTTAAACCAGAAATCTCTGCAACTCTCCCATCTGGATCTAGCCTAATCGAAGCACAAGCATTTTTAGCTAATTTATCAGACACCGGATCTATAAGGTGAAACAGAATAAACTTTGAATGATTCGTGCCATCTGAATTACCATAATTTTCGTCATGAGATTCACCATAAGTACCACATTCCAAATAGTGCTTGGCAACCGCCGGAGCCGCAATACACCAACCAGTCCCATTAGCCGCTCTAGCAATTTCATCCTCATCTCCGACACCATATTCTATCCATTCACCACGAACTCCTTCTGTGGTCTCTGGCGGTTCAATAATAGGCGCAATGTTTTGTTGAATAGCTTCGTAAATCTTACGGAAGCTACCAGATTGAACAAGTTGTTCCATTTTTATATTGCGTTCACCTTCTTTGGTATAGAATTCGCGTTGACTGTTACCGTAATAACGATTAATTGCCTCAAACACTCCTGCTATAATTTCTGCATCCGGATCCGGATAAGGCGCGACCGTAGTCTCATTTCTAACTTCATATTTCCTCTTATCCTTGTTATATGCACCCATTTTCGTCATACCATCCCAAGCATAAACCTTAAACCAGAGAGGATACGGAGAATGCTCATCACCTAAATAATCCGCCCATCTCTCAAGAGATTCTCTTTGCAACTCGCGTTCCTTCTCACAATACTCACGCTTTAACGATTCAGTAAGCTTAACTGAGCCAGCACCATTATCCCTTAACTCTTGTCTCACAGACTCCCAGTGAGATTCCGGGATATTATCATATTCAACTAATAGTTTACTATTGATAGATAATCGCCAGAGGCGTTTCTCTAAAGAGTTTCCATCTCTATCGATAAGATCTTCTAAGCGTGAAAGATAGGAATAGATTCTGCGTTCATTATTGTTACCTAGCAATTTTTTATCGCTTCTTCTTGCTTTATTGTAACTAGAATCTACAATTTCCTTGTTTCTGCCACCAAAGCCCACCAAGTTTAAAACCAAGGCTCCTATCCGTCTTTGATGCTCCAGTTCTTTTTCTTCATCGCTCGACACCTCACCACCATTCCAAACCACATCATTATTCAATATTCGACTGTCCGATTCTTCCATTGTTCCTGGCATAAGTTAACCCCTTTCTTCCTATATACTATAAAATAGTATAGCACAAGCTTCCACCAAAAAAATACCTCAACACCATATCAGAACACATTCAATATCGTGGTATAATAACACACATAATAATAGAGTATCAAAATGAACGACCAAATCATCTTAATCGATAAACCCACCGGCATTTCCAGCTTTGGTGTTGTGGCTAAGATTCGCGGCAGACTGAAAGCCGAGCTCGGCCACAAAGTCAAGGTTGGCCACGCCGGCACCCTAGACCCCTTTGCCACCGGCCTTCTTATCATTTTGACAGGCAAAATGACCAAAAAATCCAATGAGTTTTTAAAACTCGATAAAGTCTACGAAGCAACTCTAAAACTCGGCCACACCTCTACTACCGGCGACCCCGAAGGTCAGATTCAGGAATATGCTTCATGGGCGGGTAACGGAGCTGGGGGGTCCCCCACCAATAATCATAAAAGTCAGATTCAAGAATACTTGATTAAGGACATTTCGGAGCCTGGCAAGGCGAGAATTAGCGCGATTTCCCCTGTGGCGACAGGGGAAATCGACGCGTGTCCGAAAGCAAGTATTCTTGAATCTACCATTAAAAAATTTATCGGTAAAATCACCCAAACTCCACCTAAGTTTTCCGCCATCAAAATCAACGGTGAACGTGCCTACAAACTTGCCCGCAAAGGTCAAGACTTCGAGATCCCTTCTCGCGATGTCGAAATTTACAACATCAAAATCTTAGAATACAATTACCCAGAGCTTAAGATTCGCGTTCACTGTAGTTCCGGTACCTACATCCGCACCCTAGCCGAAGACATTGGTAAAGCTTTAAATACCGGCGCCTACCTCACCGCCCTTCGTCGTACCAAAATCGGCGATTATAGTATTGATAACGCAGTTATGCTATAATAAAAACATGATTATAGCTAGCTCAAATCTTATCGGCACACCAATTCTAAGTTTGCAGACCAGCTCCGCAATCGGCGTCATTTCTGAACCTATTATTGATCCCAACACCTTAAAGATTATTGCTTTTAAGCTCACTGGACCACTTATTAGGAGCGCTAACATACTCGACGTTAAGCTTATTCGAGAATACTCTAAATTTGGCATGGTCATAGATAGCATCGAAGATTTGTCTACCCCTGACGAAATCGTTAATATCAGCAAAATCCTAGGTCTCAATTTCAATCTTATCGGCCTCAAAGTCGAAACCAAGAAACACACTAAGCTAGGTAAAATCACCGACTACACTCTTACTTCCGAAGATTTCATCATTCAGCAAATCATTGTCCAACGCCCCATCTTGAAAGCCATAATCGATCCCGAACTCACTATCTCGCGCAAGGAAATCGTTGAAATCACCGACTATAAGGTCATCGTCAAAGACGAAGAAAAAGTCCTCAAATCTCGCGCCGAACATGAAGACTTCATCCCAAACTTCGTTAACCCATTCCGCAAAAAAGAGCCAGATTATAATCCATCTAAGACTAACGACAACTAATACTCATAGCCCCACATAAACGCCAAGTTCACTTATCTAAAACCAAGTCCATCACATCGAAGGCTCATCGCCTAATTCCTTTGACGCGACTTCTCTTACTAATTCATATGAAAACCCTTGCCGACACAAATACGCCATCAATTTTTCGTCATCATATTTGTTTCGCTTCTTTGCAATAATTTTACGTATTTCATCTTCGTCATTACGTCCATTTAGCACTTCGTCCACTATCGAAGCGCAAATACCTTTCTTCATTAACTCCATTCTCAATCTTTTTTGTGAAATTCCCTTTTTCACAAATCGATTCTCCACGTAATATTTTGCAAACTTGCGATCATCTACGTAGCCTTTGTTTTTTAACTTCAGGATTATATCTTCAATATATCCTTGCTTCAGCCGTTTCTCATAAGTTTTCTTTCTGAGGTAATCATATAATTCTCTTTCGCTTCGCAACCTGAGTAGTACCCACTCCAACGCTCGCTGATACAACTTTCCAAATTCCGATTCATTCTTAAATTGCTCTAGTTCGCTTTTATTAATTACGCGTCCAACCTTCACGCCTAGTTCTACTACCTGAGAGACATCAAGTGAAAAAGCAAATTTACCATTTACATAAACATTTACACGCTCCGGATTTTTTAAGCCCTGCTTTAAACCTGTGATTTTTAGTGTATCACCGCAACTATTATCATTTCTCCGATTCAGCTGATAACCTGACTTTTTAGGCGCACTTCGTTCTTCTGGTATCTCGTCTTTAAGCCTGTAAATCTCCATCAAATTACCCCGTGCATTATCAACCAATCATCTAGATTAATAAGCGTAATCTCATCCTTAGCCAGTGGCGGTTTCGCATAATGTTTCCAAAAATCCTTCAATTCATTATACGGTACCCACTTTACCTCCGACACTTCCTTGTCGTTAAAATGAAATTTTTCCGGTTTTCCTGTCCAGTCCACCATAAACACCCACGCAAACCGTTGTTTATTAAAAGGTTTAGTAAAAGCAAATTGTAAATCAGAAGGCTTAATTGTCAACCCGATTTCCTCTCGCGCTTCACGTATCGCACCCTCAACTATCGTCTCGCCCAGATTGATATGTCCACCTGCCGACAAATCATAGTATCCTGGCGACCGGTCGACAGTCTCGGCTCGCTTCTGCCATAAAAATTCCAACGCTCCATCTTTATTGTGTCGATACAAGAACACCACTGCCACCCCCACAATTTCATTCGCACCAGTCTTTTCTGGATTATCTAAAGCCGAATTCCACCCCTTTCCAGGAATCGGTTCACCGTTTGGGTAATAAGTCTGCCAAAGTTCATCATGATGCATCGTCTGCTGCCTTTTCGCGTACCTTGGCTTCGATTTCCGCCATCAACTCCGGCTTTTCACGGAATAGTTTTTTCACAGCTTCACGACCCTGCCCTAAGGTCTCACCATTATATTTAATAAACGCGCCAGCTTTGTCCAGTACACCGTATTGCACACCAAGATCAATCACGTCACCAGATTTCGAAATTCCTTCGTTATACATAATATCAAATTCAGCCGTCCTAAATGGTGCCGCAATTTTATTCTTTACTACCTTAATCTTAGTACGATTACCAGCAATATTATCGCCATCCTTAATCTGCCCGATTCTCCGAATGTCTACACGCACCGATGCATAGAATTTTAAAGCGTTACCGCCGGTCGTCGTTTCTGGATTACCAAACATCACACCAATCTTCATGCGAATCTGATTAATAAAGATGACCGTTGCGCGAGATTTTGAAATAATACCGGTTAGTTTACGCATAGCCTGCGACATTAGTCTCGCCTGAAGACCCATCTGTGCCTCACCCATATCACCATCAATTTCGGCCTGTGGCACTAAAGCCGCCACCGAGTCTACCACAATAAGATCCACCGCATTAGACCTCACCAAAGTTTCACAAATCTCTAGCGCTTGTTCACCATTATCCGGCTGCGAAATCAACAAATTCGCCGTATCCACACCAATCTTCTTTGCATAAGCTGGATCAAGCGCATGCTCTGCATCGATAAACGCCGCCTGGCCACCCTGCTTCTGAATTTCCGCAATTGCATGTAAAGCTAGGGTTGTCTTACCAGAAGATTCTGGTCCATAGATTTCAATGATTCTACCCTTTGGCCAACCACCGCCTAGTGCAAGGTCAAGAGATAGCGACCCAGAGGGCAAAAGTTCCACATCCATCTTCGGAGTCTCACCAAGTTTCATGATTGAACCGTCGCCAAATTGCTTTGTAATCTGAGCAATCGCGAGCTTCAACGCCTCGCTCTTACCATCAGAAGCTTTTTCGGTTCCCGATTCAGCCTTAGTAATTTTTTTCTCCACCGCATCTTTTTTAGTCATAGTATTACCTTTCCTTTACTATATTATAATATATTATTAAAACAGAAAGTAGAGTTGACTTTTACACTTGTGTATGATTGAATCAATTCAAGGTTTAAGATTTCTCTTCGACTTTCGGTCGAAGAGATTTTTTTGAGTTTAATAATGACATAATCAAGTTCTCGCTCGTCCATAACCCTTCCTTTCTCCTAATCACGTTATTTAAACTTCACCAGCCCTACTTTCTAGCCACCTATGTAGCATACAAACAAAATAATTACAACCTATTGAATACGCTTGAGGATATTTTCTCATAACAACCACCTAAAACTATTGATTGAAATTAGACAACACCATTCAGAGCACACATTCATGATATAATATAAGATATGAAGATTAAAGAAAACATTTTGATATCCACTCTTACCACCATGCGCCTTGGCGGTCCAGCTCGATATGTAATTGAAGCTGAATCTCCCGAAGAAGTCCCTGAAGCTTTCGCTTTTGCTCAATCTCGTAACCTTCCCACTTTCATTCTCGGCGGTGGCGCCAACACCATCGGTCGTGACGAGGGTTTTGATGGCGTCATCATCATCAACCACATGCGCGGAATTCAAGAATTACTGCATAAACAAGCGGTGACAAGCATGTTACATGAGCGAGTGACGGACCTAGAGGAGGCCCCCCACGAGAACCGAACGGGGGAAGATGAAGTCCAACAGGACCCGCTCAAAACAACAATCAAAGTCATGGGCGGCGAAATCTGGGACGACGTCGTCCAATACACTGTCAACAAAGGCCTTACCGGCATCGAAGCCCTCAGCAAGATTCCGGGTCTCGCCTCTGCTGCCCCAGTCCAAAACATCGGCGCATACGGCCAAGAAGTCGCCGATACTCTCACCGAACTTTATGCTTATGACACCAAAACTAATTCATTCTGTACCCTTTCCCACTCCGACTTACAATTTTCTTATCGCAAAAGCATTCTAAATACCACTGACAAAGGCCGCTATTTTGTTATTTCAATCACGCTAGCGCTAGCCAAAGGCCAAATGCCCCGTCCTTTCTACAACTCAATTGAAAAATACATAGAAGATAATTCCATCACCGACTTTAGTCCGCAAGGCATCCGCACAATCGTTTCTACCATCCGCACGAATAAGCTCCCCGATCCGAAAGATAAGGCTAGTTCTGGTTCATTTTTCAAGAACATTTACCTAAATGAGTCCGAAGCCAAAGCTGCCGAAGCCAAAGGCTACCCAGTCCATCATGGCAAAGATGGCCATAAGATTAATTCCGGTTGGCTCATCGAACAGGCTGGTTTAGCTGGTCAATTACTCTACGGCATGCGAGTTAGCTCCACTGCCGCTCTCGTACTCATCAATGAATCCGCTACTAGCTATCAGGATTTAGCTAGAGCTCGTGACGAAATCAGAAATCAAGTTCATGCCAAATTCGGCTACTGGCTAGAACAAGAACCGGTCGAAATAATCAATATACACAAAGAATCATCAATGACAAACCCAGGAATCTAACATGAAAATACTATCAGGCAAAGAACTCGCTGGCTTCGTTAAGGAGCGCCAAGCCCACCAAGTTTCATCTATAACAAAAACGCCAAAGCTCCTTATTATCCGCGATAGCGACAATCCTGTCATTACCAAATATGTCAATCTCAAAATTAGATACGGCGAAGATATTGGCATCGTAGTCGAAGATTACCGCGCCAACTCCTCCGAAGATATTGCAAAAAGAATCCTATCCGCCAATACAGATAATGCAATTTCTGGTATCATCCTCCAGTTACCACTCATCGACAAAACGAAGACCGATGAACTCTGCAATCTAATTGCACCCACAAAGGATGTCGATGGCTTAGGGAAAGACAGCCTCTATGATTCCGCCACCGCTACCGCTATTCTTTGGCTTCTCACTGGTTACGATATTACGCTAACCAATGCAAGAATTGCCATCGTCGGACGCGGTAAACTCGTCGGCGCACCACTTTACAGAATGTTTACTGACTCTAATTTTGACGTTACACTGTTTCACCGTGGTGATGATTTATCAAGTTTGATTAATTACGACATTATTATTACTGCAACCGGTGTCCCCGAACTTATTACTGGTCAAATGGTTAGACCAGGAGCTACTATCATTGACGCTGGCACCGCCAGCGAAAACGGCGTTCTAAAAGGCGATGTTGCCGCATCGGTTAGAGAGCGAAACGACCTCAGTGCCATTACTCCCATCATTGGTGGCGTTGGCCCTCTTACAGTTTCCTGTTTATTCGATCACGTCATTGAATCTTCCACCAAAAAATAAAAACAGCTTAACCGAATCCTCTACATCGCCATCGACGTCTATTTTGTATCTAGCGCAATTCTCAGCACAAAAAAGCGAACCTATCATCTAGGCTCGCTTTTTGTTGTACCACCCATGAAGCGGTCAACTTATTTCTTTAACTCTTTACGACTAGCAACGTAGTAACCAAGCGCAGTCACCATTGCACCAGCGCCAATTGCGCCAGATACAATTGTACCAGCACCAGTATTAACGATTACTTCAGGAACCTCAAGTTCTGGTTCCGGCTCCGGAGTTGGTTCTGGCTCAGGTTCTGGCTCAGGTTCAGGAGTTGGTTCTGGCTCAGGTTCTGGCTCAGGTTCAGGAGTTGGTTCTGGAGTCTTACAACTCTCGTCATCCTTTTCCACCATCACCGATGCATCATCCTTATAAACTCTATTCTTAACTGTAGCACTTGCCCAGTTTACTAATTGATTTTGACCACAAGCAAGGGTTTTATCGATTACTTTACCAGTAAATCTCACATAGGCATTACCCTTGGTAGCGTAACTTCCAATATTGATACCAGTCGTTGCGACAGTATTGTCGGCAAGTTGTACTCCACTCTTATAATTTGCATTATACAAATAAGTAGAATCCATTACATATGCCACATTTGTTGGAAGCACATCACGAATCATTACATCGTTTACAGTTTCATTTAATAAGTTTACGTATTCAATCTGATATTCTACCTCATCACCAACCTTAACCTCGACAGCCTCATTCCAACCCTTAGTACCCTTAATGCGTACAGTTTTAGAAACCTTTGCAGCTACTGATTTATGAACCTTGACGTCAATTGTCACTACGCCAGAGTATTGATAACAACCAGGTATTTCACCATTCATCGAAGTATAACCAAGCGTTGCGCCAGAGATAATCACTTCGTTAGGAAGACTAAAAGTACCCTCGTTGTTTGTATACTTAGCCGAACCATCCACGTATTCAAGATACATATCATCATCAGATTCCAATGTTACTTCATCCCAGTAACGGCCTGGAGTAGCATTCGATGAATCAATGTAGCCAATAATCGTTTGAGATTGTGCAACCGTAGTAGGAAGCGAGAAAGTTGCCTTCACATCCTTTGCAATTGCATCCTCACCCTTTGGGCTGTTGTTGTGAACAAATAGGCGAATTGTATAGGTTTCGCCATCTTTAACCTTGATCGTATTTGCATTCCAGGTTTCGACACTTGCGCCAGCTACCTTTGCAGCTACGAAATTTTTTTCATCCCCGATTTTACCGTTTGAAATCGAGTTAAACGTAATGGTGTCACCAAGCTCACCATTATTAATCTGATCAAGTGTGTAGCTAGGACGGCCATTACTAGAATCGCCCCAAGCTCTCACCATCACAGGAGCTAGCGTTCCTGCCGCTACTATGGCAGCGACTGATACGCCAAGAACAGATTTATAGATTGTTTTCATATTAATCCTTTCTTATTCATTTGTTATTGATAGTTTATGATAATAAATATTTGTTGCTATATCGTAAATTGTTAAATTTCGTCTCTCGCAACCGAATCATCTCAAATTTCTAATCATGGGGTGGAGCCCGACGAATCATATCGTCGGACTCTCTAATGTACTACTTAATGTCACGTCGTATGTGTAAACATACCTCCACCCGTTAAGTTGTTGCTATCTACGGGTCCCCACCCGTGTCAATCAGTCCGGCGGGCCTTCCCATTCGCCCGCCGGCTCCGTTGAAATCGCACCGCCTCCAGCAATTGTAGCTGGCGACTGGATAGGAGTAGGTTCGTTAATCGGCGCCGCAGTGCCAATCTCGACAGTCTCCTCCCGTCCAGCTTCATCAGTCACAACCGCCTCGACAGCGACATTGCCAGTATCACCGTTGTTGTCAACAACAGGCGGTGGTAACGTCTCTGGCTCGGCCTCCGGCTCAGGATTCGTCACATACTCCACGGGTGGCGTATATGACGGAGTGTTATCATCTTCTCCGGTCTTCTGACTTTCGTTAATGACTTCAAGCTCCTCAATAACCTCTACATACTCCTCATAATCGGTATGGTTGCTATTGGTATCCTGATCTTCCGGTGAATACACAGCGCCTTCACCAGCGTTGGTATCCGGACCCGGGCCAGGATCGTCATTTGGCTCCACATATTCATATGAAGCTAATTCCGGATCCTTTTCCGGGTACACCGGTTCGGTCGGAGGTTCGGTCGGT
>DFGN01000005.1 GCA_002371235.1 Candidatus Saccharibacteria bacterium UBA3749 | reverse complement strand
ACAAGGCTATTGCCAAGGTTGCCCGCAATAAGGCAGACGTTGGTTCTCCTGAAGTTCAAGTTTCGATTTTGACTGAGCGGATTAAAGAAGTAACCGAGCATGTCAAGAACAACAAACATGACTTTATGGCTAAAAGAGGTTTGATGCAGATGGTCGGGAAGCGCAAGCGCTTGCTGAAATATCTTGAGGAAACCAATTTTGAGCTATATAAGAAGACTGTAAAGAAGCTCGGATTAAGGAAATAAATAGTAAGTTAAAAGTCAAAACCCGTCGGATAAACCGGCGGGTTTTTGGGTTATTGACTTTCTTCACTAAAATCTCTCAATTCAATTGCTGTGTCGGCAAATTCTTTGAGAATTCTAGCCATTTTTTGAAATCTTTCTTCTACCCCAGGCATAGGATCGTCGTTTTTATATTTTACTATATGTTCGACTGATGCCCAAAGATCCATCGACTTATCTCTGATTTGTATTTCAAGAGGAATAAGTTTAGATGTTCCCTGAATGGGGGAATAGATTTCAATTTGCACCTGCAAATGGAGTGAACTATAACCATTGGATTTAGGATTTTTGA
The DNA here is from genome assembly GCA_002371235.1 of Candidatus Saccharibacteria bacterium UBA3749. Taxonomy (GTDB): domain Bacteria; phylum Patescibacteriota; class Saccharimonadia; order Saccharimonadales; family Saccharimonadaceae; genus Nanosyncoccus. The sequence goes on along the minus strand of DFGN01000005.1, from coordinate 13,855 downwards.
TGTAATCCTTCTCCGTAACGATATTGATTCCTGGAACCCGCTTAATCTGTCTAGCTACTTCATATACGTCGTCCCTGAAAACAGTGATTATCCTTATGCCGGCGATATCACGAATCTTTTCCTTTATGGAATCAATACTGATGTCATATCCCTTCCTTTTGCATTTCTCAATAACCGAATTGAACTCTTTAATTCTGCTTGTGACAGAATTCAGTGGATTGCGATTCTGGAGCCTACTGAAGGCTTCTTGTAAGTTGAGAATCCTTGCCAAAGTTAATCTCAGGGCAGATTCGCAATCAATGACGTATTCTGAATACGCCTTCTCGAGTTCAGCTACACTGTAAGATTCTTCCATTTTTTCACCCCCTTAAGTAATTATTGAAGAACTTACTACTTTTATTATATAATACTTTGCTATATATGTCAAGATTTGGTATAATTATAGTGAAGTATTATTAACAATTGGGAAGACGGCAGATATAAGATGGGGCTTATACCTGAAGTTTTCCCGAGAAAGGAATATATTTATGGAGATTATTAACCCTAATGGCAAGAAAACGGTGCGGGTTTCTACCGAATGGTTAGGGAGAGAGTTGACACTTGAAGTGAACAGGGTGGGTTTCCGTTCGACTTCGTCAGTGCTTGTGACCTACGGTGACACGGTGGTCTTGGGGTCGGTTGTAGTCGGGACGAAGCCAGTAGTGCAGGATTTTTTCCCGCTATCGATTGACTATGAAGAGAAATGGTATGCTGCTGGTAAAATCAGCGGTTCGCGTTTTATTAAGCGTGAAGGTAAGCCGAGCGACGAAGCGGTGTTGGTTGGGCGATTGATCGATCGGCCAATCCGTCCTCTATTTCCAAAGGGCTATCGTCAGGAAGTACAGGTTGTTTGTACGGTGTTGTCAATGGACCCGGCATTTAGACCGGATTGTGTGGCGATGATTGCGGCAAGCTCCGCATTAATGAATGCTGGAGTACCATTTGACGGACCTGTAGCTGGAATCAGGATTGGCAGAATCGGAGGCGAGTTTAAGGGATTCTTGTCGGCTGAAGAACGTGAGAAATCACCAATGGACCTAGTGGTGGCTTGTAAAGATGGTAAAGTCATGATGGTGGAAGCCGGAATGAAGGAAGTACCTGAGGAGACAATCATTGAAGCGATGCATTGGGCGGTTTCAAACGTACAACCAGTGTTGGATTTACAGAGAGAACTTGCGAAGCAGGTCAATGCTCCGGCACAGGAGTATGAATTGGTATTGCCGGATGAGGATGTTTTGAAAGAAGTTGAGGATTGGACGAAGGGTAAGTTTGGCTCTAAGATACGCGGTAATGTGATGGAGAGGGCACATATTCTTGATGATATTAAGTATGCAATGCACGATGAATTTGCACTTGCTAAGGGTCAGGGTGAGACGGATAATGAGAAGGTTGAGTGGTATGATGAAAACTTGCGCGATGTGTATGATCAGGCGTTTGAGCTTGCTGTACACAAAGAAGTAAGGCGGGGAATCGTAGAGGAGGGCGTGCGCCCAGATGGCCGTAAACTTGATGAGGTACGACCGCTATCTTCGCAGGTTGGAATTTTGCCGAGGACGCATGGCTCGTCACTCTTTACGCGTGGGGTGACTCAGGCAATGAACATTGTAACATTGGCGCCTTTATCTTATGCTCAAGATGTAGATACGATGGAGATAACTGAAGGTAAGAGGCGTTATATGCACCACTATAACGCGCCATCTTATACGGTGGGTGAGCCGGGCCGGATTGGTTCACCAGGGCGACGCGAGATTGGACATGGATACTTGGCGGAGAGAGCTTTGATTCCGGTACTTCCTTCAGAAGAGGAGTTTCCTTATGCAATTCGCAGTGTAACTGAAATTATGTCACAAAATGGTTCGACTTCAATGGCGGCGACTTGCTCGTCTTGCATGGCTTTGATGGATGCGGGCGTGCCTTTGAAACGACCAGTGTCGGGCGTGGCAATGGGATTAATGGTGGATGTACCGAAAGGCACCGAAATTACGGCGGATGATGTTGATAAGGCTTACGTGTTGACGGATTTAATGGATGCGGAGGATTTTGCTGGTGATATGGACTTCAAGGTGACCGGAACGACGGAAGGCGTAACGGCGTTACAAATGGATATGAAGGTACATGGTTTGCCAGTAGAGATTATGGAAAAAGCGTTGAAGCAGTCGCATGAGGGAAGAATGTTTATTTTGAAGCATATTCTTTCGGTGATTGACAAGCCTCGTGCGGAAATCTCGCCTTACGCTCCAAGAATTGAGAAGCTGATGGTGAAGCCAGAGAAAATTGGTGTTATTATCGGTAAAGGTGGAGAAATGATTAATAAGATTACAACCGAGACTGGCGCTGAAGTAGATATTGAAGACTCTGGTCTAGTAACAGTATCGGGTAATGATCCAGAGAAAATTGCCAAGGCACTGGATTGGATTAAGTCATTAGTCGAGGAGCCGGAGGTTGGCAAAATTTATGAGGGCACCGTAGTAGGGATTAAAGATTTCGGTGCGTTTATCAATATTATGCCGGAGGTTGACGGAATGCTACACATTTCACAGATTGTGGAAGGTAGAAGACTTAAAAAGGTTGAAGAAGTACTTCATATGGGTGACAAAGTACGTGTGAGATTGGTGGCGATCGATAATGGTAAATTGTCGTTATCGATGATTGGTGTGAAATAGTTAAAATAGCTCTCCGTGATTGATTAGCTTGTAGTTTTAACTACAAGCTATACAGTTAGGAGGGCTTTTTTTGTGAGAAAAACTCAAGAGTATGTTTAGTTCGCAGTTTACGATGGATAGATTTTGGTAGCGGTTTCTTGACACGAGTTTTTATTGGTGTATTATATAATTAACACTAGCAGTATTCTTTTAATGTGCTAGGTAAACTTTAACAGAAGAAAGGAATCATACATATAATGAAAGTAAATACAATCACTAACCATCATGAGGTTTCATTTTGTAACCATCATGAGGTCTCATTTTTGCCCTTTCTTCTATTTACGCTAACTAGTCTTACTATGATTTCTGGTTTAGTGTTAGCTTCTAGTATTGTCTCAGCCGATGATAACTCTACTGTAGATCGAATCAATATTACAGTCCCAGAATCCTGTACTATGTCCGGTACTGGTATGGATAGTCATAATACTAATATTAATAATGGTACCTATACACCAGACATTGGTACTACTACTATGCATGTATTCTGTAATGATAATGAAGGATTCGCTATCTATGCAGCAGGATATACAGGAGATGAAATAGGTGGAGAGAATAGTAATAAACTAGTCGGAACAACTGCAAGTAATAATGCAACTATAGAATCTGGCACAGCTACATCTGCTGGTAATCCTGATATATCTAACTGGGCGATGAAACTAGCCATAACTCAGGATTCTGGTGATACAACAGAAACCAATGCTTTCGTCATTGATTCTGCTCCGAATGTAGCTCTTCCAAGTACAGCAGAACAATCTGCAACGCCAGTCTCATTCTCTGAGTATCATGTAGTACCAAATGAATACGTTAAAGTCGCACATAAGAACTCAGTCACTGATATGACCGATACTACTGGTGGAGTAAAGCTTAATACTACCTACGCTGCCTACATCAGCAAGACTCAACCAGCGGATACGTATAGTGGCAAGGTGATATATACTCTGATTCATCCATCATCTGCTGCTCCGTTATCCCGTGAACAGGTAGGTGTTACCTATGATGCTAACGGTTCTACCTTTGCTGGTGGTGGAACTACTAATCGTGTGGTGTATACCAACTCACCGATGTATATAGCTACTACTCCATTGATTGCAAAAACTGCTAATGTAGGTGATGATGGCACACAAAACGGTTCTTACACTACTGGTAATACATTGACTCCTATTGCAGCTACTGGTGCTAGTAAAATGAAGGTAGTAATTCGTTATGGGCTATCTAGCGGTACATCTTTAGATATAATAGAGGGGAATTATGACGGATCTGGTACGCGGGGTTATAGCGAGTGGTTGCCTACTTCAAGTACTGGCGAGGCTACGTATGTATTTAATGGCGATGCGGTAACCTTTGATATGCATGCATACATTGCACCAACCTCTGCTGATGGACAGGATTATGGCTATTATGCTGAGGTGTACCCAATTTATGCTACAGAACAAACTGGTAGCGAACCATCGGCGGAGTATACTATAATGCTACCAGAGGAGGGCACTTATGTTCAAACTACTGGTTGGTATGGTTCATGGTATGCAGATATCAATAATCAACATTATGATTTCATGAATGAAGCAGAGGTAACGGAATTTCTAAATAGCAATATCGCAACACTTGGTGGTGTAGACATTGATTTGTACCGTGGTCTTACCTTTGCGGAAGCTTACACTAGAGCTGGTAAGACTCAGGATGGTGGGTATTATAAACAACAAGACTTAAACAATGATATGTGTCAAACGGTCGCAATTACCCAAAACCAGACCGTAAAGGATGTAAGAGACGATAATATTTATATGATAGGTAGACTGAAAGATGGAAGATGTTGGATGCTAGATAATTTAGCTTTAGACCCCACTGACGTAGCTATGGCTACTAATATGAGTGCGGATAATACTAATGCTTCGGCTGAAGCTATTACAAATTACTTGAATGGTGGCAGTAGTACGACTGGCTGGTCGTCTGTGGCGGTACTAAATAAGACATCAAGTTGGACTAGTGGTGATGGTGGATATACGCAGCCATGGGTGAATAATCAGAGTACGAATACTTTAGTGACTGGTTACGGTCCCGCTTCAACTAATGGTCAGGCTAAAGTGGGCGTTTATTATAATTATTGTGCTGCTACAGTTGGCACATATTGCTACGATGGTAGTAGTGGTGTTGATTTACCGGATACTTTTATAGATGCTCCTCAAGATGTTTGCCCAGCTAACTGGAGAATGCCTACTGGTGGAATGGATGGTGAATATGCTATGCTTTATAGTAAATATAATTCAACACAGGATGCAACAAGCACGGCGAGTTTACAATATAATTTATCTGCTATTTTATCTGGCAATTTTTATAATAACTCGGCGGGAGGTCAAGGTTCGTCTGGCGACTGGTGGACGTCTACTTGGAGGAACTCGAGTGTTATGTACTTTTTATCTGTTAAATCAACATCTATCGATATAGATGGCTATGGGAGTCTAAATAGGTATTTTGGGCGAAGTATTAGATGCTTAGTTGGTAATTAGTATTGTTTCTTAACCTTGTTTTCGTGCTATATTAAACTGGGTAAGGTATTTCTTTCTTTTTTTGTGAGTATGGAATAGGCAGAATAAAGGCAAGAGAGATATGATATAATGATAGATATGACGAGGGCGTTGATATTTGATTCGTATTTTGATGATTATCGGGGAGTGGTGCTTTATGTGAGGATTTTTGAGGGGGAAATTCCGAAAAATGCGGAGATTTTGATGATGGCGGCAGGAGTAAAGGGGTTGGCGCTTGAAGTTGGAGTGTTGACGCCGAAGATGAGTCCGCGGGAGAAATTGTCGGAGGGGGAGATTGGATATATCGTGACGAATCTGAAGACGACGCGTGAGGCGAAGGTAGGTGATACAGTGACGCTCGCGAAGGGGCTTACGGTACGAGAAAAAAGGAACGATGTATCGGTGTCTAGTAATAATAAACTTGGTGGTGGTGACAAAGTGAATGGCGTAAAACATGAAGTGGTGGATGCGGAAGGTAAGGTGCTAAAACCACTGCCTGGGTATAAGAATGTACTGCCGTTTGTGTATGCGGGATTTTTCCCAGTGAGTAATGACCAGTATAAGGAACTTAAGGAGGCGATTGAAAAGTTGTCGCTGTCGGATTCGGCGCTCCGGTATGAGCCGGAGAATTCGCCGGTGCTGGGATTTGGGCTTAGAATTGGGTTCCTGGGGCTTCTTCATATGGACATCATCAAGGAGCGGTTGGAACGGGAGTTTGGATTAGATTTAATCGTGACGAATCCGTCTACAAACTACGAAGTGGTAATGAATAATGGTGAAGTGCGCGAAATAAAGTCGGCGGCGGATTTGCCGGATGCTTCGGAGATTAGAGAGATTCGAGAGCCGTGGGTGAAGGGAGAAATCATTTTGCCGAAATCGATGATTGGGAATGTGCTGAATTTAATTAATGAGAAAAGGGGCCATCAGACGAATGTGGGTTATATTGAAGATAGGGCGGTGATTGATTTTGAGGCACCGATGGCGAATTTGCTCACGGATTTTTACGATCAACTAAAGTCGGCGACGAGTGGATATGCATCGTTTAACTATGAGCTAGATGGGTACCGGGCGGAGGATTTGGTGCGGGTGGATTTCTTGGTGGGGGGACACAAGATGGATGCGTTATCGGTGATGGCACATCGCTCAGAGGCGGATGGGATTGGGCGCGAAGTGACGAAGAAGCTAAAAGAAGTGATACCGCGGCAAAATTACGAGGTGGCACTGCAGGCGGCGATTGGGGCACGGATTATTGCGCGGGAGACGATTGGGGCGTATCGGAAAGACGTGACAGTGAAGATTCATACTGGTGATAGAGACCGAAAAGCGAAGCTGCTTGAAAAACAGAAGCGTGGCAAGGCGCGAATGAAACGATTTGGTAAAATTGATATTCCATCGGAAGCATTTACCGTAATGTTGAAACGTGAAGAATAATGCGCTAGCTTAGATTTGGGATTGATTTTTGGTGCGATGTTAAACGTTAAAATGATGTGTTATAATCGTAATATGATAAAAAAATCAAAGATACTATTTGTATGTGCTCTACTTAGCTGCTTGGCTTTGCCGGTGTCGGCACTTTCGGAAACTCAAGAAGATGTTATTGTGAAAAAATGCAACACGATTCAGGAGACTCTGAAAATGGTTCAGAAAAAGGACGCGAGGGTGCGTGTATATCTTGGTTCATTGTATGAGAAGATTTTGACTAAATATATTGTGCCACTTAATGTGAGATTGGTTGAGAATAATGTTACTAATGTTGCTTTGATTGAGAATCAAAATGCTTTTGTGGAGGCAAGAATTCTATTTATGGATGACTTTGTGAGCTATCAGAGGTATCTTGAAGAATTAACTGCAATGAGTTGCAAAACAAATCCACAAGAGTTTTATGACAAGCTTGAATTAGTGAGAATAAAACGCGAGAAGATGACGGAGGATGTTGGCAAGATGTCGGGCTTAATAGCGAAACAGAAAGCATTAGTTGTAAACTTAAAGGAGAACCTGTAATGAATCCTGGTGAAGAAAAAAAGGAATCGAAAGGTTCACGTAATATATTAATAATGGGGCTAGGGTCTATAGTAATTGCGTTGCTTACAACTGGTATTTCGCTAGCGATTTATCATAATTCTGGAAACATATATCTAGACAGATCAAGGCCGGGCTTTTTGCCGGACAAGGAAGAGATTGAAGAGGATGCCAAGAAACAGGATTCGGATTATGCATTGGATAAGAGCGGAGTCATTACGGTTGAAATCCTGGATGAATATTTAGAACATTATTCAGCTGAAGAACTAATTGTAGATTCTTATAATGATGCTTTTGATATTGATGTATTGTCGGATACAAATTTGGGTATAGGAGCAGAAGAGCCCGCTGATATTGATGAATAGTTTCATAATATGATGCCGGATTTACTTGATTTTTTTGAAAAAAGGCTTATACTTAGATAAGAATGAAGAAGAAACGTATAAAAGAAGCTAGGATATTTGGAATGGTAGCCCTAGTGGCTTTTGGTGCTACGGTTCTTTTTTCGGTTTTTTGTATGTCGAGTACAGTGAAGGAAATATCTGAAGTAGCGATTTCGAAAACACCGACGGCAATTCTAGCTAGCGCTGGCGTGATGGACGGGAGGAAGATTTCGATTCCAGTGCTATATTATGATCAGAAAGCTGATGATTGTGTAAATATTTATGATGATACTAGGAAGGCAGAGCTAGAAGCTAGACAGTTTGAGTGGACAGAATGTGGCTATTTGAATAAGAAGATTGAAAATGGTTTGGTTGAGTTTGAGTTGGATGATAAATTTATTCCAGTGGCAGTTGGTGGGCAGTTATTGCCAAATCGTGGACTGAGGGATATGACGCGGTGGTTCTCTACAGTAGAAGGCAAAAGTGCTAGCTACGCAGGGACATTAAGCTTTGATTATGATGCGGATGGTGCGGTGTTCTCGTTTTATAAGGAAAAGTTTTATCCTTTGGATGATGCGGAATTTGATCGTGGCGGTGTAACCAACAGGGATGGCCACAACCATCTCTTCACCATGAGTTTTGCAGCGCCTTTTACGGCGCTTTTTAGCGGTGAAGAAAGCTTTGAAATTACGGCGGATGACGACACTTTTGTCTTTGTTGGTAATAAGCTCGTGATTGATATGGGTGGTGTGCATGATGCGAGTACGGGTTCGTTCCAAATTCGTGAGAATGGAGATATCTATGCTTCGGTAGATGGAATGGATTGGGCGTATTCGGGTGTAACGCTCAACAAAGAAGACAGTTCGATTGTGAGAGTGTTCCATGCGGATAGGGATTCGAGCGATTCGACTATTGATGTAAGATTTAGTGGGATGAACCTGGCAGTAGTTGATACCAAGATTGCAGATGATGGTACGGATAATATTACTGTGGCTTATGACCCAAGTAATCCGTCGTATGTTGCCCCATTAGGGGAGAGTAAAGTCTTCAAACCGAATGGTACTAAGGGCTTGATTATTATGGCGACGATTGAAGGAGTAGTATTGATAGTATTTTCTATTTTCACCGTTATAATGATTAAATTCCTACTTATGTCCAAAAGAAAACTATAGTAAATGTGATTTAGATGTGATGGTTATTTTTTGGGCTGGCTAATATTGGCAGGGCGACCATAATCAGGGATGATAATCTGGTGTTGATTGCCGTGATGATCGTAGAGGGGAATGTTGAGCTCGTGCGCAAGAGTATTGACGATGCTAGCGCCAATTCGAAGTCCGGTAAATGAACCGGGACCAGACATGAAGATAATCTCAGAGATATCTGACCAGTCTTTATTATGTAGTTGCAATTTGTCATGAATAAAAGCTAAAAGCTTTTCGGCTAGGTCGTTTGCAAAAGAATGAGCGTATTCGTGGTTGTCGAGTCTCAGGATAGTTTGATCGGTGGATGTATCTAAATATAGTTTCATGTTATAATATTATATAATGAATATAAGATCTGAACAAGAGATGCTATCATTTGGGCGTGAGTTCGCAAAGGGTGTGACTTATCCTTATGTGATTGAGTTAATTGGTGATGTGGGTGCTGGTAAGACGACTTTCGTGCGGGGTCTAGCGGAGGGGTTAGGTGTGAAGGAGCAGGTGACGAGCCCGAGTTTTATGATATCGAAGTCCTATGCTTTGCCGAATGGTGGATATTTGGTGCATTATGATTTCTATAGATTACCGGAACCGGGAATTATGCAGGATGATTTAGCCGAAAACTTAAAGAATCCGAATAATATAGTTGTGATAGAATGGGGCGAATCTATTGCGGAGTTTTTGCCAAAAGAGCATGTTAAAATTGAGATTAAATATACTGAAGAGGGGAGAGAGGTAACAATATGAATGTATATATTTCTGGAATATGTGGGGTAGGAATGGGTCCGCTAGCATTAATGGCGAAGGCGGCAGGACTAAATGTTTGTGGTTCGGATTCATCGAAAGGTGCGATTTATGATGAATTGATTGATGCCGGAATTGAAGTGTCGATTGGTGTGCAAGACGGTGAATTCTTGCGTAAAAGAATTGAGATGGGTGTGGACTGGTTTGTGTACACTTCGGCGTTACCTAAAGAGCACGCTGAATTGGCTTTGGTGGAACGATTCGGAATCAAATGTACGAAACGGGATGAGTTTACGGCATATTTGGTTGACAAATTAGGACTTAAAATGATAGCGGTGGCTGGAACACATGGTAAGACTACGACAACGGCGATGATTGTATGGGCGGCACAGAAACTAGGTCTTAAGGCTTCGTATATTGTAGGTACAACTATGGGATTTGCGCCGTCAGGGTCTTATCATCGGGGTGATAAATACTTTATTTACGAGGCGGATGAATATGACCGAAACTTTCTAAAATACCATCCGTGGCTCGCGGTGATTCCATCGGTGAGCTATGATCACCCGGATATTTACAAAACGAGAGAAGAATACATAGAAGCTTTTTCGCAGTTTGAAAGACAAAGTAGGAAGGTAATTAAGTATCAAGAGGGCAGGATACTAGAAAAGATAACGGAAAACGAGGAGGGGGTTGAAACGGAAGGCTTTTATAAGGCAAAAGATTTTAAACTGGCGGGTGAAGCTAGGCGAATTGATGCGGCGCTTGCTGCGAATGCTGTGTTTGAGATGCAACAAAACGATTATAATGAAGTGGGAATGATGGTTGATTATGATAGTATGGCATTAATTGACATAATGAATGGGTTCCCGGGTGTGGGGAGAAGATTTGAAAAGATTTATGATGGGGTGTATACGGATTATGGGCATCATCCCGAAGAAATTGTAGCTACAATTGAAATGGCGAAAGAACAAGCCGAGCTTGAAGGCAAGAAAGGTGTGGTAGTAGCATATCAACCACATCAGAATACAAGACAGCATGAGGTACGAGCTGGGTACAAAGATGCGTTTGTTGGCATAGAGAAGCTGTTTTGGCTGCCGACGTATTTGACGAGAGAAGATGAAAATTTAGCGATTATTACTCCGGATGAGTTTATCAAAGAACTAAGTAATGGCGAAATTGCTGAAGTTGCTGATGCTAATGATGAATTATCAGTGAAGCTACATGATTATCAGAAGGCTGGATACTTGGTTCTAATGATGACGGCAGGACCGGCGGACAGCTGGCTGAGAAGTATCTTTAGTGGGGATAATGCATGAAGGCCAAGAGTCAATTTGTCTGTCAGAAGTGTGGGACGAGTTATGCTAAGTGGGTGGGGCAATGCAGCAATTGTGGAGCTTGGAATTCGTTAGTAGAGGAGGCTCCACAATTAGAAAACGAGAAAAAGTCGGCTTTATCAAAGGGGCAAGCGTCTGGTAAAAAGTTAAACTATGTCAAGATTTCTACGATTGTACCGTCGGATGCTAAAGCAAGACTATTGACGGAGTTTAAAGATTTGAATATGGTGCTCGGTGGTGGGATTTTGATGGGATCAGTATGTTTACTGGCGGGTCAGCCGGGGATGGGGAAATCTACGCTACTTATGCAAATTTGTGCGACAGTGGCGCGTGAACACAATGTATTGTATGTTTCGGGTGAGGAATCAGCAGGTCAGGTTAAATTACGCGCAGTTAGGCTTGGAGCGGAGTCGGAACGCTTGTCGTTTGCAGCTTCGACTTCGGCTAATGATATTGCGAAAACGATTGAAACTGGTGAATTTGATTTGGTAATTGTGGATTCGATCCAAACGTTAATGATGGACGAGATTTCGTCAGCTCCGGGTACAGTATCGCAAGTAACGAACTGTGGGAATTTGATTATTCGGGCGGCGAAGTCGACTGATACGGCGGTGGTAATCGTGGGGCATGTGACGAAAGATGGTACTTTGGCGGGGCCGAAAGTGCTAGAGCATTTGGTAGATGTGGTGCTAAATTTTGAGGGTGATAGATATGGTGGTTTTAAGACATTAAGGGCGGTAAAAAATCGGTTTGGTTCGACTAACGAGGTAGCGATTTTTGAGATGATTGATTCGGGACTGCGTGAGGTAGAAAACCCCTCAGCGGCCCTACTAGCTGAACGTACTAATACGGATGGTTCGGTAATCCTAGCAACACTTGAGGGGAACCGTCCGCTACTTGTAGAAATACAAGCTCTTTGTACGCAATCAAACTTTGGTTATCCGAAAAGGACAGCTTCGGGATTTGATTTGAATCGTTTAAACATATTAATTGCTGTGCTTGAAAGGCGAACTAAGTTACGATTATCGGATAAGGACGTCTTTATAAACGTAGTAGGTGGTATGAAGCTAAATGATTCGGCAGCAGATCTGGCAATATGTGTGGCCATCGCTTCGGCGGTAGCAGGAAGAAAATTAGATGAAAAATATGTAGTGTTTGGCGAAGTGGGGTTGGGTGGCGAGATCCGATCGGCTTTCCGGTCAGACCAGCGAATTGCGGAGGCGCGAAAACTGGGATTTTTGCATGCGATTGGCCCAGCATCCGTACATGATAAATTCGTGATTCCAGCAAAAGACCTGAGAGAGACGTTGATTAAATATGTCAAATAAAACTATTCGATTATTCTATTTGATATAATGATATCATGCGTATTCTAGGGATTGATCCGGGAATTGGAATTTGTGGGTTTGGACTAATTGAGACGACTTCGAGAGCGGGGGCGAAGGCGTTGGATTATGGTGCGGTGACGACAAAGGTGGATGCTCCGATACCGGCGAGGCTGAAGGACCTGTATGATTCATTGGTGCAAGTTTTTGATGAATGTAAGCCGGAGATAGTGGCGGTAGAGAAGTTATTTTTTGCAAAAAATGTTACGACTGGAATCGTGGTGGCAGAGGCGCGGGGAATTGTACTTTTGGTGGCAGAGCAGAGGGGGCTACCGGTTTATGAGTTTACCCCAAACGAGATTAAAATGTCTTTAACTGGTTATGGCGCGGCAACGAAAACGCAGATTGAAGAAATGGTGCGAGTGCATTTGGGGTTAGAAAAAAAGCCAAAACCGGACGATGCAGCGGATGCGTTGGCGGTGGCGATTACGTGTGGGTTCTTATATCCAACGAAATCGGCGGAAAAATACGAGTTCTCAAATTCACGCGGACGAAAAAGGAAGATGTAGTTTGTATGCTGAGACAGATGGGTGTGGTATAATGGCGAATAGTTCGATGATTAAAATGGAGGAAACATGATAGCACATATTAGGGGCGTAGTGGAAGAGAAGTTTGGCGGTAATGGAGTGATTGTTGATGTTTCTGGCGTAGGATACGAGATGTTAGTACCAAAGCCGGATTTTGAAGGTGTGGGGCTAGGTGAGGAGCGGAAGTTCTATACTTATCATCAAGTGAGAGAGAATGCGGAGGAATTATATGGGTTTTCGTCTCTGGTCGCGAAAAAAATGTTTGAGTTATTGATTTCTGTACAAGGAGTAGGGCCGAAGGCGGGAATTGCGATTATGTCGCTTGCGGATGCGGAAGAAGTGCGTAATGCGATAGCGAACGGTGATGCAGCTTTTGTGGCTAAGGCTGCGGGAGTGGGAAAGAAATCAGCGGAAAGAATAATTGTAGATTTGTGTGATAAGGTAGGAATTCCGAGTCGATATGGAGCGACAGAAGTGAAGTACAGCGTGGCTAAAAGCGATGAGCCGGATGAGGCTCTAGATGCTTTGATTGCTCTGGGCTTTCCTTTGAAAGAGGCAACTGCCGCACTGGAAAAGGTGGATGCGAATTTGCCGGTGGAGGAGCGGGTGCGATTGGCGTTAAAAAGAGCCTGATTTTTAAAAAGAGCCTTGTTTTTTTCAAAAAAACCTATTGACAACTAACCATAACCAATATAATATATAGGTATATAAAGGTCATATATTAAAAAGGTGTTTAATGAAACATAAAAATACATATTGGAAGCATTATGTGGCAGGAGCGTCTAGTATTCTAGGCCTTACTGTGGTTTTTAGTAGTATTTTTAATGTCCTTAATCCATCTTCTGTCTCCGCCTACTCTGCATCCATCTCAACCTCCAGTTCCATTACTCTAGATGTCTCTCCAGCCGGAGATGGTACTTCTATTCATAGTGAATCCATTAATGTAGTATCAGACTGTAGAAGTGGTTATAACCTCACTATAGCTACTCCAACTGGTAGTA
>DFGN01000006.1 GCA_002371235.1 Candidatus Saccharibacteria bacterium UBA3749 | reverse complement strand
CGGGCGCGCAGGCGCGAGTCGAGAAGTAGCATTACTAATCACCATCTCAACTTGCCTCTTGATGCATTGCTTATTGTGCTCCACTTCTTCAAGTGGTTTCAGCTCTCGCTCACCATTATCCTTCGGGTCCCCAATCTGCCCCGTTGCTCCACCAACTAGGAGCACTGGCTCGTACCCATGTCTTACAAAACATGCACACATCATGAGGGCTGCCAAATTCCCAATCGTCAGTGAATCTGCCGACGGGTCTGCTCCCCAATAGAACTTCTTCGTTTTTCTAGTATCTAATGCCGACGGCTCCCCAATTGTAGTCTCCGCCTTAAACCCACGATATATCAATTCTTCCGATAACTTCATATTCTCATTATATCACGAAAATCGTAAATCTATATCAATCACTAGTATACCTTTATCTCCACAACCAGCATCTTTCCCCCCCCTCATGGGGGGAAAGATGTGAGTCAGAGTAGGTGGTCAAAAATCCCTCGAGAAGTTCATGAGAGTTTCTCGGGGAATTTTCTAACCACATTACCCTGACTTTTCAGGAACACAATAATCAACTATAACGAAAGTCAAAACGGCCGTACTGTACCCCAAGTTGCAATGAACCCCAAAATGCAATGAACCCCAAAAGTGCAACTTTTGGGGTTCATTGCAAAAAAGGGTTCACTTCATTTAAGGGGACAGTTCACGCAACCTAAGTACCGGCCGATGCCGTACACCTAATACTGTAGCCGTAGTACTTATCGATGTAAGGGCCACCTGGGCTCACGTAGGAACTACGCAGGCTCAGGTAGTAGCTATAGCCGTATTTGTACGCAGTAGACGACCAATAGTTGCCGCTCGAGCCACGATTGTACGCGGACGAGCCATTGAAGTAGCCGGAGTAGAGGAAGTTATTTGGGAATGTACGCCAACGAAGAGAAGCTGCTGCAGTGGATTGGCTTGATCCTGTGCCACCCATTTTTCTGTCTAAATAAGAAAAGCCTCCAACTTTGTTTGCTGCATCAGCTGCGCCTTGTTCTATATCACCAGTACTGTTATTACCAAGTGGAAGTCGCCAACCTGTTGGGCATAGTGAGGTATTTGTTACACTGCTATCAGTGGTGCCAGTGGAGGTAAGGTTTGCTATAGCAGCACTCCAAGTATAGTAATTACCATAGCTATACATACCACCAGTAGTATTATCACCTGTGAATGTATTACTAGTTGGGTTTGTTGCTCGGTTAGTGGTATTTAGGTTGTTATAGCGAGGCATACGTTGGCCTGGGATATTTATAGTACCTATATTAATACTAGCAGTACCAGACTGGGTGCCAGAATAGTAGAGACTGTTAGCGGTAGTAGAGTTGGAGAAGTTAGTAGATTCGGCGTCAGCTAAGCCTCCGAAGTTACCGAAAGTAGTAGATGTACCGTAGCCCTGAGCCAGTGTGCCAGTACTATTATCACTATTGGTACTTTCTAGCCTTAGGTTTTCAATCATCCAACACTTACCATCTGCGAGTTTAGCGATAGCGTAAGTCTGGTCATCACGCTGATCAGTTAAAGCAGAGACAGAATCTAGGTTAGCAGTACCATCAGTAGGGGCTATCGTAAGGCTATTAGAACCATTACCGCAGAGAGTATTTACTACGGCAGAGTTTTGTAAGTAACCAACTGACTTAATCCAAACTGCATAGAGTGATAATCCATCAGTAGTTGTACCATTTGGTACTGTAATAGTTTCATTAGGACCATAGAACTTAGCATTAGGATTAATGTCATAGTCATAAACATCACTCCAACCAGCAAAGCCATAACCAGCTCTACTATAGTTAGAAGCAAGTAGTGTTACACTGGCTCCATCTACTATGTCATTATTACTATCATCTTTAGCTTGTTGTCCCATTGCACCTTCAGTACCACTTAGGGCATTAACGTTATAGCAAATCTTACCACCTTCACAAGCTACTGGACCTAGTTGTGGTTCAGGATTAGCTACAGCAATGAAATTAATTACGTTCTTATATTCACCAGAAGCTTGAGTAGTAGATGCTCTTGCACCTATTTTAAATGTAATATAATCACTAGCTGCTGCAGCATCAGTATTAATTAGTGTAGTTACATTATCATTATCACTATATAATGGTAATCCAGAATAATTAGACCAAGTAGAGTTAGTTTCTGATGTTTTATAAGCATATCCCCATGTACTATCGGTAGCTATAGTAGCTTCACTAGCTCCAAAGTTAAGACTGGAGAATACTGGAGCGGTAACACTATTACTGCTACCACTGCCATTATTATCAAGTACTAAATCTCTAGTTTCATAATCATCTTCTTGTCCTACTGTAGCATTTAGAGTATATCCATAGGCTGTGTTAGTAGTTACTGTGACTGTTATTTCATTACTATCTGCCATACTACCAGGAGCAAGTTCTGGTATTACTAAATCAGCTGATGATAATGATATAGATATCATTGGATTAAAAGTGAAGCCTACTTCTACATCAGAAGAAAAGGTTAGAGCAGAAACAGCTCTAGTTCCTAGTAGACCAAATATGCTAAACATTGTTACAAGTATTAAAAAACGCGAAAATTTAATCATAAGTTCATTATAACATAAAAGTTTATTCAATGAAGAACTTGATGTCAATATAAAGCCATAATTAGCACATCTTTTAACGAAGCCCTGCGCTCGATACCATAATTATCTCAGCGAAGCTTATAGATTGAGATGCAGGGCGAGGCAAAAGGAGCAGCGGAATGAGACGTACTACAAGTACGTCGAATGAGCAGCGCACCTTTTAACGAAGCCCTGCGCTCAATCTATAAGCTTCGCCCCTTCACGCGCACGATTCGCCCACACATCCGCCATCTCATTTAACTCCGTCCCCACATGTCCTCTCACCCACACCAATTTCACCGGATACTTATGATATAGCTCATATAATTCTTGTACAATCTCAAGATTCTGTATCTCTCCACTCGCTTTCTTCCAACCACGTGCTTTCCAACCGTCAGCCCATTTCGTTAGTACATTAATCCAAAATTCTGAATCCGAATAAATCTCGCAGCCCTCTTCCTTAGCATAATTAATTGCCGCAATCATCGCCTTGCCTTCCATTCGAATATTTGTCGATTTCGCTTCTCTTCCTAACACTACTGGCTCCCACAAACCATCTTCATGTTCCAATATTACCGCAAAACCTCCCGGGCCCGGATTCGGGCTCGCACTGCCATCGGTCCATAGTTTCTTCATAATTCCTCCATTTTTTCTTTTAAGCAGCAGTCACACACATCTGCAACAACTATCTTGTTACATTATATACCAGTTTAATATCTTGGTGCAAGTTCATGAATATACGTTGCATCTAACCCACCAGATCCGGTCGCATCCGCCCTACTCGAACCCCACAAATACAAAGTCGCATCATAATTAATAATTTCAGCTGGAATGATGGAATTAGCCCCCTTGGCTGCTCCGTAAGTACGATTTGCCGAAAGTGTATTTGTAATAATCGAACCATTAATAATTAGTTGGTTGGAATGCGCTCTATCATTAATATCATCCGAATCATAGCAAGTGTTCACATCGCCATCCGCAATCAAAACTGCATCAATTTGTGTCACAGCACAGTTAATCTTGATATTCTTCGCAAAAATCACTAGTTTAGGAATCTCGCTAATCGAATCATAAGTAGTTGAATTTAGAAATTCAATATTATGTTCAATAATTGCATTGCCACCTTCCACATTTATCACCCTAGTCCTACCCTTATCTACGAAAACATTCTCCGAAATAGTATAATCACTATACACTCTCTCATAATCAATCGTCGGCACATCGTCAGCATTCTTGAATCGCTCTATTAGAGCTTCTTTGTTCTTACCGGCATCACTCTGACCAGAGCCTCCTATCCGACCGGCAGTACCATTACGTCCAGAACAGTTATTGTTAGCAAAAGTTAGTATGCTTCTTAAGCAAAAATTCGGACTCGCCTCGAAACTCCCACCAGGACCATAACTGGCCAGTAACTCCGCCTCTACCCCACCCTCAACCGCATTATCCGCGTTATAACGAGGCCAGATTACCCCATTCTCAATGTGTGAAAAACCAGTACTAGCACCACTACTAAAACCATTCACAGCATTAATCGAAATCAAATTTAGTTCAGTTCCGGACCCAAATATATAATTACGGTTCGTTGCCCCTATGTCGTATTCCACGTATCCATTTAGATTAT
The DNA here is from genome assembly GCA_002371235.1 of Candidatus Saccharibacteria bacterium UBA3749. Classification (GTDB taxonomy): domain Bacteria; phylum Patescibacteriota; class Saccharimonadia; order Saccharimonadales; family Saccharimonadaceae; genus Nanosyncoccus. The sequence continues at coordinate 53,264 of DFGN01000006.1, read as the reverse complement.
TTTTGATACTAACCGGAGTCTTCAATGTGTAATTCGAAAACACTCCACCACCCCATACCTGCAAACTTGGTTTCTTAGCAATCTTGAAACATTTCGAATCTGACACATTCCAAGTACCACTACCAGCCGCATTTAGATTCGTATCGCTACCACTATTTGATGGATATAGAGCAGCAGCTACGCAAATCTCAGCTCCAGCATCAATGTCCGGAACATTAAACGAGAGATTCTTTTTCTCTTCACCAATCTTACCATTTACATCTCCAGTGGAATTTAATACCTGAGATTGAAGTACCGTTTTCTCCCCACATAGCGACGCGCCGCCATATCTTGCACATAAGCCGTTATCACCTTTAGTATAGTTATTTTCACCTTCCCGTGTAGTGTTACTGGCCGGAATATAAACAACTAACATCACAGTAGAACTTCCCGTCTTAGTGGCGTATGCCTGCTCGGGGCTTCCATTCGTCGTTTCGCTATTTGTTTTCGGTAGCACATCAATCACGGCATCAATCTTACCACTTTCACCGGCATACAATATCTCATCATTTGAACGCACTTTAATTTCCGTTTGATAATTATACGGAATCTTAGCTGTCGCCGTCTTAGTGATTCGTGTGGTAATCACATTTGCCATATTATAATCTTGCCCACCAATCGAAGCCCTAGTAAACTGTACCTGACTCGGAGTAGTAGAATTTGCAGTCGAGGTGTTCGTTGCAGCATTTCCTTTCAGTGTCCTACCGACCTCTGACGCAGCCACGGCATGATCATTAACATTTGTCTGTGATGCAGTATTACCAGCAGAGTATAGATAATTCTGATTAAATGTCCCCGTTGACGAAAAGCTCTCATGATAAACGCCATACGCGTTAGTCCAGTCACGTAAACCCGAAGAATGACTATTATTATATAGTGCACCAAGCGAACTCGCGTTTACTCCGCTCGACGGATAAACACTACTAGAACTGTTTATTTTCATCCTTTCCGGTATCAAATTATACGTATACTGTAATACTGGATTATAAACACTACGAAAATTCAGTACATCATACGGCTTTGCATATACCTCGCGCTGATAATTAGAATACTTAGCTACATTACTATTACGCACCTTTATATTGAGGAAAGATTTATCACCGGACGGTATGTCGGGATTTTCCGGAGCATCTTGATTATTAGGATCCGGAGGCTGCGCATTGCCCAATGCCGAAGCACAGACCTTTAAAGTCCTATTGGTAGTAGTGATATTTGCATCAAATGTTAATGTCTCGCAAACCACTTGGCCAGGCTTCAACTTATTAACAAACGCCTCTTCATGTAAAAGCAGCACACCATCACTACCAAAATTACTCACTGTCGTCTTGCCAATAACCGTGCCAGAAGATACCGATTCGTAATTTGATTCTCTTGTAATACTATATGACGTCGCTCCAGCCCCACTTTCATGCTTCAAATAATGCCAAAATTTCGCTGTGCATCCAGCAATGGGATCACAGTTATCAATATAATAGGTTACAGTTCCAGAAGTCTGTGTAAATGTATTATTTACACCTAGCGATTCACCGTTACTACTACTCCAAGCTCCATTTGATGAAGATACCAACGATTTGCCGTAGAACTCATTTTTCGTGGCACTTACAGTTATTGTGGTATCATCTCGAACATAATATCGAGAATTAGTACAATACCGCTCGTTCGGCGTCACCCCAGAAGGCACACCACTTCCTTCCTGGATTGTATAATTCTGAAAAGTATATCCACTGTTTATAGTTACGCAAATCTTCAGCTTATCATCTCGATAAATCGTGCTACCATTTGATAAAGCTCCAGTTGAATTACCATAAGGAGACTCCTCACGTTCTACTGATACCGAAGTTCCTTCACCAGCATTTATTCTTAACGTATATTTGGGAGCATAATAAGCATATACAGTATGATCTTCCGTCAAAATTCTATGATACTTAGTAAATGCACTTCCATCAAAATCAGACACATGTGGGCTCCATTCACTATTGGTATCAGTTATACATCCATTCGTTAAATTAGAAATAGTATCTTTCCAACAAATGAACCTCGCTGAGTCAAGATTAATTCTCGTCGCATTAACCCATCCGTTACCAGTCGCCGCCGGCAAAATGTTACCTCCAGTAATACTACTATTATCATAAACGCTCTTACCAATCACGTCCAGCTTAAAATCCTTTCGCCGTCGAATCCTGCCACGTATAGGTTGCCAATCAATACCATAAAGATCGTATCTCTCGTCATCATAATCCTTTATTACCGGAGTATGGAAATGCTCAGCAGGAGGCAAAATATCTACGAAATAATAATTCCATTCATCACTCGCATTAGAACTCGCAACGTCTAAGCTAGTCGTAATAGAGGTAGTAAAACCCCCACCTATTATATTATTTCTATCACTCCCACCCCATTCATCCAGATATAAACCGCCATCATTACACCAAAATCTATACCCAATTGGACCACCATACGGAGATTCAGTACTGTTATATACAATTTCACATTCATTCTCGCCATCGCATTCGCTCCCGAACGTCAAACTAACATCAAACATAGAGTGACCTCCAGTCCTAGTATCAAAATCATCATACCAAGTATAACCAGCATTTGGCACCCAGACTACGTCAGCACTCGTCACAAAATCATCAGCAAAAGTATCATTCTGACAAAATAGTCCACAGATAGCTAAACCCAGCGTCGTCATTAATAATAGCATAGTTTTTCTTTTCATCTTTTATCATCCTCTTCTTTTATTGGAGCATTAAACACCTCTTGCCATTCTCGCGATTGTCGCTTTGCTTCCTCCATAGCTGCTTCCGTATCATTTGCTAACTTCTGATATTTACTAGCCACCTCGTCCTCGCCCAATCCGTTTGCGATACTTACTATGCGATGATAATATCGATTCTGTATAGCCTTCGGGAAAAAGTTATAATCAATACTCGTTAAAGTATCTATAGCTTCCTTTTTATAATTATACTTCATCAAATCATCCGTTCGTAACAAAATAAATGTTTGTGCATTTGAATAATCATTGCGGGATAGGTAGTAATCAATTGTAGGTCCATACACATCAAGTATTTCACTTGCCAAGACTGACTCACGGTTGTACAAGGCATTGGCTTTGGCACTAACTTCATTGAATCTATTTATATAATCTTCGAACGCCGCTCTATCCTCATCCGTCGTCATAGTCGATGCAGTTTTAGTTTCTTCATTTGTTGGTTCATTCTCACCCCGATTGATATACAAAACAAGAACACCAATCAACAAACCAATTATAATAGCCACTAAAATGATAAGAACAACTACCAACCCACCATTGTTAGTCCTCTTTTCTCCATCACTAATCATACTTCTATATTAGCATAATCATCATATAATCACAATGTTTTTTATTCCATATTCTGTAAATATATTAATACCTTGGTGCAACTTCGCGAAGATATACAGAAGAAAATCTCCCACCGCCCGCCAAACTTGACTCATTATTGCCCCACAAATAGAGCGTCGCGTCATAATTAATTATTTCTGCTGGAATTATCGAATTCGCTCCCTTAGCTGCACCATAAGTACGATTAGCAGAAAGCGTATCAGTAATCACTGAACCATTAATTATTAGTTGATTCGAGTTGATTCTATCGTTAATATTGTCAGAATTGTAACAAGTATTAATATTGTTTTCCGCAATTAATACCGCATCGATACGATTCACGTCACAATTAATGTTAATATTCCTCGCATAAATAATTAGCTTTGGAATTTCACTCATTCTGTTATATATTTGATTATCTAAAAAACTAATGTCATGTTCAATAGTAACATTAAAACTACTAGCATCAATCACCCTTGTCGTCCCACTAGTCATCAAGACATTATCAGCAATAGTATAATCATTATGATTCTCATATATTACATTATTTCTATCCTGATTTTCCTTAAACATTTCAACCAAATACTTTTTACTTCTCTCTAGATTCTCTTTACTAGTAGAGTTTCCAATCTTACCGGCTCGGTTATTCAAACAATTATTATTTGCAAAGGTCAGTATACTCCTTAGACAATAATTCGGAGTGTTTTCGTAACTACCGCCAGGGCCATAAGTTGCAAGTAGTTCCGTATTCCAAGAATTGTCATTATTATAACTTGGCCATAAGTTACCATTATTTATATGTGAAAAACCAGTACTCGCTCCACTACCTAGACCAGTCACAGTACCAAGTGCCACTATCTCTGATTCAGCCCAAGAGCCAAATACAAAGAACCGATTTCTTGTATTTATATCATAATCAGCATAACCACTGAGATTATTCTTCCTGCTGATCGGTAAACTTATGTCTCCACTAGAGAAAATACCGCCTCCCCACACCTCAATACTAGGCTTCTTAGCTACTACGAAACATTTAGAGTCAGAAACATTCCACTTATCATTCCCTTTTCTGTCAAGATTAGTATCGTCGCCACTATTTGAAGGATAAACTGCTGCAGCCACACAGATCTCCGTTCCTGCATCTAAATCTGGCACATTAAAGCTAATCGCCTTAATTCCATCGCCAATCTTTCCAGCAAGATTCCCTTCCGAGTTGAACGTTCTATCGGTAGCTACCGTCGCCTCACTACATATAGCAGCCGATGCATATCTATCACAAATCCCACGTCCACCAGCCATGTAATTACTCATACCAACCTTCGTAGTACCAGCTCCAGGCACATACACAATAGTCTTGACGCTAGCTCCACGCATCACCGTAGCATAGGCATTATCATTCCCACCATTTGTTGTTTCGTTATTAACCTTCGGCAATACATCAATAGTTACGTCTATTGTTCCAGTCTCACCCGCTCCAACGGTCTCACTATTAGAGTTAACGCCTATTGCCGTACGATAGTTATATGGCACTTTGGCATAAGCGGTAGCACGCAATGCGTCAGTAAATACATGTGCCACATTGTAATCTCCTTCACCCATCATGTAGCTTTCGAACGAAACCTGTCTTGGTGTCGTCATAATTTCTCCAGTCGAATTAGTTTGCGCCACACCATCAAGTGAACGTCCCGCTTCAGTCCATGATATTCTATACTCGTCAATATTGGTTCGCGTCTCCGTATCACCAGCATCATATCGATACGTTTTATTTAACCCTCCAAAATTACCATTAACCGCATAGGCATTTTTCCATTCCGTAAACAAGGCCGTGTTTTTAAATATATCACCAAGTTTGTCTGAGTTAACACTATTTAAAGGTAGTATCGTACCATTATCAATTTTGATTTTATCCGGGACAATATAATAGGCATACTGAAGTACCGGGTTATAAGTGCTTCGATATGACAAAGTATCACCTGGTTTTGCGTACACTGTACGCTGATAACTATCATATTTTGTTACATTATTATTCTTAACCTTAATATTCAGATATGCTCTATCGCCAGAAGCTGAATCTAAATCTGGGTCCGGCGGCTGCGCATCTCCAAGTGCCGATGCACAAACCGTCAAGCTCTTTTTTTCACCATTATCATTAATAGTAAATGTCAGTGTCTCACAGACCACTTGTCCAGGTCTCAATTTATTAACAAAAGCCTCTTCGTGCACCATCACTGGATTATCTCTATCAAATGTTTCTTCCATATTACTAAACACCACGCCACCATCTACTGAAGAGTAATTCGATGTTCTACTAATGCTATAAGTCGTAGAACCATTACCGCTTTCACGTTTTAAGTAATGCCAAAATTTAGCCGAACAACCGTTTACCGAATCACAATTATCGATATAATACGTAACCTTGCCATCTTCCTGAGTAAACCCCAACTCAGCACTGCTACCACTATTCCGAGCCTCATCCGACGACGATACCACTGATTTACCGTAAAAACTATCTTCGCTTTCTACTACAACGCTTACTTCCTCTTCCATACAGTCACAAGCTCCAAAGTATTCGTCACAGCTCGTCGCCGAACCATTCATTCGGCAAATATTAATATTTCTTGTATACTTATCACCTTCACTCGTAACAACTTTCGGCACTCCTTCTACAAAACGCGCCACATTGAGAGTCGTATCGACAAAAGTCGGAATCCCCCAATAGCCCCTCGTCAAATTAACCGAGTTATCAATCGAATTATTATCATTCTCTGCCCAAATTAACGATGTGGTGTTAGGATAGTCTGTACACATACCATAATAATGCACAGTCTTGATTTCATTGAGACTTTCTACATGAATGGTAGGGTCTACACTATTGTCACCACCTAGCCATAATGAGCAAACATTCGTCTCACCATATTCATCAGCCCAGACACCACATGCCCAATCTACCGATGCAATGCCTTCCCGACCTCCACTATTACTGAGACAATCGCTTTTCATATCGGCCGAAACATTCTGTATCAAAACCAACTGTCCCAATATGATTACAAAGGAAACAAAAACAATCTGCCAAGCCAGAAGTGCGATCATCTTACGATTAGCAGATTGTTTTATTAACCTCATGCTTATAATCTTAGCATAAACATGAACGAGATTCAACCGATATAATCTATCTTCTAATGGATTATTTCGTCAATGATTCCGTATTTTTTTGCTTCCTCAGCACTCATCCAATTATCGCGATCCATATCCTTCTCTACCTGCTTCAAATCTTTACCAGTATTCTCTGCAAATATTTCCGCTAAACGCTTTTTTAAGAATACTCCCTCACGTAACATTATCTCTTGGTCGGTAATCTTACCTTCCGTACCAGACGATGGCTGATGAATCATAATTCGCGCATTTGGTAAGCAATATCGCTTTCCCTTCGCACCAGAACTTAGTAGCATTGCACCCATCGAAGCCTGCAAACCAATACCAATCGTTTCGACATCCGGCTCAATATAATTCATCGTATCAATAATAGCCAGTCCATCATATACCGAACCACCAGGCGAATTGATGTAGAGCTTTATGGGTTTTTTGCTGTCTTCGTGTGCTAAATACAATAGCTGCGCAATCACTAAGTTGGCCGTATGCGAATTTACATCCTCACCAAGAAATATAATCCGATCGTTTAAAAGACGCGAATAAATATCGTACGCTCTCTCACCTTTATTTGTTTCCTCTACTACCGTAGGTACTAAATAATCTTTTGTCATTGTTACTCCTTTCTTAATACCAATTTGTGATTAATTAGCTTGAGTGTAGGTATATCACCTTTCTTTAAGTTCTCCGCAATTATCTCTTCTGAAAGCAGAGACTCAACTTCATCCTCGATTTTACGTCGCAGTGGCCTTGCACCATTCTTTGGATCATAGCCCTCGCGAATCAGGTACTCCTTCGCCTTATCATCAACCTGTAAGCCAATACCCTTTGTTGCTAATCTCTTTCTAAGGTCATTAATGAGATTATCAAAAATCTTTTCTACGTCCTTCCGAGTCAAAGCATGGAATACTAATATATTATCTAGTCGGTTGATAAGCTCCGGACGCATTACCTTCTTTAATGCTTTCATTGCGTATGATTTGTTCTCTTCATATTCCTCTGCTAAGGCTTTCTTATCCTTGGCCGTCTTCGCCGTGAAGCCTAATTCTGACTCCCTATACATATCAGCCGAACCGAGATTCGATGTCAGAATCACAATCGTATTATTAAACTTAATTTTATTACCTTGACCATCAGTCAGAACTCCATCTTCCAAAATTTGCAGTAAGATATTAAAAACATCCGGATGTGCCTTTTCAATTTCATCAAATAGTATTACGGAATAAGGCCTACGTCTCACCGCTTCAGTCAATTTGCCACCATCTTCATACCCCACATACCCAGCTGGCGCACCCACCAGTCGCGAAACGTTATGCTTTTCACCAAACTCCGACATATCAATCTTAATTAAAGCGTTTTCTCCACCAAATACCTCTCTTGCAATCACCCTTGCGAGCTCAGTCTTACCAACACCAGTCGGTCCCATAAACAAGAACGAACCAATCGGACGTCTCGAATCCGTAATTCCAGAACGCCCTCTCCGAATCGCCTTCGAAACAGCCTTAATTGCCTCATCTTGTCCGATTACAGATTTTTTTAGTTCATCCTCAAGCCCTAACAACATTTTCATTTCTGAGCCATGTACCTTAGAAACTGGAATTCCGGTCTTCAATGATACAGCCGTCGCCAAATTCTCTTCCGTAAGTTTTGGATTTACGTTCTTTTTTACTCCAGATTTTTCCAGCTTCTTAATATCCTTTTCCAACCTCGCTAGCTCGGTCTTATACTCAGCCGCCTTCTCATAGTCCTCGTTTTCGGCCGCTTCAGTAATCTTATTCTCTAGTAGTGATTTTTCAATTTTCATTTTCTTATATTTACTACCACCCTTCTTATCTGCCGCCACCTTGCAAATCGCCGACGCCTCATCAATAATATCAATTACCTTGTCTGGCATGAACCTATCATTTATATATCTTTGCCCCATCGTAATCGCAGTTTCTAGCAGCTCATCCGGAATCACTACACCGTGATGTTTCTCATAAAGGCCCTTAATTCCCTTCAAAATACGTAAAGTCACCGCCGCTGAAGGCTCTTCCACCATCACAGTCTGAAACCTACGCGAAAGCGCTTTATCCTTTTCAATTGACTTCCGGTATTCATCCAGCGTCGTAGCCCCAATTAGGTTAATCGAATTTCGTGCTAGAGCCGGTTTCAGAATATTTGCTGCATCCATCGAGCCTTCGCCCGAACCCGCTCCACAAAGTAAATGGATTTCATCAATAAATAGAAGCACCGAATCATCACCGACCGCTTCATCAATCACTCCCTTAATTCTTTCCTCAAATTCGCCGCGAAATTTCGTACCAGCAACTAACGAGGATAAGTCTACTTGATATATATGCTTTCCGATTAGATTGCCTGGCACTTCATTATTGGCTATTCTAGTCGCAAGTCCCTCTACAATAGCCGTTTTTCCTACACCAGCTTCACCGATTAGAACTGGATTCGACTTCGTCCGACGAGACAAAACCGTCACGACTCGTTCAATCTCACTCTCACGCCCGATTACCGTATCTAAATGGCCAAGCTTAGCCTCCTCAGTCAAGTCTTTTCCATAACGTGTTAGGAATTTCAGCTGTTTCTTATTCAGATATTTGGCTTTTTCCGCCTTGTTTTTCTCATCTTTTGTTTGCTCTTCTACTAGCTTCTCAATTTCATTCAAAACTTTTTCATTATCAACTCCGAGTCCCATCAAAATAAGCGAAGCCCGTGAATTCTCCTGCGACAAAAGTGCATATAATATATGCTCAGTTCCGATTACACTAAGCCCCTGTTCCCTAGTAAAACCCTGAGCCATTCTAAATGTCAGTATCACCGCCTCAGATAGTGACATCATCGCCATATCCGAGCCCGGCACTTCCACTGCAACTTTGTTCAGTGCTTTCTCCACATCTTCAGCCGTTACGCCCTCGGCTCGTAGGATTTTCGCACCAGTCGAAGTATCCATCGACAAAATTCCAAGTAGCAAGTGTTCCGTCCCCATGTAGCCATTGTTATATCGTTTTGCATAATAATCCGATTTTTGCAACGCAAATCTGGCATTTTCGGATAATTTGTTCATTATTTCACTAAATTCTTCTTGCATAATATCTCCATTGTAACAAATTAGCACTCATGAGTCAAGAGTGCTAACAATCTTTTATCCATCTCTGTAAAAACACTATTAACCTATGTTAGCATAATTAACTCTTATACTAATAAAACCATAATAAATATCCCGCATATCACTTATGGTTTACAACCATAGCAAAATATGATATACTTTATTTAAGTGGGGTAGCATTTTAAGAGATTAACGTCTAAAGTGGGCTTTTTTAAGGGCCAACTTTTAACGCATTTCATACAACTGTCAATTTTTAAACGGAGATGAATATGTTAAAAATCAAAGGGCAAAAAAGGGATCCATTCATCCCTCCGATCAACATATCGACATTATTCAATTTATCCAGCTTTCGGCACTGGGACGATGTTGTTATCAATCAAAAAGAAATTGATTTTACCCGTCGCGAGCTGAAGAGAGATGCTAAAGATTTAGCTAAAGTATTTCTATCTCTCGATATCAAACCTAAAGACATCATAACTGTCGCTACAGGACGACCGATGTATGAAAGCGTGTTAATCTTTCTTGCTGCCAATCGTATCGGTGCTGTCGTTTCTTTTCTCGATGAAAAAACAGCTCGCGACACCCTTATCTTCTATCTAGAAGAATTCAAATCTAAACTACTCATTACATACAAATATAGCGATCGCCGCATCCGCGACTTGAAACATGATGTCAAGACCTTGAAGCATGTCATTAATCTCGACGGTCGCACTGTCGACGAAGCCGGTCCAGATGAAGAACAAACTGAAGACAAAGAATATCACGCACTGGACGGCTTTTGGCTCCATCGCACCAAGATCAACGCCACCGCACTCGCTCAGAAATTCCGCGGTCACGTCCCTCACAACACTTTTAAGGCCCATAACGAGGCCTTAATTTCTTTCACGTCAGGTTCAACTTCCGGTCCAAAACCAATGGTATTTACTAACGAAAACATCATTGCCTCCGCTATTTATTCCAAAGTTGCTAGTAATGTCAAAATGTGGGATAAGCGACTCCATACTTGGCTTGACTACGTCAGATTCGACTGTCCTTACGGTTTCGTCGTCTCCACTCTCGCGCCAATTTGTGGTGGTGGCGAGGTTATCTTAACTCCTGATATCACTGACGACAATCTCGACTACTATATTGGCAAAAACCCAAATACCATTTTTGGTATCCCGTCTCTACTAAAAGCTATGTCAACTCTTAAAGAAACTACTGACATCAGCAACCTACGGCTCTTCGCATCCGGCGGTGAACGCCTTGAAAAGTCCGCCTCCACCGAAGCACTCAAATTCTTCAAGTCTCGTGGACTAAAAGACGTCAAAATCAGCAATGGTTATGGCGTTGGCGAAGCTCTCGGCCTTATTTCAACCGCAGTCGGCAACTCATCTTATAATCCCCGCTCTGTAGGCGTCATTCCAGCCGGCGTCCATGTCATGATCCTCGATTCTGAGACCGGCGAAGAACTCAATTTTGGCAAAACCGGCGTTATCTATGTTACGGGCAAGCATATTCTCAGCCGATATTACAATCGCCCCGAGCTCGACGAAGAGAAGATCATCAAAGTTCACAAGAAAAAATTCGTTAAGACTGGCGATCTCGCCTACGTCACACCAACTGGCTACGTCAACCTCGTCGGACGGGCCAGATTTTTTATTAACAACCTTCCCGCTAAAGTTTATTTTGAAGTAGTCCGTACCGCTATTAGTAAATCCGAATTAGTAGATAAATGCTTCGTAGTCAAAGGACCAAACAATCGGCTAAAACTAGCTCCTTATGCTTTTATTATCACTAAACCAGGCATACCACACACTAGAGAAGTTCGTAAACAAATCAAAGCCACCGCGAGAGAACCTTTTAATCTCGGTCGCCGCCGCATTACCCTCAAATCATACGAGGTTCCAACCAGGATTATTTTCCTAGATGAATTTCCATCCACCCGCGCCGGTAAAGTCGACTTCCGGAAGCTCGAAAAAATGGCTAGCAAAATGTAATAAGCCCAAGAACGGCCTATACATTACATTTTTGCCATCACAATTGTACTATTCTATGTTACAATTTTCTTATTATGATTACGAAAGCTATTATTCCAGTCGCCGGTTGGGGTACCAGGCGTCTACCAATTACCAAAATAATCGAGAAATCCATGCTACCAGTTGGCAATCGCCCTCTGGTTGACTATTCCGTCCAAGACCTCATCAAAGCTGGAGTCAAAGACATCTATATGGTTATCTCCAACGTCGAGCCTTGTCAGGTCAAAGAGTTCTATAAGGACAATTTAGCCCTCAATCAATACCTAATCGATCGCGGCAAAAAAGACCGACTTACCCTCGCCAAGACTCTACCGGACGATGTTACGATTCATTACACAGTTCAAGACCCAGCCGGCAAATACGGCACCGCTGTCCCTATTGCTCTCGTCATGAAACAATATCACCTAAACGAACCTGTACTTGTATTTATGGGTGACGATTTTATTTGGAACCCAGACGGCGAATCGGCCGCGGAAGCTCTCATTAAATCTGTAGATGGCACTAACGACTCTGCTATCCTAGGTGTCGAAATCGACAAATCCAAAGTCGACAAATATGGCGTGCTGTCTGCCAAGGACGACCAGCTAGTTGGTATCGTAGAAAAACCATCCCCAGAATCCGCTCCATCCAACCTTATTAATGTGTCTAAATACATTCTTTCTCCAGAATTGCTCAACAAAATCACCGAATATGTTGATAATCACGATTTTGGTCCTCTCGATCAAGAGTATATGATTACTGACCCAATTGACGACTTTATCAAAAACGGCGGCATTATGCATGTCGCCAAGACAGGCGGTGAATACTTAGACGGTGGCTCCGTCGAAGGTTGGCTCCATGCTAATAATGTAGTCTGCAATCAATAGACCTTAGTATTAGAATCTGTAGCCGGAACTGTTCATTAATTAAAAAAACGCACCAACGAATCCGTTTGTGCGTTTTATTATTTAGCTTTATTTAGCCTTTATTAACGGCTTACTCCAATTTTCTGGATAATCGTCTAATCCACAAAGAATTGAGATTGTCGATGCCAGGTTTGCTAGGCCAGGATTATCCAAATTATTCAGTTGATATCGTTCACGATTTTCAGTATCATCACAAATCACGCACGGTACCCGATTGGTTGTATGTGATGTCTTTGGATGATCTTCATAATCCAACAATTCCTCTGCATTACCATGATCGGACACCACAACTAGCACTCCGCCAAGCTCTCGCACTTTATCATATAAACGCTTTAGGCTCAGGTCTATTGCCTCCATAGCAGCGATAGTGGCACTCATATTCGCAGTATGACCCACCATATCACCACCCGGATAATTAATCCTGATAAACTTATAATTCCCCAGGTTCTTAATTACTTCATCAGTAATATCAGCAGACCTCATCCATGGCCGATCTTCATATGGCTCAGCATATGATTCAATCTCAATAAACTCCTCTCCTGGAGCCTTTTCATAACTATTGCCGTCAAAATAATATGTTACGTGACCATACTTTACCGTCTCCGAAATCGCAAGCTGCGATATGCCACGACTTCCTAGAAAATCACTTAATGTTTCATTAATACTTACAGGTTTCACCAACTGATGCTCCGGCACATGAGTATCCGAATTATATTCCGTCATCCCCACAAAATATACATCATCCGGGGTATAATTACCACGATTAAAATACGGAAAATCCCAATACGTAAACGCCATCGCAATTTCAATCGCGCGATCCGCCCGAAAATCAAAGTAAATCAACGCGTCGCCCTTTTCTATCTTACCTATTGGTTGGTCATTATCATTCACAATCACAAATGGTGGCAAATTCTGATCCTGTACCTCAGGATTAATTCGACGAAGCATGTTCACAGCTTCTTCCGCCGACTTAAAGTAATAATCAGCCTTGGCATTTACCATCATATCCCAGCCACGTGCCACAACCGACCAATCGTTTTCGTATCGATCAGCTACGCAGACCATTCTACCACCACCAGAAGCAATTCTAATATCCGCATCAGGGAACTTCTTTACAAATTCAGAAATCCTTTTGATATACTTAGGCTCCGACTGCGGCAGAACGTCCCTGCCATCAAAAATAGCATGAATTCGTATCCTCCTTACCCCTTCATGGTAAGCTTGTGCTATCATTTGTTCTAGATGAGATATATGGCTATGCACTCCACCATCTGAAAAAATTCCTGCAAAATGTAATGTTGCAGGCTCTATTTTATTATTATATAACAAATCTTTAGAATTGTCAATACCATCAACCTTCTTCTCGCCTACGATTCTCGTGATTGCACCTTTCCAAGCCTCAGATTCGAACACTTCACCCGTCCTGAAAGCATCCTCAATATGAGCGATGCCCTGTTTAATGATTCTCCCTGCCCCCATTGTATTATGACCAACTTCCGAATTGCCCATTTGACCAGGTAACAAACCTACCGCTTCACCCGAAGCGCTCAAGGCCACATGTTGATATTTTCTGACCGCTTCGCCAAGAAATGTAGTTCTTGCTTTAGAAACCGCATTCCCTGGTCCATCCGGAGCCAGTCCCACTCCGTCCAAGATCGCGAGCACCACAGGCCCATCATACTGTAGTTTTTCCATAATCTCATTATACCATAAGAACAATAAAAAAACACTATCTCGGGACATTTCGGAGCCTGGCAAGGCGAGGATTAGCGCGTTTTCCCCTGTGGCGACAGGGGAAAACGACGCGTGTCCCGAATAGTGTTTTTTATTGTTCTAAAGTCCTATAACGAGAACAAACATAGCACAACAATATTCGCTACTGCAATACATGCAACCACTCGGATACCCCACTTAAACCAAGTTGAATAATCCACCTTAGCAAGCGCCAGACCAGCCATAATTGCACCGCAAGTAGGCGTAATTAAGTTGACCAGGCCGTTCGCCGCCACTATTGTCATTGCGGCAACATTGGTACTGTAACCAAGCTGTGCTGCCACTGGAGCAATAATCGGAGTCGACAACGTTGCAAGACCAGATGATGATGGTACCAATATGGATAGTACTATATGTAGCACATAGTTTAGTGGTACAAAGAGCATTTCCGGTAATGTTTCGAGCCAAGTCGCCGCATTTATAATGATAAAATTATCCATGGATGTTTCAGCCATTAATACCGAAGCGCCACGCGCTACAGCAATGACCAAAACCACACCAATCATGTCATCAGCACCATCAATAAATGTATCGATAAACCCATGCTCGCCCTGCCTGTTAATAAGCGAAAGAATAATCGCTGCAATTAAGAACCAGAGCGCAGCCTCGAAGAACCACCAGCTACCAAGTGGAGCACCAGTAAGCCATCCCGTCCACGAATCGAAGAACGTAATTCCGAAATCACCCCAAGGGATGAAACCTACTATCATTACCAGGAACGTAAGTGCGAATACTATCAACGAAGCAATCTGCGTTCCAGTCAGTTTTAAATTGTCGTCCTCAGCGGACAAGAACTTTGAATACTTCTTCTCAGCAATCGCTTGCTCTCTTAGCGACAAGAAGGTTGATCCTTTGTCTCGTTGAACCTTCTTGGCATACTTCACTACAAAGAATGCAGCAATCGCAAGCGTTGTAAGCCAAAGCACAACTGCAATCAAGATAATCGTCCCCTGATTGAACTCAATTCCTGCATCTTTCATTGCTGAAACCGCTACACCGGTCGCAAACGGGTTGATGGTTGAACCCAGCACACCAGCACCAGAACCAAGCAAAATCGTTGCAACACCGACCAACGGATCGAGGCCCGCTGCAAACATCGTTGCGGCAATTAGTACATAGAAGCCCACACTTTCCTCTAGGAAACCATAGGTCGTACCAAGAACCGAAAAGATAAACATTAGTAGTAGTATCAGTAGATACTCTTTGCCATGCATCTTCTTGACTAGAATCTTAATTCCAGTTTCAAGCGCTTTGGTCTTTGCCATTACTGCTAAGAACCCACCGAGCACCATCACGAAAATACATACATCAATTGCATCTTCAAAGCCAAGAATTGGCGCCATTAATACTTGATATAATTCCGCACCGACAACACCAGAACCATCAACGATGGCACAACCATCTTCACCGTAAACCTCTTCACAAGCTTCAAGTGTATCGAATGTCTCAGTAGCTTCAGGAGCTGGCGTAATTACCGCCTCTTCCTCAGTCGAAACAGCACCATCAGCAGTTACGATTTCTTCCGAGCCAGAGATTAGCATCACGTCTTCTGAACTACGATTGGATTTTTCATCATCCGCAACTGGGGTGTCAGTCAGCATCCTACTCTCTGATAAGTTCTGGCCAGTTACCTCATCACCCACCGCAGGTTCAAAAGACTCACCAGCGGGTAGCACCATTTCTTCTGTACCAGCAGTCGGAACTTCACCTTCCCACTCGCCCGGACCAACCTCGACACTCTCTTCTTCCTCAGGTGGAGCCATTGCATATTTTGCTCTAGGCAGCACATGCGACATGATACCAAGCAAAATAATCAAAATCATAATAATCGAATACGCCGAAAGCATCGCGCGCGTTCGTTTCTTACTTCGATTTTTCTTCCTAAACATTTTAAATCCTTTTAACTTTAATATTATCCCCCACGATATTTCTTCTATTAATCTCCATGAAGTTAATGGTTTTAATATTCTTAAAACCGATCGTTTTTACTTCACTGACATTAATATTCATTCTTGTTTTGATATTTATTTTCATTTTTTCTCCTTTTGGTTTATCCCCCCTAGATTTACTCTCAACTTATAAATCTATTCCTTCGCCTCCTCTCTGACGAGCGCCATCGCCATACAATGCGAACCTCCGCGTCCGCGCGATAACTCTGAACTAGGAATCTCAATCACCTTTACACCATGCCTCCTCAAAGTTTCGTTTGTCACAAAGTTTCGGTCGTAAGCCATCACTACACCAGGACGAATACACATCAGATTCACGCCATCACTCCATTGCTCACGCTCTGCATCAATCCTGCGACCATTGCCGCATTTAATCAGTTCAACTTTATTAAGATGTAGATATTTCTCTAATACTTTAGTCAAACTCTGATGAATCTCTACGATTTCAATCTCACCACCACGTCCAGCAGTTATTTCGTATATTGTCGAAATGTCCATAATTGCATCCTGTACTGCGAATTTGTCTACATCAACCTGTGTCATGACAGTATCAAGATGCATAAAACTGCGTTCATCCGGAATATCAATCGCTAGTACATATTTAAACGAATTATTTTTGTCCTTAAATAGCCGCCTAGCAAAATTCGCAATCGCATCTGGTTCAGTACGTTGCGAAATACCAATCGCTACCACTTCTGATGAAAGAACTTGAATGTCACCGCCCTCAATGCAATACGGCTCAGTACGGTCATAGTATAGCTTTACATCATCATAGAACGGATGGTACCTGAAAACATATTCAGCAAAAATCGATTCCCTTGTCCTTGTCACCGACCACATTTTGTGCAGGGTAGCACCATGGCCAATAGTTGCCATCGGGTCACGCTGGAATAAGATGTTTGGAATCGGATCAATGATCATACGCCCGGTATCACGTGTTGCATAGAATCCAGAAATCTTACCAAGTTTCTTCAATTCCGAAATATCCACCCCGGCAATGCATTTTTTTATCATGTCGCGCGCATCTTTGAACGAGTTTAGATACTCAAAACAGTGCCTTGCAACCTTTGGCGAAGTAACTCCAGCCTCAGCAATAAACTGCTCCAAGAACTTATTACGTACCGCTTTTCCACCCGCCTCAATCGCTTCTGCCGCTAAATCAGTAATATACACTACTTCAATTCCCTCAGCCCTCATCGCATTCGCGTAAGCATCGTGCTCTTGCTGAGCAATCTTCAAATAAGGAATATCGTCAAATAGTAGTCTTTCTAAAGTATTCGGAGTCAAATTTAGAAACTCATCGCCTGGTCGGTGCATTAATACTTTCTTTAAAGGTGCTATTTCGCTAAAGTTTGCTATTGCGTTTTTCACAATTATCTCCTTATTATTTAGTTATAATTATTAATCTATCCTATATACCTTTGCCAGATTCATCATTTTTTATAGCTGGATTCCATAATGTCAGGAATATCACAGCCTTTATCGTATGCATTCTATTCTCGGCCTGCTCAAACACCAATGATCTTTCTGAATTAAATACCTCATCTGTTACTTCCATTTCACTAATACCAAACTTTTCATGCACATCTCGCGCAATAGAAGTATTCAAATCATGGAACGACGGCAAACAATGTAGAAATATCGCCGACTCCTTTGCCATCGACATCATTTTTGCATCTACTTGATATGGCTTAAGAAGTTCAATTCGTTCACCCCACTTCTCCTGCGGTTCGCCAAGCGATAGCCAAACATCGGTATATATGATGTCGGCTCGTCCATTGAGCGAAGCTACATCCGAAGTTACCGTGATCGTGGCTCCATTCTTTGCTGCAATCGGTTGACATTTACTAATGATATCATCGGACGGCCTCAAGTGATTTGGTCCACAGGCAATAAAGTTCACCCCCATCTTTGCGCTCATCGCCATTAACGAATTCGCTACGTTATTGCGCGTATCACCCACAAATGCCAAAGTTAACCCCTTCAGCCTACCAAAATGCTCTAGGATTGTCATAAAGTCGCCCAAAGCCTGGGTCGGATGACATTCGTCAGTTAATCCATTCCATACTGGCACGTCGGAATACTTCGCTAGATCATCTACAATTCTCTGATCAAACCCTCTATATTCAATTCCATCATACAACCTTGATAAAACCCTCGCTGTATCTGCAATTGATTCTTTATGCCCCATCTGCGAACCAGTCGGATCCAAGAATGTCACGCCCATCCCCAAATCATAACCCGCTACTTCGAACGAACATCGCGTTCTCGTCGATGTTTTTTCAAATAGTATTGCAATGTTTTTGTTCGGGAAGTATTTGTGACTCTTGCCGGTATGCTTAAATTCTTTAAACTGCCGTGATACTTCCAACATATAGCGAAGTTCCTCTTCGCTAAAGTCTAGTATTCTTAAGAAATCTCTTCCATAAAAATCCATATGTGCCCTTTTTTAACTTATGATTATTATATATCAAAAAAACACAAAGCACAAGCACAATATGATATAATTACCATATGAAAAAACGCATTGTCCTAGCCTTAGGTGGCAACGCCCTTCAAAAAAATGGCGAAGCCTCTGCTGAGGCCCAGAAGAAAATCGCCATCGAAGTTGGCAATAAAGTTGCAGAACTAGCAAATAAATACGAGATTATCATCGCACATGGCAATGGCCCCCAGGTTGGCAATATCCTTATTCACGAAGAGACCGCCTCTTCCGATAAGGCTCCGGCCATGCCGCTCGAAACTGCCGTCGCCATGAGCCAAGGCCAAATCGGCTACTGGTTAACCCAAGCTATCAACAACGCTTTTGCTAAACTCGGTAAGCGTAAGACTGTAGTTACCATAATATCTCAAGTCGTCGTAAATCGCAATGACCCCGCGTTCAGTAACCCGACCAAGCCTATCGGTCAATTCTATTCCGAAAAAGAGGCCAAAACTCTTGCAAGAGAAAAAGGCTGGACCGTCAAAGAAGATGCTGGGCGCGGTTGGCGTCGCGTTGTAGCTAGCCCAAAACCAATTGATATCATTGAGAAAAACTCCATCAAAGATTTAGTCTCCGATGGTACTATTGTTATCGCTGCTGGCGGCGGTGGTATTCCAGTTTATCGTACCAAAATCTTAAAGCGTCTTAAAGGTATCGATGCCGTCATCGACAAAGATTACGCCGCCGAAAAGCTGGCTGAATTAACCAATTCCGACATCTTCGTTTCGGTTACTGCAGTCCCAAATGTTTACATAAATTATGGCCTACCCAACCAAGAAGCTATTACCAAGACAACGCCGCAAGAGATCAATCGATTAATCAAATATGGTTATTTTAAATCTGGTTCCATGCTACCAAAAGTCGAAGCTGCCATTAAATTTGCTAGCAAAGCTGGTCGTGTAGGTATTATTACCGATATCGATCATCTCGCCGAAGCACTAGAAGGCAAAACCGGAACAATTATTGCTAAATAAACCTAAATATTACATAAGTTTTTTCAATTCATTTTTATACGCTTCCACCCCAGGCTGGTCAAATGGATTAACGCCAATCATTTTTGCCGAAAAAGCGCATGCCATTTCAAAAAAGTAGACTAGCTCTCCAAATCCTAACTCATCAAACGATAATATACCAATCGTCAATACCGGAATTCCCCCTTCCGCGTGAGCAATTTGCACCGCTTTTACCACCTTAGCGTTCATCTCATCTGTTGGATAATCGATAATCGTCTCAAACAAATTCCGCCGTCCATCCTGAATATATTGCCCAAGGGAGTGCAAATCCGTCGAATAAATTACCGAATCAGGCAATATTCCACGCCCATTTTTTCCTTCAGATTCGCCAAATAATTGTTTCAGCCATTCATTAAAATACATCGTCGAAGGCTCAAAACTCGCGAAAATCTCCGTATCATAATGACGACCATCTAGCTCATAGCGCATTGTCGCATATTGAAAGGCCGGCTCTACGGTTGCCCCCATCGCTTCTCTTGCTCCTTCTAATAATTGATCGATATTTATCCCGGCCACCGCCATCGGCAGAAGTCCTACAGCGGTCAATACCGAGTATCGCCCGCCAATGTTATCTGGTACCACAAACATTTTATAGCCATTTGTTACTGCCTCATCATGCAATGTTCCTCTACTAGCATCAGTAGTTGCATAGATTCTTTTATAAGCCTCCTCTTCACCGTATTTCTGCATCAATTTCTCTTTAAATGCTTTAAATGCAATTGCCGGCTCCAAAGTTGTACCAGACTTCGATATTACATTAATTGAAAAATCACTATCTCCCACTTGCTCCAATGCATAATCAAGTTCACGCTTCGACAGCGAATTGCCCGCATAAATGATCTTTTTACCATTTTGTGGTCTCAATGCCTCAATAATTGCGCGGTGCCCGAGATATGATCCACCAATCCCAATGCAAACCAAAAATTCCGAGTTTGATCGTATTTTCAAAGCCGCTCGTTTAATGTCTTCTAATTCCACCGCACTAATCTTCTCCGGCAATCTCAACCAACCACCCATTTCATCATCTTCTATTTCATTCAGGAATTCCTCTTTTCTTCTAGTATCAATCTTAGTGTCAAAATTCAATTTAATCATATTGCCTCCAAATATCTTTTCATTATTATACCAACCCTTAACACTTTTTTCATTATTGTTTTTTTTAAGAAAAAATTATACTATATAAATGGTGGTGGAAGCTTTTTACAGAAAGGGGGTGAAAACATGACAAGCATATCCGTGACCCTTGGCATCGAAAAGACATTTGACTTAAGAAAGCTCCTAAGTCAAAACGGGTTTGTGATTCTGTTAAAAGACAAAATCACATACGCATACAGTCTTATCAAAGAAGATTACGCATTGGAAGAGAAAGTACCGCTTGAGACAATAGGAAGAACCAATGATTTTGTCTATATTTGTCTTTATAATGATAAAAACGTTCCGCCTCAGCGCATCTTCGAAGCCTTGGAACTAGGAGTTAGCCAGAAAATCGTACACGAGTATACACTTAAACACGTGTCCGATCAAAATTAATCCACCACTTCCCCGAGGTATATACTTCGGGGCTTTTTTCTGCTATAATATACATCGAGGCCCGAGTGGCGGAATTGGCAGACGCGCTAGCTTCAGGTGCTAGTGGTAGCAATACTGTGCAGGTTCAACCCCTGTCTCGGGCACCAAAAAACAGATAACATTAGTTAGCTATTATTATAATATCTACAGAATAGAAAAACGCAGAGCATCCGCTCTGCGTCTCTTTTTAGAGTTTGATTTTCGTAAGAAACTTTAGAATATCTAATACGTAATACAATCTAAAGATAGATCTTCTAAGATGATAACGTACTGCATTCGTCGTCCAACCAAACTCCGTTGCGATTTCATCCAATGATTTACATCTCGTATCCAGATCGAGTCCGAATTTCATGCAAATAATCGCGAAATCAGTCTCCGATAAGCTTCCTTCGATTAGAGCCAGGATTTGCTTAATCGACTCATCACTAAACCCTTTCCATTCTTCGTAAGTTTCATTATTCAGTTTTCTAATTAACCGAACAACATACTCATCAGAACAGAGATAATAATGTAGTGGTTTAGCCAGTTGTTCTTCCGTCACCCCATGAAGCTCTTCTATGGCCTCTTGAAGAGCAACAATGTTTGCTGATTTCCGAAACCGTTCTGAGTCGTAAAAATCATGGCGAATCGCACCGAGTCGCTCAAGACTTTTCCAAACATCATAAGCCAATCGGTTCATCTCCCTAGTTTCGTAATGATGAAGACCAGCACGTTGCACATTGGTTCTGTATTCAACCATCTTATCTGTGTTATAGAATGGCGGAAAGTCACCCACTCTAACCAGCATTACAACGTCTTCAAACGACATCGAAAGTCGTCTAAAAAGGCTCTCATCATAACTACTAAGTTGAAGCTTATCAAGGGATAAGTCCTTGACCTTTTTCATATCTTCACCCCCTTAAGACATGATATTAGCCCGCAGCCAATACGGACCGACAATAATCATACAATAAAATACAGAAAAAAGCAATATCAACACCGGTTAGACCCCAGGATTATTTACCATTGAATATTACTAGCTAGCTATTGCGTCCCAATAAACTACCGATTTTAGATACCACAGAGAGCTTCTGTTATAACTTTTTCTACTTCGGCTTTACTTCTTGCGATTAATTTAACTCTAGCCGATATTTCTTTTTGGCCAATCAGAATCGCACGCCTCAAGGCTGGGTCATCACGAAGCGGATTAAAGAATTCATTATATTTATCCAGTTCCACTTTTGTCCTAGCCAATTTCGCAATATATGTTGGGTAATCACTTAGAGTTTTATCACCATTCATAGTTTTAACGCTCTGCCAATTTCTAGTCAACCAATCAAAAGCCTTCATTCTACACTTTGGGTTACGATATAGATAAATGAATAAGAATATTTGATCCTGAGGCTTGACGATACTTATATCACCAAGTAATGCCAACATTTTTTCTAATTGTTTTTCATCTCGCACAAGGCAAGAAGAGGCCAAATAGTCATATTTCACATCTGGATCGCTTACGGTCTTGTACTTTTCTAAATAATCGTCAATTACTTCTGGCTCTAAGTATATTTTTACATCCAATATATTACCACGTATCTCTTTATCCATCCGACCATCATCAGAATCATATAATTTAGCTAGTTTATGAAATCTTTCTTTATCTTCCGCATAATAATCTAGTCCAAGTAGATTCGCCCTTAGTCGAATCATATCCTCATCATCAGTTTCTCGCGTAGTTAGACCAATCTCGCTGAGCTTATCGTCTATTAGATATTGCACTAACTTTTTCAACCTCTTCTCAGCATCCGATTCGTCATCAAAATAAGCTTTCAAATTACCGATCAATCCTGCCACCTTATTCCATACCGCAGGCTCTGATTCGTTCCGAAGTTGCATTACAAGAGGAACTAAAGAAGCCGCACTTTGAAGTCCTGATTTGGTTATCAAATCTCGGTCAATCAATAGTCTTAGTTTTTTCTCAAGTCCCATTTTGTCGAACCTATTCAATCTTTCTGCAAATTCTGAATCAGACAAATTTAAAATATAATGCCCACTCATATCCTCCGTAATCTTCGGGATGGGCCAATCCGACTTATACATCGGCCCATCTAACAAGAATCTTTTCTGACTGAATTTCTCAAAATCTTCTGCCATGTTTGACACCACTGGATAACCGGGCTTATCAATAAACGCATGCATCAACTCGCTAGGATCAAACTCCGCATACGGCTTTAAACATCTCCACAAATCATCACCCACCGTATTTTGATACTTAAACCTATCAAAATAATCAATCAGACCTTTACAAAAGCTGTCCCAGCCCATCAATCGAATCAGCATCAACATCAATCTAGCACCTTTTGCATAAACAATCGCCGAATCAAACAACGTCGCAATCTCGGCGGGGTCATTTACGTCTTGATGCACAGATTGTACTCCGCTATAAGCATCACGAAGTAATGCCGCGTAGGCATCGTTGGTGAAGAAAGCCTCAAAAATTTTATACTCCGGATGAATCATATCCACAGCATAGTACTCCATTACACTTGCAAAAGATTCATTCAACCACAAATCATCCCACCACTCCATAGTCACAAGGTCACCAAACCATTGATGTGATAATTCATGTGCTACAGTTAAAGCTACGCTCTTTCGCGCACCGAGAGTCGCGTTCTTCGAGACTAAAAGCATCGACTCACGGTAAGTCACTAATCCCCAATTCTCCATAGCACCCGCTTCAAAGTCCGGTAATGCCACTTGATCTAGTTTTTTTAATGGGTAAGGTTCACCGAAATTGTCATCATAAAACTCTAGACTTCGTGCTGCGATCTCATTTGCAAAATCCACCGAATCTACATCTTGCGCCAGGGAACAGTAACTCGTAATTTCAACCCCATGTTTATTCTTTATTGTCTTGCCATGGAATTTTCCTATCACGAAGGCAAGTAAATATGTAGACATTTTTGGCGTCGGCTGGAATATAACCGTATTTCCTTCGGTTCTCGCTTTCGGCATATTTGATAACACTATATCATCCAAGTCTTCCGGCACAGAAATCGACAACTCAAATATAGCCTTCGCCGCTGGCTCATCAATGCAAGGAAAAGCTTCCCTTGCATAATGACTCTCGAATTGTGTCGCCACGATTGTTTCAGTTTTACCATTATATTCATAGGTAGATAAATACGCTCCTTCCATGTTTTCATTCAAATCACCATGATAATTTATAGTAATCTTGACTTCATCTAGCGGCATATTAAAAATCTCTAATACTTCTCCATCCGATCTAAACCTCGCTTTCTTGCCATCTACAAATACATTAACAATGTCTAGCCTCACCGCATGAAACTTTACCGTTTCGGCCAACACCTTTCCATTCACCGTCACAACACCACCAATTGTTTTCTTGTGCTTATCAACAATAACGTCCAATAAATATTTTTTCGGTCTAAAATAATTCAAGAACCTTTCCATTACTACCTCCGCTTATATATTATTTATGTAGCTTTGCTGTCTCTGGTAGTTTTGCTGACTTCAAAATCGGTTTAAGCTCAGTTTCTTCCAACGTTTCGTGCATAAGTAATTCTTCCGCCAGTTTGTCTAGTACAACTTTATTAGCTCGCAAAACGTCTTCCGCTCTCTTCGCTGCTTCATCGGATAGTTTCTTAATCTCAGCATCAATTAGCTCAGCAGTCTTTTCCGAATATGGCTTACCGGTCGTAATAGTATAATAGCCAGTTTCTTCTCCTGGGAATACAATGTTTCTTAAGCCTTCACCCATCCCCTCTTCAACAATCATCGATTTCGCCAGTTCAGCCACATTCTTAAGATCCGCTGAAGCACCGGTCGTCACCGCATCGGGCCCAAACATGATTTTTTCTGCCATCCGACCACCCATCGCCCGCGCAAGGATGTCTTTAAGTTCATAGATGTTTTTGTAGCTTCTATCCTCCGGCGGCAAAAACCAAGTCACGCCACCAGTAGCCCCACGTGGAATAATTGTTACTTTATGTACAGGATCGGAATCAGGTAAAACGTGCCCTACCACCGCGTGTCCAGCCTCGTGATACGCAGTAATCTTGCGTTCTTTTTCGTTCATAACTTTAGACTTGCGTTCTGGTCCAATTGCTACTCGCTCAAATGCCTCAGTTACATCATGATTTGATATTGCCTTATGTCCTTCACGTGCCGCCGTAATTGCTGCTTCATTTGCGATATTGGCAAGATCTGCTCCAGACGAACCAGCCGTCTTTTTGGCTAAAGATTCGAGATCTACATCAGCTTCTACCGGCTTACCTTTAAAATGAACTTTAAGTATTTCCAAGCGATCTTTGCGTTCTGGCAAAGTCACATTTACATGACGATCAAATCTCCCCGGGCGAAGTAATGCTTTGTCAAGCATATCTACTCGGTTGGTTGCCGCCATTACGATCACGCCAGAATCATTATCAAATCCATCCATTTCGACAAGGATTTGATTCAAAGTTTGCTCGTCTTCACGTCCAGCGCCGCCACGTGCATCACGTTTATGCGCCACTGCGTCAATTTCATCAATGAAGATAATCGATGGGGCATTCTTCTTCGCTTTAGAGAACAAATCCCTCACTCGCGATGCACCAACACCCACAAACATTTCAGCAAACTCCGAACCAGAAATTGAAAAGAACGGCACATTAGCTTCACCTGCCACCGCTCGCGCCATTAAAGTCTTGCCAGTACCAGGATCGCCCGCCAGTAGCACCCCACGTGGAATTCTAGCCCCCAACTTCTCATATTTTTTTGGACTCTTCAAGAAATCTACAATTTCAGTCAAATCCTGCTTTGCCGACTCGTTACCAGCCACATCCTTAAATGTTACTTTTTTCTTATCCGGGCCATAAAGTTTTGCCCTCGACTTACCAAACGACATCGACTGATTATTTGCCGAAGCCGCCTGCTTCATCATCCACGAAAAGAAAATAACAATAGCTACAATCGGCAGCACCGTTAAAGCTACGTCAAACACTATTCCCCATATATTATTATCCTCTTTGTACTCAATTACTGGATACTGCTCTTCACACTTCTTCAACTCATCACCTTCAAGTTCCGAACAATGATTCACCAGCCCTTGATCATACAAAGTACCAGAACCATCCTTTCTGGAAACCTCGGTTGGTTTATCCTCACCTTTTAGCGTTATTTCAAGATTTTGACCAATCACAGTAATCTTTGCTATCCCACCCTCCGGATCATTCGCGCGTCGAATTACATCCGAAATCGGAACCTCCGTCTTCTGCCTATCACCTTGACCAAACGATGATAACAATAACATTCCAAAACATATCATAACAAATATGAATAAAGCACCACGAATCATATTCGAAGTACTACCATTACTTTTTTGCCCTATAGTTTTATTCGGTATTTTATCTGCCACTTTTTTCTCCTTACTGCATTTATTTTACCATAATAAGATAAATAATGGAACAAAAAATGGTCTGGGTGACAGGACTTGAACCTGCGACCTCGACTTCCCAAAAGTCGCGCGCTACCAACTGTGCTACACCCAGACACTGACTATATTATACCACATTCTTCCATAATTAATTGTATAAACAGAATAAAATCAACAAGTATTCATTTTAGCCACTATTATTCATCGCGAAGACAACGAATAGAATAACCACGATACTTAGAGGAATAAGCTGTACCCGGATCAACTCTATTCGAACGAATATTCATTGAGTAAGACCCAGCATTAATGCTTGAAACCGAGGTCCAATAACTCCCAACCGAACCCCTATTAGCGGCAGAGTCAAAGCTATAATAACCAGACAGAACGAAATTATTCGGGAAATGCTTCAATATTTCAGAAATCGCTACTCCTTCTACGGTGCCGGAATAATAAGACCTGTCAAAACTGCTATAATTATTTGGTTTTACTCCATTATTAATGCCATTAACAATAAGATTCCAGTAATCGCTCTCCAACTCAATATCCTTATTGCCGCCACTTGGCATACGCCAACCGAGTGGACATATTGACGTCGCATCAGTGATAGCATTCATATTATAATTTGCCGTCGTATTAGCGACAGCTGCAGGCCACGTATAATAATTACCGTAACCATATATACTCGCACCGGAATCCGATGCCCTATCGTTAATAAATAAAGAATTCTCATTGTTGTAACGTGGAAATCTACTACCAATATAATTCCCATATACAGTATTAATAGTCGAACCATTGGTACTATACAAAGAATTTGGCGCAGATGAATCTGAAAAATTAACGCTTTCTGCATTCGCAAGTCCAGTAAAACCAGCGTTATATCCTTGTGACAACAAAGCTTTTTCTCCCACTGAATCATCAGACTCAAGTCTTAAGTTTTCAACCATCCAACAACGTCCATCAGCTAATTTTGAAACTGCATATGCATTTTCGTCACGAGCATCTTGAAGTGCTATCATGGCTCCTTCTTCTAAGCCGTCACAACCATCCCATGTTTGCAATACTCCAATAGGCTCAAGCCAAACAGCAAATAAATGTAGTCCCACTTCTGACAAATCACCGACATTTATTGTTTGATTCGGACCATATATTACCATATCTTCACCATTAGAATACTTAGAAGCAGCATTAATGTCTTCGCTCCATCCAGCGAATCCATGTCGTGGCAACGAATAGTTAGGAGCAAGAAGCATCACACTCGAACTACTAGCAGCATGTTGATGCCCCATTGATCCACTTATGCCATTGTGATTGCCATAATAGCAAATCTCCTCGCTTAAACAGTCATCCCATTGCGCATAAAGAATAATAGTCTCCCCAGCCAAGGTCAAATCAGTCACAGATTGACCATCTTCATAAAACGTACCAGTACCATCCTGCATAGTATTCCAACCCTTAAAATAATAAGTAACACCATCAATAACAGGATTTTCAAAAGCAACCTCAGCTAAAGTGTCAGTTACGCCCTCAGCAATATACTGTTCTGACACACTCCCAAGACCAGTAATGGGCATACCTAGATTTGTGCCCGTTGGATCGTACTTCACTTTGTATCTGAAACAATCCTCCGATAATGTTGCATAGTATACAATTTTACCAAGTTCACCATTATCGCCCTTAACCATCGAATAATAACCTGGAGTCATATTTTCCGAGGCGTTGACACCATAATAAACAGAAAACGAATCATCTATCTCATCAAGCTCGGCAGTTTCGGAAGCCGTTCTTATTGTTGCAAAATGTCCGAAAGTTGGTACTCCCAAAAAAACGCTCTCCGAATTAGGAATAGAATCTTCGGAAGAATAATAGCCCCACGTATTATCAGATCGAATAAGACTAGTTAATCCATCCGAAACAGCAAAGAATGGCTTAGAGTCAGACGTATCAGCATCACCGTCAAGATATAGGTTGTTATCATTTACTGTCGAAGACAAGAACATATTATAACCTGATTTACAAGTTGCTGAAACATTTAAATCTATCCTGGCGATCGAAACACCACCATCTGATAACACAACATCAATAGTCTCAAGTCCAGATGTGGAAATACTAACACTGTGCTCAGCATAACTATCACAAGAAAAAAACACAAAAAAAACAATTGCAACACCCAAAGCAAGTATAGTCCTAAAGTTTTTAATGTTTTTCATTTCAAATGACCTCACTATTAATAGTGTATCAATGTTATGCTTAATTGTCAATAAAAAAACCGCCCCGTCGTGGGGCGATTTTTTTTAAAAGCTAATTCTACTGATCATCAATACAGTAAGTACCAGCACCTTCAAGACGATACACGATCGCAAAGTGACGCTGCGAATCGCCCGTAACGGTTTCACCATTACATTTCGCTCCAGTCAATACATATATTATATGATCCATTGCGTCTCTGTTTGCATCTTCATTAGAATTGACATAGCTCCAAGATCCGCCATTATCAGAAAGTCCAGACTCGGCATGAGATAGAATCGTCATACCATAATACCAACCGTCTGGGTCTTGGAATGTATTGGTATCAATAGTATTAGAAGTACCAGAATTCATATAGTTACGAACGAATGTACAAGCCGAAGAGCTAGAACAATCTTCTGGAAATTCCGGTCTTTGACTCGCAGCGAATGTTCCCGCTACAGGAAGATTGGAGCCGTTATTGGTTCCCTGGTTATTAGTTTGGTATTGCACCATTGAAGTATCGACGCGAGATAGGTCGTTTCGACGCTGTGTATCACGCTGTGAACGCTGGAGCGCTGGAAGCGCGACGAATACCATCAAGAAGATAAGACCTGCAATAGCAAGCACAAGCACTACCTCGATGATGGTGAAGCCTTGTTTAGGTTTTATATTTTCTTTTTTCATAAATAAATCCTTTCTAGATTTTATTCTTATGCTTATCATAAACTATTGTTTTAAAAAAATCAAGAGTTTTTTTATAGTTTTTCTCCCTGTTCTTTAAAAAATCTCCCTTAATACACTACAATTATACGTGCTACAATATAGCCCAATCACACTTCGCCGTCATATTTATCACACGACGTTATATAATCACATATATTATTGCTATTTATATTCAATTTATAAACCTCTGTTCCATTTTCGTCCAACAACTTCACAAACATCCCGTTAATGTCTTTCCACCCAGCTGATGAATCAATGACTACTCCAAGCCTTACACCATCTACGTTCAACACTATGTCAAATCGAAACACATACGATTTTTCAAGCTTAAAACTATCTTTCACGTAACTAATGCGCTTTAATTCTATATTATTCAAACCGGCATATTCCTTTACGGCATCCCTAAACACTGCATACTGTTCCGGTGTTACCCCATTACCAATCACGTCATCACCAAATCCAGCATAGATAATCCCATCCGTACCGTCACCACCAGTAGGTGGACCAAACCATACCTCAGTACCGGACGCCGGATCTAGTTCAGAATACCAATAATAATCTTCGTTGGCTGAACGTTCATTTAGTTTTAATATCGTAATACAAACCAACAAAACCACGAATACCATTGTCACCAATACCACCACTGCCCCAAGCGGCGTCTTTATAAATTCAATTATTTTATATTTTTTGCTGTCACGATTTTGATTCATCTATACTCCTCATCGTTATTTCTTTGATACGACATACCAATAATCTCTGTGATTAACATGAGCTTCAACTATAACCGATGGCTCGAACACCATATCATTTACCTCGGCACTTGGACTAGGAGCACTGCTAAAAATTTGCCATTTACCATCAGAAGTAATGCTGCGAATCGCAATCCAGTGCGCACCACTAGTAAATTTCTGTCCAGACATGGTCTCTGCGCCAACTGACATCACAATCATCTTCCCTTCTCTTAACATCGCACTAATCGTGTCCTCAGTAAAGGCACCATTATCACCATATCCTGTCACAGTCAAACCATAATTTCCTCCATTGATGATTCCGGCCACCAATCCAGATTCACCACCGCTACCACAGCTATAAAACGCGTGCCCACTCACCCGCTGTGCAACTTTTACAGTATCAAGCGGTGTTACCTGCTTGCCCGTAAGTGCCGTAACCACCATTGCTACAGCGGAGTAGCCACATCCACCACCAGCAATCGTCTCACATGAACGTATATTTGTATCACCCCACGATGGTCCCCCTTGCCAATAATATGTATATCCATCCTTAGTGCACCCCCCATCACCATTTCGCAGTGAATAACAAGTCCCTCTCCTATTAGAATTCTTACATACAGTAAACGAAGTTTTGTTATAAGCAAATCCGAGTCGGCCAAGAGCCCTCTCAATATACTGCCACGCCGACAAAGGATCCTCTTTACCATTAACATGTGTATGCCCAAGTACGCCTATATATGATTTCAGCTCATTTGTAGATAACTTCAACCCTTCCGCTTCACTCGGGGAATTTGCCCAAGTTAACGACGAAGTCAAAGGAATGCCAGTTTCATTACTGATTGCAATCAGAAGTTTAGCAATATAATCCCAATCACCATCCGAAAAATTAGTATACAAATATCGCTCACCGCATGCATCCTTCATGCATGTACTACCAGGTGTACCACCATGTCCCACGATTTCAATCTGAATCCCATATTGATCCCAGCTTACTCCATCAACTGCGCTCACCGCCGCAGACGGACTTGTTAAAGGAAAGTGCTGAAACACTTCTCGTGTGCCCACATCAATCGTAAAATGCGGTGGACAATAAAAGCTGGGGCCACAAAAATTAGTCCAACTCCTTGCTCCAAAATTATCAGCCTCCGTCAAATGCAACACAATAAAACCAGGCAATCCAGAACCATTCCCTGCATCTGCTGCAAAACTTGCATATTGTCCATTAACAACTGCAGAATCATCTATATTCGCAGATAAACTAACCTCATCCTTAATGTATCCTTCCAGCCCGGCGTCATCTAGCCAAGGATTCATTGGTGAATGCAGCACCGCATTACCACTCGATGCCACAACCTTACCAGATTGTAATGTTGACACCGCCGCACCAAACTTTGATGCTTCCTCGAGTGGCATGCCGTTCTCGCCATATTCTTTCCAGATCTGCTCACGAATATCGCCCCAGCCCCACTTCTCGGTCGCAATCCCACCCGGCTGAATATTCCACTCTTTCGCTAACTCTTCTGAATTTTTCCAACCCTTCTCCTTCATGACATCTAGCAGTCCAGTCCAACTTGTATTACCGCCACGTATCACACTCCATATTTCATCCTGATAACATCCACCAGGACAATACGAATACATCAGCGCTGGGATCGCCTCCTTTAGTCTGTAATCATCCGGCGACAACATCTTCAGTCCCTTATCATAGGCCAGCTCTGCTTCATGACCATTTCTAACGTGGTATATTGCATAGCCTAGTAGCATCTTGGATATACTATCATATCCAGAATAATCGTGGGTGACACCTTTACTATCTGTAGAACTATATCCAGGAAAATCCGGAGCAGCATAATAATCCGGCCCATTACCGCCCGTCAAGCCGAGCATATTATAATAATTCATTTTTTCAATGATATAAGAGACGCTACTCTCACCATGATCAGCTCCAACCTGGGATTCAAACACCATCTGCGCAAACGGCATCTCCCATGGTATACCATAATACTTTTGTAGTTGCATCGCATATTCACCATAAGTTTCCACCACCAGCTTCAATCTGTCATTTCCCTCCAACGCATTTAAATCACTCCACGTCAACTCTTCACCACCGAATTTCACCGAGGTCTCACACTCGTCACCGGGATCGTAAAACATATTATTAATCTTGGAATAATGATAGAGTCGTTGTTGAGTCATTGCGATAGCATTCATACTAGCAATTGGCATTACCACAAAAACAAAAAACATAATAAGTATCAGCAGTAGGTACTTTAACTTTTGTTTCTTCATAATTATGATTATATCATAATTCAATAATAACAATCATCTAATTCCCCCACTCATCCTCCGGAAACGGATCGAAATCAAATCCATCATCATTGTCAACCCCACCGAAGCCGTCAATACCATCACCCCCACTAAATCCGCCAAATTTATCGTCACCAAACTCATCAACGCCATCGTAGTCCGTAAATCCATCTCCATCCCTATCTCGGTAACTATTCGATCCGTAAGGATTGTATCCAAGCTCCATCAAAAATCTCGATGGCATATTATAATTCCGTGAACCATATGAGTATCGCGATCCGGCGTAAGTCAAGAAAAGTCTCCGCATCGCGCGCGTCATACCTACATATGCCAATCTCCTCTCTTCTTCCAGCTCTGCCTCGTCTTCACTGGCACGCGC
The DNA here is from genome assembly GCA_002371235.1 of Candidatus Saccharibacteria bacterium UBA3749. Classification (GTDB taxonomy): domain Bacteria; phylum Patescibacteriota; class Saccharimonadia; order Saccharimonadales; family Saccharimonadaceae; genus Nanosyncoccus. The sequence continues at coordinate 20,129 of DFGN01000006.1, read as the reverse complement.
CATCGGAAAAAGACCCTCCTCCATTCCCACAATGAACACTACCGGGAATTCGAGCCCCTTCGCCGCATGTAAAGTCATTAAAGTCACCGTATTCTTCCCTGATGTTTCATCCGCCGATGACATCAAACTTGCATCCGCCAAAAACTCATCCAGATTACTATATCCCGCCGCATTCGTCGCCAACACGTCCAAGTTTCCCATTCTATCTTCGCCACCTAAAGCTCCATCATCAATTAGCGTCCTAAAGTCAAAATATTCCACTACCTCTTTTACTGTCTCCCCAGGATTTTCAACCAAACCAGGCCTTTTCAAGAAATTAACTAATCTCATTAGTCCATTTCTAGCCTTACCGGCCTTTAAAACCTCGGGCAAATCAGGGTCAAGCAAAGGCTTGTCTCCACTAATCGCATCCATCGCCATCAAGATCTTCGTAAGAGAAGCCTCTCCAATCCCGCTAAGTACATTTGTCACTACTCTAGCAAGGCTAATCTTATCTCTTTGGTTAACCACCAGCCTCAGTATGGCCAGCACATCTTTAACTTCTTTTCTATCATAGAATCTTACCCCACCGATAATCTTATACGGGATATGCATATTAATAAACGCTTTTTCAAAAGCATACGACTGCGCATTGGTTCGATATAGCACTGCAAAATCACTAAAATCCGGATAATCATTCTGCATATTTAGGATTTTAAGTGCCACGAAATTAGCTTCCGCCGCCTCATCCTGAAGTGACTCAATATCTACCGGTTCGCCCTGCCCCAACTCCGTAAACAAAGTCTTATCAGTCCGCGTTTTATTTTCGTTAATAATCTTTTGTGATGCATCGAGGATGCAACCCGTCGAACGATAGTTCTGTTCCAACTTAATCACCTTCGCCCCCGGAAAATCACGCTCAAAATTCAAAATATTCGTAAAATCCGCCCCTCGCCAAGAATAAATCGACTGCCAATCGTCTCCCACCACGCAAATATTACGCTTTTCATTTACAAGTAGCTTTACAATATTATACTGAATAATATTCGTGTCCTGATACTCGTCAATTAGTATATGTTCAAACCTTTCCTGCCATTTGCGACGCACATCCGGATAATTTCTTAATAATTCCAGTTCTTTCAAGAGTAAATCATCAAAATCAAGCGCTTGTGCTTTTATCTTCTCTTCCTCATAACGATAAAACACTTTCGCAATTTGTTTTTGATTCGGATAGATTGCATTTGCCTCATATTCGTCTGGACCATTACCCTGATTCTTCTCGTTAGAGATGATTGACTGAATCGATTTCGGCTTTAATTGTTTATTATCTGACATCCTCAAATCTTTCAGCACCCGCCGGATTAGAGAAATCTGATCATCTGTATCATAAATCACAAAATTATGATCCAGTCCCATCTTATCACCGTCAATACGTAGAATCTTCACCGCAATTCCATGAAACGTCCCCATATACGGCATAAATGAATGTGGCGGCTCCTGAGGGACGGATTCATCTCTTGCTAGAAGATTCCACAATCTTCCGCGCATCTCTTTTGCCGCTTTATTAGTAAAAGTCACAGCTAAGATACGCCCCGGCTGTACTCCATGGCTAATCAAATTCGCAATTCTATGCGTCAAGGTCTTCGTCTTTCCCGACCCCGCCCCAGCCAAAATCAACACCGGTCCGCTCAACGTTTCCGCGGCCTCTCTTTGTCGTTCATTCAGTCCATCGAGTACTGAGTTATCCACTCTACACCCCCGTCAATGGCTCTATATCTGCTCCGAGATGCCTAAGTCTCGCCGCAAAATCTTGATAGCCACGGTTAATCGTATAAATATTTCTTAAAATTGATGTCCCCGGTGCAGCTAACATACCGAGTAGTACCACCACTGCAGGTCTCAAAGCCTGTGGTGCTGTTAAATCCGCCGGCCGCCAATTCGTTGGCCCTTCAATATATACCCTGTGTGCATCCAGTAGCTCCACTTTTGCATTTAGATTCGATAATTCCGTAATATAAACAGCTCGGTTTTCAAATACCCAATCATGAATTAAAGTACGCCCCTTCGCCGTCGCTGCAATTACTGAGAAAAATGGTAGATTATCAATATTAAGACCCGGGAAAGGCATCGGATGAATTTTATCAATTGGCGCCACTAGTTCTGATTTATTAATTATCAAATCTACCAGTCGTGTCCGTCCATTCGCGGATAAATACTCCTCCGAACGCTCAATTCTTGCCCCCATATTCTTCAATACCTCTAGTTCTATTTCCAAAAACTCTATCGGCGCCCTACAAATCTTGATTTTCGAATGCGTTACGAAAGCGGCCGCAATGAAAGACATTGCTTCAATCGGGTCCTCTGACACGTCGTACTCCACATCTACATCAATCATCGGTCGTCCTTTAACCACTAGAGTAGTAGTTCCAATACCACGAATCTCTACACCAAGCTTTTCCAAAAAGAAACAAACATCCTGTACCATATAATTCGGCGAAGCCCCCACAATAGTCGTCTGACCAGGCACAAGTGCTGCCGCCATCAAAACATTCTCCGTCACCGTATCACCCCGCTCGGTTAGAACAATATACCGATCACGATACTTCTGCAAGGTCTCTTGTTTCACGTTTACCTCATAGAATCCACTATTACATGTCGCATCTACCTCAAGTCCAAATGATTTTAACGCTTGAAGGTGCGGCTCTACCGTTCTCGTCCCTAACGAACAGCCCCCCGCATACGGAATCTTGAATTTGGGATAACGATGCAGTAACGGCCCCAAAAACATAATGATAGAGCGCGTTCGCCTCGCTGCTTCTATATCCATCTCGTCTAATCTTAATTCACGTGGTGATATAATCTCTAGGTCTCTATGACGGTTTAACCAACGACATTTTACACCAATTGACTCCAAAACTTCTATAATTCTAAAGACCTCTTCAATTCGCGCCACCCGATGAAATACAGTCCTACCAGTGTTCAGTAGTGAAGCGCAGAGCAAACCAACCGCGGCATTCTTGGATGTATTTATTGTAATTTCACCATGTAATTCTTTGCCGCCACGAATTCTAAAGCTCTGCGAGACAGAGTCATTAATAGAGAGAATCTGGCCGCCAAGTGCTTCTGAAAGTTTTTTGATCATTTCAAGCGAGACGTTCTGTCCACCCTTCTCAATACGATGGATTGCCGACTGGCTCGAGCCCACCATCTTAGCTAGCTCTTCCTGGGTTAAGCCCTTATTTGTTCTTAATTGTTCTATTGTTTCACCAATCAGCTGTTGGTATGTTCGCATCTTTTTCATATTTCAGATTATATCACTGCATGAATATTTGTAAATAGTTGATTTATTCAGCTAGCTATAGTACTATAGATAACAGATTATGAAAACTATTAAAGATTTAGACCTCAAAAACAAGACCGTCCTAGTGCGCGTAGATTACAATATCCCGCTCAAAGACGGCAAAATCCAGAGCGATCTTCGTATTCGCGCCAGTCTTCCAACTATTAATTATTTGCTCGAGCATGGAGCCAAAAGGGTTATTCTCATCTCTCATCTCGGACGCCCAGGAGGTAAAACTAATCCCGATTTTACTCTGTCTCCAGTCGCCGACGAGCTGCGCCGGCTCCTTCCAGGACACACAATTGGTTTCTATCCTTTACCAGAGCAAGGTACCACAATTCCTATTCCAAGCGAAGTTAAAGTTGTTCTTCTCGAAAACCTACGTTTCGACCCAAGAGAAGAAACCAACGACCCCGAATTCATCAAGAATATCATTAATTCAGTTAATGCTGACGTCTTTGTTCAGGATGGCTTTGCGGTCATTCATCGCGCCCACGCCTCTACCGACGCCGTTAGACAATTTCTTCCAGTCTACGCTGGCCTACTTCTAGAAAAAGAAATCCACAATCTCGATGCTGCTATTCACAATCCCAAAAGCCCAGTTCTTCTCATTATCGGTGGAGCCAAAGTCGAAGACAAACAACCACTCATCGATAAGTTTAGTCAACTTGCCGACCAAATCGTAGTTGGTGGCAAAATTGCTGCTGATGGTTATAAGTCAAATAGTTCCAAGATTTATGTTGCCGAAGATTTCGACGAAAACAGCAAAGGTGACAAGCTCGACATTGGCCCAGTTTCTACCATCAAACTTTCCGGCTTCATCACCGACGCTAAAACTATTATTTGGAATGGGTTACTTGGCTATGCCGAGGATCCAGCCTATGCTACTGCTTCAACCATTGCTGCCGAAATGATCGGAGAGCATCAAAATGCCATTAGCATCATTTGTGGTGGCGATACTACTGGATTCGTTGAGTCACTCATAGAATCTCATCCGAATCTACATTATTCTCTCGTGTCAACTGGTGGCGGCGCCGCTCTCGAATATCTACTTGGTAAATCTCTACCCGGCCTAGAAGCCATCGCCAAATAATACATACCTGCCTACCAACCAAAAAATCGCCTAGCAAATTGCTAAGCGATTTTTGCGCTAATCATACTATATATTATACAGAACGCACCTTAATAGTATCAGTACCAAATTTATCCTTATCTCCCGATACAATCACGGCGACCAAATCCTTTTTCCCATCCTCCGTCATCAAGTATCCTGAAGCCTTCAATTCCTTTGCTAAATCATAACCAAAGTTCTCACTATAAGGCCTCACAAATGCGGAATTAGCGTAAATCAATGCTAATTGGTTCGCAACTCGCGGATTAGATGTCACCGAAACAATCGGTAGATTTGGCCGTTGAGCTGCCATCATTTTAGCAGTCGCACCCGAAGCAGTTTGGCACACAATTACGTCAGCCGCAATATCTTCAGCTAATTTTGCCGTTGCTCCAGATATCGCATCATAAACTTCATATCCGTTTTCCAGATCCCTAGTCAGAGCGGCAACCCTCGAATGATTTTGCGTATACAAAATAATCTTCTTCATTTCCTTAACGGTCTCAAGCGGATAAGAGCCATTCGCAGTTTCATCAGAAAGCATTACTGCATCAGCCCCCTGTACTACCGCAGTTGCCACGTCAGACACTTCGGCCCTAGTCGGTTCTAACGAATCCACCATTGATGATAACATTTGCGTAGCTACAATGCAAAGCTTCGCATGAGTCCTACACATTGCAATCAACTTTCGTTGCACTATCGGCACGACTTCTGTCCCCGCCTCTACCGCCATATCGCCTCTTGCCACCATTATTCCATCCGCTTCTTTTACAATCTCTTCCAAATGCTCATCCGAAATAATCGCCTTCTTCGTTTCTATCTTTGCAATAACCTTAGCCGTAGAGCCAAGAGAAAGTAGAATCTGCTTTAGTTTTACAATGTCAGCCGCCGATTGCACAAAGCTCAATGCCACATAGTCATAATCGCAATTAGCGCCATATTCAATATCCATCATGTCTTTATTCGTCAGAATATCTCCACCAAAATCCGTATCCGGCAAATTTAGTCCTTTATGTGACATCACAAAACCGTCATTTAATATTCTTATCTTAATTGCTTCGCTTGATACAATTTCAATCACTTCCGCCTTAACTTTACCATCAAACATCGAAAGCGGCTCCCCTACTTTTACTTTCTCCGCCAAATTATACTGTACCGGCACCGTCAATCCACCGTCATGTTCAAAATCACCATATTGCAATACTACCTCATCGTCCTTTTTTAAGTCTAGACGGTTATCTTTTATTATTCCTAACCGAATCTTTGGTCCTTGCAAATCCTGTAAAATTGCCACGCTGCGACCTTTTTTCGCTGCGGCCTCTCGTATCCACTTAATCTGCTGATCTCGCTCCCCATTGGAGCCATGCGAACAATTCAGCCTACAACCATTTACTCCTGCCATTATTATATTTTCAATCATCTCTGCCGAATTAGTGGCTGGCCCAATTGTTGCTAGTATTTTAGTTCTTTTGAATAATCTGCTCATGAATATATCTTACCATAAGTTCGATATTATGATAATATATAATATATGAACCGCGAGCCCACCACACCAGTTTATAGTCAAGAGCTGCATGCTCCGATACCGCAAGATGATGCTGCTAAGACACGTTCATATAGTAAATATATAATTCTCACTGTCATTGGCTTCCAAATCTGCATCGTTATAGCAGCTATGCTTTTTGCGCTGCTCTATAAACACGACAATGTCGTCAAGTCCAAACTAGATTCTCTCGCTCGCGATTATTACGAGAACTATCTCTACGATGCATTTGTAAACTCGGTTCAGGCATCCGGTAGCACCACGATTGAAGAAGTTATGGAAAAGCATTCCGCCCGCGGTCTTTCACGTATTACCCTTAGACAAATGTTACTTCACGACGCCAAAGGAAACGCCGACCTCGCCGAATATCTCCGCAGCTACTGCAACGAGAACAAAACCTACATGCAAATTTTCCCCGATCCACCATTTGACAAAACTTCATACCACATCAAATACACTTACTCTTGTAATTTCCAGTAATTTTGCTATAATAATTAAAAGCACTGAACCTGGTCTCTTAGTATAACGGTTAGTACAACGGGTTTTCATCCCGTCAACGCGGGTTCGACTCCCGCAGAGATCACCACACAATAAAAAACAAGCCCAAAGGGCTTATTTTTATTATATATCGTGGTCACCTACAGGAGGGCAAACCCGCAAAGCTCGCCCTTTTCAAAGAAATGAGAATCTAATCTTCCCTCTAAAGCCTATCCTCACCCCTCGTAAGTTCTAGAAACTCCTCTTCTGCCATCAGCGCAATCCCCAGCTTCGCCGCTTTATCCAGTTTGGACTTGCCTGGCTTTTCTCCAACGATTAGAGCAGTCGTGTTTTTCGTTACCGACGAAGTAACAGTTGCACCTAATTCACGTAATCTATCCTCTGCCTCTTCTCGCCCCATTGCGGCTAGCGTTCCGGTCACTACATACGATTTACCAGCAAGTGGCAAGTTTGTCACGATCTCATCCTTCACAATGACCCCCAACTCTTTCAACTCTGTCAGCATCTTTATATTATCTTCATCACTAAACCATGCCAAAATCGATTCTGCTACAACTTTACCGATATCGTCAATCGACAGTAGCTCTTCCTCAGTTGCCTCCACAATACCATCTAAACTCTGAAATTTTCGCGCAAGACTAGTTGCCGTTGCTGCCCCAACATGTCGGATGCCGAGCGCTGTGATAAATTTCGCTAGCTTCGGCTCCCGCGATTCATCAATCGCTTGAACCAAATTTTGCGCCGATATCTCACCGAATCGTTCCAGTTTTACAATATCATTAACCTTTAGTCGGTACAAATCTGCGATAGAACTGACTAATCCCGATTGAATTAAGGCCTCCACATTCTTCTCGCCAAGCCCCTCGATATTTAAAGCTGGCTTCGAAGCATAATACTCAATCGCTCGTTTCAAGATTAAATCCGACGATTCCCCCTTCACGCGGTATACCACTTCACCATCCGGGCGTACGAATTTCAGTTCTGGATACTGTTCCCTAAGTGCTTCCTCATAGTCAAATGGCTTAGTATATTCCGGTCGCAAACTAACTAGCACCTCCTTGATTTGTGGAATAATATCGCCCGCTTTATAAATAATCACCGTATCGCCAATCCTGACATCTAACCGCGCAATTTCATCCGCATTATGCAATGATGCGTGTCGCACCGTGGTTCCAGCCACTGATACCGGATCAAGAATCGCAACCGGCGTCGCCGCCCCCGTCCGACCAATCGATATCACAATATCTCGTACTACCGTAGTTGATTCTTCCGCCGGGAATTTAAATGCTACCGCGCCACGCGGAGTTTTCCCCACTATGCCAAGTTTATCATAGACAGCTCGATCGTTTATTTTAATCACCATTCCATCCGTATTAAACTTCAACCCTTTCCTATACTCATCTAAATCATGAATATACTGAAACAGTTGCTTCATCTCGGAATCACTAAATACTTTATCCTCATTTGAAGTCTGAAATCCAAATGCTCGCAACTTATCATATGCTTCTTTCCAGGTAGCCGAATCCGGCGTTACCAAATCATAAGCAATAAACTTTAATGGCCGGCTCGCCGCAATCCTCGGATCTAGCTGTCGAATCGAACCAGCCGCCAAATTCCGCGGATTCGCGAACTCTGCCTCTCCATGCTTTCGCTGCAATTCGTTAAGGCGCTCAAAATCCTTCTTAAATATCACAATTTCCCCTCTTACCTCAACCTCAGAAGGTATTTCCTCAATCAGAGGGAATCCGGAGACGGACGGCCCTAATGGTCGATGAACACGAGCAACGCGACCCGACGATAAAGATATATTCCTGAGGTTAAGTGGGATATTCTGTATAGTCTTCACATTCAGTGTTACATCTTCACCAACCAGTCCATCCCCTCGTGTTACCGCTTGGTAGAATACTCCATCACGATATTTCAAAGAACAAGCCAGTCCGTCCATCTTGATATCGGTAAAAAACTCTGCGATTCTTCCACCAGGTATCAATTTCTCATTTCGTGAAATCCAATCCTTAATTTCTTCCTCCGAAAACACATCAGCTAGCGAAATCATTCTCTTCCCGTGCGTCACCTTAGTAAACTTATCCAGTGGTTTCCCCGCCACTCGTTGTGTCGGCGAATCTGGCGTAATTAAATCTGGATATTTATCTTCAAGTTGCGACAATTCATGCTTTAATGAGTCCGCTGCCGCTTCGCTCATGATTGACTCATCTAATACGTGATAATGATACCTATAATCATTAATTAACTCACGAAGTTTTATAATGCGTTTTGCTGCCTCTTCTTTTGTCATAGTATCATTGTAGCACAAATCTCTTAACTAAGAGTTCGACTTCAGCATCCAACGATAATACATATATAAATATGTCGTAGCATACATCACCGAGAAGCACGTCATTGCCGTCAAACAAATCGGCACAAACGGAATTCCTTCCGTCCACTCAAATTGTTTCATCCACATATCAAATAGGATTAATGGCAACATCACTGCTACCCACATAATCGCAAGCACCAGAATTAAAGCAACCAGTCTCAGAATAAATCGCACCCTTCTTCCTGCCATCAAGTCCGAAGCCACATTTAATGCCCGAAACGGATACATACCCGGCGCACTGACCGCAACAAAAGCCATTAGTGACGATGATAATAAATATCCAGATAATATAATCATCAGAGCTGCAAAAATAAAAAACAACAGTGCGTAAAACGGCGTCGTCAAAAACTCAGTCTGCACTGCCGCTGAATAAACAATAATCAAAATAAAAATCGGAACGCACTGAAACATTGCCACCGCGAACACAATAAAAGACGATATTAACGGCGTCATCGCATTATATAGTCCATCACGTAGTTTTACCTTATGCCCAGCCAATAAATGGCGCAACAAGAAAATCGTCGTTAACCAAATAATTAGAAAGATTAGAACACCAAACACCGCAGAAGCATCACTAGAATCACCTGACAATCCGCCACTCGTAAACGTTGAAATTAGCAATAATCCAGCCTTAGCGAAACTCCCAATATCACCGCCAGCTATTTCCTCACTAGTCTGGTCCACGATATCACGAAACTGCACATAATTCGACTCATTCATGATTCCAACAAACAAAGCATTCAAAATCACTACGATCAAAAGTAATGGCAAGAATAATTTCCAGTTTTTGAAAATCATTCTGAAACTCGCCATAATGTGATACATCATACCTGGCACATTCAAATCCCGATAGTAATCCTCACGAAAGCTCCGTTTAAACGACTTGTGTAAAATAATCCTTTTCGAGCGTTTTTTCTTTACAAAATCCTTAAACTCCACAATCCTTTCGCGCAGTTTTTTCTTTTCGCGCTTATGTTTTTTTGCAGGTTGCTTAGCTTTTAGTACTTCTTCTATCTTGTTATCTTTTACTTTACCAAAAACTTTCTTAACTTGCTTTTTTCTAGAATGTTGTCTTGCCATGCTCGAGCCTCTCAATCCTCTTTTCTAGTGGGGGATGTGATGAAAGTAAGTTATTGAAGAAACCCTTTCTTAGTGGATCATTAATATACATTGATTCTGCTGCAATATTTTGGCTCCTCATTGGTCTACCATGCGACTGCAACTTTTTCAAAGCATTAATCATCCCTTCCGGATACCTCGTAATATTCACGGCCGACGCATCCGCAAGATACTCACGCTGACGGCTCACCGCCATTTGCGCAATTGCCGCCACAAAAGGCGACAAAACTGCCGCAATTACAATTAATACATATCCAACCGGACTACCTTCATTATTGCGTCTCCGATCCCCATAGAACATCATTCGAAATGCCATATCCGAAATAAGACCAATTACACATACCAATCCAAACACTATCATCGATACTCGAATATCATAATTCTTCACATGTGACATTTCGTGCGCCATCACCGCATTTAGTTCTTTATCATCCATAATATCCATTAACCCAGTAGTAGCAGCTACTGCCGCATGCTTTGGATCGCGTCCAGTCGCAAAGGCATTTGGCGCCGAGTCTTGAATCACATAGACCTTTGGCATGGGAAGACCAGTCGTAATCGACAGATTTTCTACGATATTATATAGCCTCGGATTATCTTTCTTAGTTATTTCTCGCGCACCCGTCATCGCCATTGAAATCGCACTAGAGGCATAATATTGAAAGACCGCATAGATAATCGCAGCAATCATCGTCCAAACAGCAATCCAGACATCATTATAATACCACGCGAACAATGCCGCAATTAAACCCACAAGCAAAATAAAACCAATGATAATATAAATAGTTCTTCGCTTGTTTTCTGCAATTTGTTTATACATTATCCTAATCCATCTAAGATAAATGCTTCATGTTTTCATGAAGCATTTATCTATTTATTAGAATTTTACTTCAGGAGCTTTCTCGATTTTTGCTTTTTCGCTATCAGCAACTTCGAAATAATCACGCCTCTTGAAATGGCCGATGATGTTATTTACGAGGTTAGTTGGGAAAGTTTTAATTTTAGTGTTGAGCTCCTTCGCTCCAGCATTGTAGAATCTACGCGCAGCTTGAATCTTATCTTCAACGTCTTGAAGCTGTTCCTGCATCTTCACGAAGTTTTGATTGGCCTTGAGTTCGGGATACGACTCTGCAATTGCAAAAATCCTTCCAAGTGCATTTTGCATCTCATTCTCAGCTTCAGCAGCCTGCTTTACGGTCTTTGCGCCCATCGCAGCCGTACGCGCCTCAGTCACCATCTCGAACGTTTCTTTCTCATGCTTTGCATAGCCTTTTACAGTCTCAAGTACATTCGGGATCAAATCCGCACGATACTTAAGCTGAACCGTGATATCTGACCACGCTTCGTTCACGCGTTCATCTAGCTGGACTAAACCATTGTATATACCAGCAATTAAGCCGATAATAGCTATCACAACTACTACCACTACTATTGTTATAATTACCCCTGTCGGCATTTTATTCTCCTTTATTTTATATAACCATTATAACACTTTTTATCACAAAAACCTAAATAATATGATATAATGACACTATGTGCGAGCGTAGCTCAGTTGTTTAGAGCGCTTCCTTGCCAAGGAAGAGGTCGAGAGTTAGAGTCTCTTCGCTCGCACCATACCATCACAGCTTAGAAAGCTGTTTTTTGTTGGCTAGTCTCTCAATCTGTGCTATAATCATAAATACTATGGAAATACTTCTACAAATTGTTTTACTTATCGTCGGCTTCGTTATTTTAATTAAAGGTGCCGACTGGCTCATCGACGGAGCATCGTCCGTTGCATCAAATTTTAAAGTCAGTAAGCTCTTAATCGGCCTCACTATCATTGCTTTCGGCACCGGCGCTCCCGAGCTTGCCGTATCATTTTCATCGCTCATTAATGGTAGTACTGATATTTTAATCGGCAACGTTATTGGCAGTAATATTATAAATATATTACTGCTAATTGGCATCGCCGCCATTATCCGCCCAATCAGAATTAAACGCGAAACGGTATCCAAAGAACTGCCGCTGCTACTACTTATTTCGACCGCTCTCATAGTATTAATACTAGACTTATACCTTTCAGAAGCAGCTATTAATACCTTCACTCGTGCCGACTCAATCATTTGTCTTTTATTCTTTGGTATTTTCCTATACTATCTCATCGCCATGGCACGTCGCAACCGCCGTGCATCACAAGGCACTAAAGAGATAGAGCCACCGAAATACAAGCTTGGCAAGTCATTCGTCTTCGTAGTCGTCGGTCTAGTCGGTGTAGTTGGTGGTAGCCAATTGGTTGTTAACTCGGCCTCGTTTATTGCTAGCGCAATCGGCATCTCAGAGCGCATTATTTCACTCACCATCATAGCGCTGGGAACATCTTTACCAGAACTCGTTACCACCATTACCGCCGCCAAAAAAGATGAATGCGATCTTCTGGTCGGTAACATCGTCGGCAGTAACATCTTTAATATTTGTATTGTCCTTGCTCTTCCTGTCCTATTTGCTGGCACGATTACTCCGGACCACTTTGAGATTATCGACATCGTAATGTTAATCCTTGCACCATTATTACTATGCATATTCGCTGGACGCCATCAAAAAATTTCCCGAGCTGAAGGCGTAATAATGCTAGTGTTATTCACACTATACTATGGATACATCATTTATGGGGCGCTAGCGTGATTTGGTTAATACTCGTATCTATTGCGACCCTACTTGATTCTACACGAATTTTCATCGACAACTACATTTCTGATGTTTATTTTAAAGGTCGTGGCGCCGTATCACAGAAATTATTCTACGGCTATGCTTTTATTGTATGCGCATTCATCTTTGCCGCTATTACTGGCTTTAACTTCAATTCAGATTATGCTATCAATTTTCTATTATTCTTCCTCTCGGGGTTACTTTCCAGCCTCGCAGGGATACCATATTATAGAGCACTTGAGCTCGATGATTCCACCAACATCGGTATTTTTACCCAACTTGCTCCTGTCCTTTATTTAGTCCTGGGCTGGCTCTTTCTTAATGAAACCTTCTCTCCACTCCAACTATTAGCCTTTTTTGTAATCATTTCTGCACCATTCCTTATTATCATTACGACTAGAAAGCGCAGTCGCAAAATCAAAATCAAAGCAGTCTTTTTTGCATTCCTATATGTATTAATTGCCGTCACTGGAAACCTACTTTTCGTCAAAGAAAGCACCCCAGATCTAAATTTCCTCACCGAAATCTTATTTGTATTTCTAGGCAAAGGTATTGGCAATCTAATTATCATCTACGCTAGACCTAAGTGGCGCCGTCGCTTTTATAGTATTCTTGATTCTAGTCACAAAAAAGTTCTACGCCCATTAATCGCAAACAGCATCATTAGTTTCATTAAAGATGTCGCTTATCGTCTAGGTCTCATCATGGCCCCGACGGTTGCTATTGCATCAGTTGCATCTGACTCAGCTGAACCAATCGTAATCTTCTTTCTCGGAATTTTACTCACTATTATCTCACCGCAATTTGGCCGCGAAAAACTCGACAAAAAATCCGTCATCATTCATCTCATCGCTACAGCGCTTGTAGTAGTTGGTATTATTCTTTTGCAATTATAAATAACTAAACCATACATACATGCCAAATCCTTGTTCTATAATCGTCACTAATTATATAATTCGACCACAAGGTATGCTATAATAATACACACAAGGTGCTTTGGCGGAGTGGTTACGCAGCGGTCTGCAAAACCGCGTACACCGGTTCAATTCCGGTAGGCACCTCCATTTTTTGTATCGGGCCATAGTGAATAACTGTTGTAAATTTTACAACAGTTATTCACTATGTAATATCGATTCTAGAGCTTAATTAATGGCTCTTTTGACTTTGCCAACTTTGCAGCTTTTTGGATTAAAGATGCTACCTTCTCATGATCAGCTTTTTGCTTTTTTACATCAAAAGCCGTCTGTTGCCTACGAAGATCACCCAAAAACCCAGTTCCTTTTGCAGCATCCCAAAACAATTCTTCACATGGCACATTCTGATAATGCCACGGTTTATTAAATAAATTAAAATGTACCAATTTAACATCATCGGACAAATCCTGAACTGGCTCCGCATTCCAAACAGGATCCAAGAATTTAATCTGACCCTGCAAAATCACATTTAAATAATCCTGATCGGGCGCCACCAGGTCTGCATCAAACTCTCGAATCATATTAATCATCGTAGATAAGTAGTGGATTTTACGCATTTTTCTTAGATCCATTACCTGTACACCAGAATTCACATATTTCTCATGTGGCACTCCAAGAGCATTATCGACATAATCTCGAAACTCAGGTATTACTGTTACTTTCGGATCAATCATTGCCGCCATTGCATTATCATCCAATTGTGTGTCAAATAATTCCCCAATATCTCCGCGCAAAATCGTATCGCTATCTATGTAAACCGCCTTCTTATAAAGGGGGAACATCAGCGGAATAAACGCCCGATAATAATACACCGCCGACGAGAAAAAGTCCCCAGCCCCCTTCTGCCGTCTCGTGCAATAGGCTACAATCGCCTTCAGATATAAACTACGCGACATTTTCTTAAATTGCACCGCCACATTTCGTGTCACCAAATTCCGAAGTCGCCATCGATTCACTAAATTCAACCCATCATGCAAAATTATCACCCGATAATATCGCTTCGGATTAGTATGTTGTACTAACGAATGAATTGCCGCCGCTGCATATGGTGCATAAGCACTATTAATCGTTAAAAACACCGGCACTACATTCACGTGCTTCTTAATTGGGTTTCCTGTGTTGAATATACTCATTTCGATTTCTTTATATACTTAAAATATTCGTAAGTATTTTTCTTACTATATTTTACCATAGAATCATAAACTTGTATCGCCAACTTATCCATCTTTTTATCCTCATCGAGAGTATTATCAGGATAAAACGGCCCATCCAGATAGACATCCATTCGTGGCAAATCACCATGTTTTTTATCCTTACGTCTATGGTAAGTCGTAGTCATTGCATAGACCGGTAAATCATTTCTCACAGCATATTTGAATGATTTACTACCAGCCGGAAACTTACGCGCCTTCGTTGCATAAGGCCAAACATGGGCTTCAGGATAAATCACCAATACCTTTTTTTGCGCTAATCTCTTGTCCACTGCCTCGTTAAACGCTTTCTTCTCCGCCACCGTCTTACCGAGTGGCAATCCTCCAATCATCGGTAAAAACTTTCCAATCCCAGGAATCAACAGATTTACAGGTGAGATAATTGTAAAAATCCGTCTACCTGCCATAATTGCCGGCCCGAACACATCATGAAATGGATTCGTATGATTGGCATAAATCAAAAAACCTTTACCTTTAGCTTCTTTCAATCTTTCTCGATTGTAAAACTTTGCCTGCCAATAATGTCGTTCATACCATTGTCCAAATATCCAAAAAAGTCGGAACAACACTGCCGAATATGCTCTTACCCACCAATGCTTCGGGATAAATTCATACCCTTTCGGTAACCCCACCTCAATTTTCTTTTCCTGCTCATCCGTTTTTATCGGATCATCTGTCTCTGACGTATAGTAAAATACTCGTTCCGATTTCGGAATATCCTTCTGAAACAATTCTGCTTTTGCCATACTATATATTATACACTATCTCTAGCCATATTAAAATAAAGACACCTAGCCTATAGCTCGTCCACCAATTTCTCATACTTATTCAAAATATCGTCATACTCATGAATCCCCAATACATTATGTACCTTTTCTTTTTCAAACGGCTTTACCTTCTGTACTCTAAAAAACGGCCAGAATTTGAAATTATTTGAAAAGTGATGCAGTGCCGTGTCCGCTCGCGGTCGTTCTTCCTGCTCATTATATTTCCGGTCCACTAGTATGCGTCTTTCAATCGTTTTATTTAAAGCCGCTTGATCCGCTAGCATCATCCATCTCCCCGCACATAACCGCACTGCCTTCCCGAACATATCAGACTTCAGACATTCCGATACATTGAATAACATCACACCCGAATTCATATAATCCTGTTTGAATAATCCATGGTAGTGATACCATCTCCGCCCATAAATATCAAGCACCCCCGCCGCCTCAACCCCATCAAGATTCATATTATAAAACTCCGATATATCTCCTCGACACACTACATCATAATCAAGATACAAAATCCGATCTAGCCTTGCGATTTCTGATACTTTATCTACATAAAGCCTGAGCATCGAACAGGGTGTAAAATACGAACCCATATTCTTCGATGGCAAGTTTTTCACAAACACTTCCGTTGCATCAATCAGTTTCACAAAGCTTTTCGAGTTATAACCTTTAACTAGTTTATCCAAAAATCTCGCCGTCTTTTCTGTGAATGGTTTAACGCCATCATAGCGTATTGTCATAATATATATATTGTATATAGGCTGTTCCATCTTTGTATCATCAATCATGACATTTTTCTTCGCATCATAATGTTTCCGCCCATTCATTAATAAAGACAATATTGATACCAACACTCCTCGCGAAATTCCAGTATCACCACAATATAATACATTCATGAATATATTATAATATATTACTCATTAATCTAGTACCTTATTCTTCTTGATTCACATACTCCATATCATCATACGCCCCAAAATCAATCACACGTTTATCCCTAAGCTCTGCCACTTTTGCCGTCCTTTTTACTGCTCCTGCATGCCCCGACAACGCAGCAAACGGCGCAAATTGCGCTGCGCGCATCTCCCGCGACATCCGGGAATGACGCTTGGGCTCATAGTGAGGATGGTTGATTATTTCGTCATATTTCATTTTCGGTGTCCTCCTATCTGTGCGTTACGCTCTCTACCCGTCGCTCCCTCTTCGAAATTAACACCCTTTAGAATTGCGTTTTTCCCGTATCGTCGCTTAATCGCAAGGACCGCCTCGTTTGCTCGCTTTTCCTTGGCTAATTCCGCTCGGTTTTTTTCACTATCAAACAGCCCTAGCTGTACCGATGAAGCCTTAGCATCGTCTTCTCTCTTTACCCGACCTACGTCAATCGTAATTCGTCTAATCCATAAATCCGGATTTACATAGTGGTCAAACAATTCAGTCACCGCATCAATAATCTCTCGCGAAGAACAAGTATACTCCACTAAATTATAAGTACCATGTGCATGTTTAGGTATTGTTCGACCATAAAAATCTTGCTGCACCTCACCGTCATAACCTAATAAGCTCTTTTTATCGTACCCTACCGTTAGAACCACCTGGTTGGTCACTAATTTTTTCTTAAGTAAGTTTAATGCCACCTCTTCCGCCATCTCAATTGTAACCACCCTCGCCCGTTTGAAGTCATACGGCTCTTTTAGTACTTGCCCAGACGAAAACGAATTTACGTTCGGCCGATAGTTTCTTATGTCGCTAATCCCACACGGCTCCCACCCCCAAGCATGATCAATTAAAAGTTCTGCATTTATACCGAACATATCATATAGATAATCCTCATTTTTCTCCGAACAAAGTGCCACATCACCCATCGTATATAGTCCCACCGATTCCAGTCTCTTAGCATATCCCCTGCCAACTCGCCAAAAATCCGTCAATGGCCGATGCTCCCAAAGTGTATACCGATAACTCATCTCGTCTAGCTCTGCTATCCTAACGCCATCTTTATCTGGCTTAGCGTGCTTTGCCACAATATCCATTGCAATCTTAGCTAGGTACATATTGGTCCCAATTCCTGCCGTCGCCGTAACCCCGGTCTCCTTCAAAATATCCCTGATCATACGTAAAGCCAGCTCATGTGCCGTACATTTGTAAGTTTTAAGATACGACGTCGCATCAATAAATACCTCATCGATCGAATAAACATGCATATCTTCCTCCGCCACATAACGTAAATATATATTAATAATCCTCGTACTATAACTAATATAATATGCCATTCGTGGCACCGCTATAATATAATCCAACGCCAAAGCCGGGTTCCTTTTTAGCTCAGTATCGTCGGTCGATTTACCTACCAACTTACGTCCAAATTTGCGTTCACGCAGTTTATTAACCTCAGCCACTTTCTGAATCACTTCATACAATCGCGCCCTCCCTGGTATACCATATGCTTTCAGCGCTGGTGACACCGCAAGGCAAATCGTCTTATCGGTCCTCTCCGGATCCGCCACCACCAAATTCGTCATCAGCGGATCCACCCCCCTCTCCACACACTCCACCGATGCATAAAACGACTTCAAATCAATCGCAATGTAACTCTTCGTCATACTTTATATTATATCAGTAATAATCCCCACTGAAAAAACCGTCAAAAAAGTCAATGCTTGACTCTGTAAGCATAATGTGTTATACTTTATAAGGTCCACGGAACTCTTTTAAAGGAGGTGATGAAATTGGGCAAAGTAATTAAACTGCCAGTCGTGGTTAATGGACCACCACTACCTTCTTTCGAGATGGAAAGCATCAGAACGGAAGAGGAAACGCTTAAAATCATTCTGCAATTATTATGTGATGATTTTGAAGCATTCTTGTCTTTAGAGGCCAATTGCATGTCGTGGAAGCCAGTAAAGATTGGTGAAAAATCTAAAGACAAATTGAGGGAATTGGAGCTCATTGATAAAAATGGCTATTCCCCCATCGTAGTTTGCAAAATAATGAGATCAATCGCAAACTACCAGCGGGAAAGAAGCATGATGTAATCATGTAAAACCCGCAAAACCCGCCGATATATTATATCGACGGGTTTCTCTTTTTTATAATTTCAATATTTAATCAGCATGAAAAACCGCGGACAAATGAGCCCGCGGTTTCCCACCGAATTTGTGGGCTAATGAAACCCACTTCTACCGGATCACGCCGAGATAATCAACTTATAAAGAAGCTGCAGCCTTAAGAAAACGTCCCCGTTTCCTCAGCTTCTCCTCGATGTTATCAGCCGTCTCCTGGCCAAACATCTTAGTCAACGATCTCTTAGTATGCGTGCAGAGCTTGTCGATGTCACCTATCTCGCATGACTTTAGTTTCTTGGCCACCTCATCAGAGAGCTCAAGACTCTCCAATGAACTTACCGATATTTTGATATTCGCGATATCGGCAGCGAAAGCCGTTACGGCCTCCAGATTAAACTCCTGGTACCTCTTAACAACTTCCGTCGCAACACCAGCAGCCGCCTCTGCAAGCTCAGCCTTACGGTAGACTTCACTCAACTCATTCTGAAGCTTCTGGACTTCGACCCAGAGCCTGTCGTTTTCGGAAGACAAATGGGCAATATCGCTCCTAAGCGAATTGTTCTCCGCCCAGAGCTCATCACGCTTATCAAGCGCGATGCGCATTGCATTCTTTGCCGCCCGTTCACGACCCTCGATGCTCTCCTCAAGTGTCTGTAACTTACTCTTCGCAAGCTCCAGTTCACTCTTCACATCGTTCAGTTTTTCAACATCACGAAAGAGATCATCGAGCGTAGGGACTAATTCGCGCAACTGATTGCGATAGGGAGACCCTTTCAGCACTTCAATTGCATCACTCAGTACCTTAGAAACATAACGAGGGTTGGTCTTGAACTTCTCAGCAAGCGCAATATTCTTCCTTAAGTCCAAATCCTCTTCCTCGTCTTGCCCCTTTTTGCTCCTGTCGAATCCAAACCCGTAGTAGACGAACTTGAATTGATCATCATCCAGGGCATCCCTCAATATCTTCTCAGCCTCACCGAGAAGATAAGAAGGAATTCCAATCGGATAAACAATCCCTTCATCAATCGCCTCCATCAAATTTTGTCCAGTCGTCTTCTTGGTGCTACCCAAGATGTTACGAATCCTGCCATTTTTTCTTTTGTCCATGCTCTTTTCCTCCGTAGCATAAAAAGAATTGTTAAGATCGACACTCAAAAGAAGGCTGTCTTCTAGGTGATCGATCGTGCGACAAAATCTCCGATCATCAGACATCTATTTAATTAGATATCTATTCAGAAACTTTATGCCACGATCGATCACATAATCCGATAGAATTTTAAAGTGCATGATCACAAAAAAGCGATCACACATCTACATTATAGCATAACTAGTTAGAAATGTCAACTATTTAATAACATAATCAAGTTAAAACAAAAATGGTCAGGGTGATCGGACTTGAACCGACGGCCTCAGCGTCCCGAACGCTGCGCGCTACCAACTGCGCCACACCC
>DFGN01000001.1 GCA_002371235.1 Candidatus Saccharibacteria bacterium UBA3749 | reverse complement strand
AAATTGCCAAAGAAGAGACTAAAAAAGATAAATAAATTATCTAAATAAAGAGAGGACCCCGTTGGGGTCTTTTCTTTTTTGTAAAAATATGATACAATAGTGCGAGTAATAAAGGAATTATATGAAAAAAGCAGTCATTTTAGTTGGTGGTAAGCAATATATCGCCACGGAAAAAGAGACCCTACGGGTGGACCTCCTCCCGGAAGGCACTAAAGAGCTCGAACTTGACGCTTTACTTGTAATTGACGGCGACAAGACCACCGTTGGTACACCTACAGTAAAGGGCGTAAAAGTTTCAGCGAAGGTCAAATCATCCGAGGTCAAAGGCGACAAGATTCGCAACATCCGCTACAAAGCGAAGAAGCGTGTTCATAAGGAGACCGGCCACCGTCAGAAATATACCGAGATTGAGATCACTAAAATCGCTTAGCACCCAACCTCTAGGTAATCCTTAAATAACACCCATAATGGGTGTTATTTTTTAACTCGTCGACTCCGTCTTCCCAACCCCCACAAAATATGATATAATCGTAAGTACTATGAGTGCGAAGGTAATATGTATCACTAATCAGAAGGGTGGCGTAGGGAAGACTACTACTGCTGTTAACTTGTGTTATTACCTTGCTAAGGACAAGAAGAAGACCCTCCTAGTGGATTTTGATCCTCAGGGCAATGCTACCTCCGGGCTCGGTATTGACAAGACTAATCCTGATCAGCTAGGCCCGACAATGACTAGCGTTATTCTGGGTGCTGCCACCATGGAGCAGGCTATACTTTCCACCAAATACAAGAATTATGATTTAGCTCCAGCCACTCCCGAGCTCGCAAACGCCGAAGTTGAGATTACTAATCAGTCACGTAAATTCACTAGGCTGCGTGACGCTATCCAGTCAGTCGCGGCGAATTATGACTATATTATTATTGATTCGCCACCATCGCTATCTTTGCTTACAGTGAATGGCATGATTGCTTCAAACTACCTGCTTTTACCGGTTCAGACCGAGTTTTACGCCCTGGAGGGCGTAGCTCAGCTTCTCGAATCCATGAAACTCATTATGAAGCAAGCTAATCCAAATCTCAAACTCATCGGCGTGCTTGCGACCATGTATGATAAGCGCACCTCTCTCTCTGCTCAAGTCTACAACGAAATTAAGAAGTATTTCAAGGCGTTAACCTTCAGAACTACCATTCCGCGTAACGTGCGTGTTGCCGAGGCGCCATCCCACGGCGTACCAGTAGGAGCTTATGATAAATTTAGTAAGGGCGCTAGGGCCTACAAAGATCTAGCAAAAGAAATTGAGGAGAGAACCAAATGAAGGGATTAGGTCGCGGTTTTGAAAGTTTAATACCTACCGAATTAATTGACGATGAGTTTGACCCCACCGCTTCGGAGGACAAGAAAGAAAGCAAACTTAAAGAGTTAAAACTGGATGACATCATTCGTGACGAGGAACAACCTCGGCGCGAGTTTGACCAGGAGGCTTTAGAAGCTTTGGCCGCATCCATTAAGGAACATGGCGTCTTGCAGCCTATTGTAGTTACAAAGGAAGATGGCAAATACAAGATTGTTGCCGGTGAACGTAGATGGCGTGCTAGCAAGATTGCTGGTCTTACCAAAATCCCCGCCATCATCCGCACTCTCGATTCACAGAATCGTCTCGAGCTTTCAATTATCGAGAACGCTCAGCGCGAGGACCTCAACGCAATCGAGCTTGCTACTGCTTATGCCAAGCTCAAGTCGCAGTTTAATTTAAGTGATGAGGATATCGCTGCCAAAGTTGGTAAATCAGAATCCACTATTCAGAACACTATGCGTCTTTTGACTTTGCCAGATGAGGTCAAGAAGATTATGGTGAAAGAGAAGCTCACGGAGGGTGTCATGCGCCCTCTCGTCTCTCGCGACGAGGCCACTATCAAGAAGATTCTTCCTAAGATTATCGATGAAGGCTGGACTGCTCGCAAGGTTGAGCGGTATTTTGCCGAACATAAAAAGCGCTCCAGTGCCGCTGCCATCAAGCGGGGCGAACACATCAAAGAAGAGAACGCTCTCACTACCAAATATGATACTCCAGCTTACATTCATGGTCGCTCACTTACGTTTAAATGCAAAAGCGATGCTGACCTCAAGGCTCTGATAAAGAAATTAGCCTGATTTGTTATATAATATAATACATGAAAGAATCCGCTCGTATTGAGAAAGCCGTCCAGATGGCGAGAAAAGCTCACGAGGGCCAGTTTCGGAAAACTGGTGAGCCCTATATTGTACATCCACTTGCGGTCAAGAAGATCCTCGAAGAATGGGGCATGGACGAGGATACGATTATTGCTGGCATTTTGCACGACACTGTAGAAGATACCAACCTTACCCTAGAAGACATTAAGCGAGAATTTGGCGAATCGGTTGCCTTTTTGGTGGATGGTGTTACCAAGCTTTCCACAGCTCGTAATGGCATGCGTGATATTGACACCTATTTACCATCTACCAAGGACAATTTTCTTCGTTTGATGATAGCGCTTGGCGACGATATTAGAGTGCTTATTATTAAGTTAGCGGATCGTCTACACAATTTACGCACTCTCTCCGCTTTGCCTCCTGATAAACAGAAGAAAATCGCCAAAGAATCACTCGAAGTTTTCGCTCCTTTAGCTGACCGCCTGAACATGGGGAGGCTCCGAGTAGAAATGGCTGACCTAGCCTTCAAATACGTTGATCCACGCAGATATGAGAAGCTAAAGGATTTGATTGATAAGTATAATAAGTCTGCCGAAAAATCGCTTAAGAAAATCGAATCAGAGGTCAGCACAGCGCTAAAAAAAGAGAAAATCACTTTCCAAATCTCTGGTCGTGTGAAGTCGGTTTACTCACTTCACAAAAAACTTGCCAAGCACAATCAAAACATTAATGAAATCTATGACCTCACGGCGCTTCGCGTTATTGTTGACGATATTACGGATTGTTATCTTGCGCTCGGAGTCATCCATTCGCTTTATACTCCAATGGAAGGCCGCATCAAAGACTATATTGCTATGCCAAAACAGAATGGTTATCAATCTTTGCATACTACAGTGATTACTAAGGACAAGCATGTAGTGGAATTCCAAATCCGCACCAAGGAAATGCACGAATATGCCGAACGTGGTCTTGCCGCAAGCTTTTATTACAATGAGCAAAAGTTGACCGAGAACTATAAGAAAGGGAAGATTGAACATTTGCCAACTAATCTTCTTTGGATTACTGAGCTCCAAATGACCGCCGCTAGGCTGCGCGAGGGTAAAAAAGTCGATCTTAAGAAACTTAAAATCAATCTCTTCTCTGATAAAATATTTGTCTACACTCCAAAAGGTGACATTATAGACCTGCCAAAAGGTGCTTTGCCACTTGATTTTGCCTATAAGCTTCACTCTGAAATCGGCGATCATGTAGTGGGTGTGAAGATTAATGGTAAGATGAGCAACCTGAACAAAAAACTTGAACAGGGTGACATTGTCGAAATTCTTACCAGTAAGAATCAAACCCCGAAGCAGTCTTGGCTCAGCCGTATTATTACATCGCACGCCCGTTCTAAGCTTCTTCACGCCTTGAACCCATCCCTGCGAGATCAATCTGTTTCAAAGAAAAAGCGCAAACCCCGTAAAGTATGATATAATGATGGGCAGATGACGAACTTTTAGATGTGTCCTACGGGACATGAAGACTTGGCCAGAGCGGCCCGGAGCGTGCCCGAAGGGCACGCTAAAAGTTCATCATCTGCCCAATTAATTTGTGCCGATGTAGCTCAGTTGGTAGAGCAGCTCATTCGTAACGAGCAGGTCACAGGTTCAAACCCTGCCATCGGCTCCATTTTTATTTTAATGTGTGCTATAATGGGAAAAAGGAGAATTTATGTCTAAGGTGGAAATAATCAAACGTCCGCTTGAGCAAGTTAGCGGCAATCTTAAAAAATCAGCCTGGTCTTCGGTAATTGAGTCGCTGGCTCTCATCATTATTGGTATTTTATTCATTGTTCTTCAGGAGAAAATGACACAGATTCTTGCGTATATCGTCGGGGCCTTCTTTATTGTAAAAGGTGGTTATCAGATTATTAATTATTTTATGGAAAAAGGGCAAAACGATTTTCTGAATAATAACCTCCTAGCAGGTGTCGTTTCGGTTCTTATTGGCGTAGCCGCATTGGTCATTGGTGATGACGTAGCTAATGTTTTCCGAGTCATTATCGGTATAATTATTGTCTATGAGTCTCTTGTGCGCATAAATACTGCAACTAAGCTAGCATCTGCCAGGGTTGATGTTTGGAAATATATCCTCATCATAGCGTTAGTTATGCTAGTTCTTGGAATCTTCGTTATTTTTAATGAAGGTGCAGTTGTGACGCTTGTTGGTTGGATGATGGTTGTAACGGGTCTTGTTGGCATTGTAGGTGATGTTATGTTTATTCAGCACGTTAATCAGGTAGTTGATGCTCTGACTGGGAAGTCCAATGAGAACATTTAAAAAAGATTTTCTTAAACTATATCATAATGAAAGAGGTATTCTAATTTTGATGGCCTTTAATCTGCTTTTGTCGACTACGCTATTTATTTTTGCGATTATAAAACTGAATCCTAACGCTTCAGTGGTTAAAGTGGGCTATGGTGATATTGGTGGGTATCGTGACGGTAGTTGGATGGACATGTTTGCCTTTCCATTACTTGCGATTATCTTTGGCGTCTTCCATAATCTGCTGGCGGTAAAAATCTTCCACAAGCGCGGAGGAGGTATGACGAAGTTCTTTTTGCTGACAACCACGATGCTTATCATGGGTTCCTTTCTTGTTATGATACGTCTTCTTGGAGAAGGCTGATGCGCAGAAACCTCGAAATACCTACCGGGAAGCGCAAACCTTTATACCGGTTTCTTGAGATTCTGCCTGGGTTACTCTCTTATGGTGCGATTATCCTGTTATTTCTCCTGTCGTGGCTAGACCCTGTGCTTGGCGCCATTTATCTATTTTTCTTGATCGCTACCACTCTGGTGAAAGCCATTGCTGTAGCGTATCGTACAGTTCAAGGTTATGAGGTAATTAAACGTGCCGGTCGTGTGGATTGGCGTAAACGCGTAGAAGATTTAGAGCACCCACACGAAGCATACGAACGTGTCTATGACGACGAAAACCGCAGCTATCATTTCGATGAACATCTTGAAAATCTCAAAATGATGGCAGCTATGTGCAAGGATTACCCAACCCCGTCTTCGATTTATCATGTTATCATTATGACTGCATATGATGAGGGTAAGGAAATTCTTGAGCCATCAATTAAAGCTGTCGCTGATTCTACATTTCCCAACGACCATATCATCTTTGTTCTAGCTTATGAAGAACGTGGCGGGGAAGCTATGGAACAAACCGCTCTGTCACTAGCGAGGACATACCGAGATACCTTCAGGTATTTCATGGCGATCAAACATCCGGCCAATCTTCCGGGTGAGATTATTGGCAAAGGCCCAAACCTCACTTATGCTGGCAAAGCCGTAGCTAAGTATGTTAAGGCAAACCACATGCCTATTGAAAACATTATCGTTACATCGCTCGATAGTGACAACCACATGGCGCCAAAGTATCTAGACTCGGTCACTTATGAATTTATTACTCATCCCAATCGTCAACGCCTAAGCTATCAGCCGGTCTCGTTATTCATGAATAATATCTGGGACGCTCCAGCGCCGTCGCGCGTAATTGCCGTTTCAAACTCATTTTTTAACGTCATTACCACGATGCGCCCTCATGTACTACGAAATTTTGCTTCTCACTCACAGCCCCTTCAGGCTCTGCAGGCCATGAACTTCTGGAGCAAACATACTATCGTCGAAGATGGCCATCAATACTGGCGCAGTCTTTTCTTCTTCTCTGGAGACTATTCGGTTCTGCCGATTCGCATCCCTATATATCAGGATGCGGTTATCGATGAAACTCTCTGGAAGACCATTAAAGCTCAGTTTGTACAGGTGCGACGATGGTATTATGGCGCTAGTGATGTTGCCTATGTCGGTACGCGGCTCTTCACTAGAAAAGATAATCGTGTCATGCCTTTCTGGCAGCTCTTTCCAAAGTTTTGGCGTTTACTAGATGGCCACATCACTCTAGCAATCCTTGCACCTATCGTCGCTTTCGGTGGCTGGGTGCCAATGATTATGAATATATCGGCTCACTCAATGGTGGCCTATAATCTTCCGAATATCGTAAGCGTGGTTGAGACTCTTGCATCGATTGGTTTAATCGTATCGGTATTAGTCTCCTTCAAAATGTTACCAAAGCGCCCGGCAAAATATCGCAAGGGAAGAAGCCTGCTTATGGTTTTGCAATGGATACTAATGCCGATCACTTCCATACTTTATCAATCGTTGGCTGCTTTTTACGCGCAGACTCGCCTCATGTTAGGTCTCTATATGGAAAAGTTTGACTCCACCAAGAAGATAATCAAAAAGTAGCAATAGAGTGGTTTTTATGATATAATTGCATCAGTGGGTTGTTAGCTCAGTTGGCTAGAGCGTCTCGTTTACACCGAGAAGGTCGGGGGTTCGAGCCCCTCACAACCCACCAGGAATAAAAAGAAGTCCCAAAGGGACTTATTTTGTTCCTGATAGATTATGAAAGGAGCGAGAATCTGCAGGGGTCACTCGTGGTAGGAGCCGAGTAAAAATCTCAAATGTATTTGAGATTCTTTCGAAGCGACGCCCCACGAATTGTTCTCGCTGAGGCAAAAACAAAGCCTCTCATTTTTGAAGATGACACCTTCTACAAATTTAATACATATGTAACACTTGTTACATAACGATAAAAACTGTTCTTCTGTAGCGCCTTAATTATGGTAATATTTTCCCAAGCGGAGGAGAAAGGTTTTTAATGTTAAAAATAGTAGTATTTGATAGTGGCTATGGCGGAGAGAATTTCGCCGATCAGTTGGAGCAGGAATTGCCGATTGCGGAGATTATACGCGTAATTGATTGGCGCCACGCTAGTGAAATCCAGTCGGGTGTTAGAGAGGCACGCAAATGTGCTGAACTGGCACTTGCTCCATACCTAGGTAGAGTTGATCTCATCATTTTTGCAAATTATTTGCTCACGGTCTCCAGTATTAATTATTTTAAGCGTAAATATCAAAATCAGAAATTTGTTGGTCTAGAATTGGAACAGCCGTGCTCTTTTGTGGATAAGGAGACAATTTTTTTATCCACTAAAGCAATGACGAAGGCGCTCGGTTGTCGTGTTTTTATTCATAAACTAAAGCAAAACTATCACGTTAAGGTTTTGACGCTTGATACCTGGCCAGCCAAAATTGACGATGGTGAACTACAATTTTCTGAAATCAAGGAAACTCTGCTTCGCGAAGTTGTTAATGATGGTATGAGACCGACCAAAATTATTATCGGCTGTTCGCAGTTTAATGACATCATCCCGGAATTAAAGAAGGTCCTAGGTAGAAGTGTAGAAATCTGCAACGGCGTCCGCGAGGCGATTAGTAAAACATATCAGGTTCTTAGGCTTCGTGGCAATATTTGCAAGAAAAAATAATCCTTTAAAAATCCTTACGTCACGAAGCTTTCTTAACATCTCCGGGCGGTACGCAAAAACTTAGATATATGGTATAATATTGGAATATTAGTTAAGGAGACCGACATGGAAGAATTAGAAAAAATGAGACATACGTTAAGTCATGTTCTCGCCGCGGCAGTCAAGGAGCTCTATCCACATGCTAAGTTTGGCATTGGCCCAGCCATTGACGATGGTTTTTATTATGATATTGATTTTGGCGAGACAAAAATCTCCGATACAGATTTAGCTAAAATTGAGAAAAAAATGTACAACATTGTTAAACGCAAGCTTCCGATGACGAAGCGTGTTGTTTCCAAATCTGAAGCGCTTAACTGGGCTCGCGACCAAAAACAAGATTACAAGATTGAGCTGATTGAAGAGTTACCAGAAGGGGAAGAATTATCCTTCTATGACATGGGTGATTTGTTCACTGATCTATGTAAAGGTCCACACGTTAGCGATTTGTCCAAAACTGGTCCGTTTAAGCTGGTCCGAGTTGCTGGAGCCTATTGGCGTGGTGATGAAAAGCGTCCAATGCTCACCCGTATCTATGGTGTTGCCTTTAATACTGAGGCAGAGCTAGACGATTATCTGAAGCGTCAGGAAGAAGCGAAGAAGCGCGATCATCGTAAACTGGGCAAAGAGTTGGATTTGTTCTGTTTCTCTGACCTAGTCGGTGTAGGCTTACCACTCTTTACCCCTCGTGGTACAGAACTTCGTGAACTTCTTGCAAACTATTCTTTATCGCTACGTGGGAAAGAAGGGTTCAAGAAAGTTTGGACTCCCCATATCACCAAAACAGATTTATACAAGACTTCTGGTCACTATGCAAAATTTGGTGATGAATTGTTCATGGTCCATTCACAGGTTAACGGCGAAGACTTTGCCATGAAGCCGATGAACTGTCCACATCATACGCAGATTTTTGCTTCTCGCCCACGCACTTATCGTGAAATGCCAGTTCGCTATATGGAGGCAACCACTGATTACCGTGACGAGAAGACCGGTGAGCTTGGCGGTCTCTCCAGGGTTCGTTCGCTTACCCAAGATGATTCGCATGTCTTTTGCCGCAAGGACCAAATTAAGGAAGAAGTTGCGCGCCTCGTTAATATCGTGAAGGAACTATATACAACTGTTGGCATGCAAAAGTTACGTGCTAGACTTTCATATCGCTCCGATGAAGACAAGTACCTAGGCGATAAGAAGCTTTGGAATATGGCACAGAATCAGATTAAGCAAGCCGCGATTGATAATGATCTTGAGTACTACGAACAGGAAGGTGAAGCAGCGTTTTATGGACCGAAGATTGATTTTATGGCAGAGGATGCTATTGGCCGTGAACATCAACTCGCCACAATTCAGCTAGATTTTGTTATGCCAGAGCGCTTCGGTCTTGAATTTACCAATGAGAAAGGTGAAAAAGAACGTCCAGTCATGATTCATCATGCTACTCTTGGCTCAATCGAGCGATTCCTATCAGTCTACATTGAACATACTGGTGGCTGGTTCCCATTCTGGTGCGCCCCTGAGCAGGTCCGCATCGTTACTATTAATGACAAGGTTTCCGATTACGTTGCTAAGATTACTAAGATTCTAGACGATATCGTACTCGACAAACCGCTCAAGTATAATGAATTACGTTACACTCTAGATGATACTTCTGATTCACTTAGCAAGAAGATTAAGCGCGCTACCGAACTGAAAGTACCAGTCATTCTTGTCGTTGGTCCTAAAGATGCGGAAGATGGAATCGTCTCCATTCGCCTTCGCGATTCCGAAGAAAGGGTTAAGCTCGCCGAGCTCGCCGAATTCCTAAAGAAACTAAAATAGCTATGGCGAGTAACCAGAATAATACCTTTTCGGGAACTTTTGCGACCAAAGAGGAGCAAGTGAGCGAAGAGCCACGTAGCGACAGGCGTGACAAAGCGTCCCCTAAAAAGCATCATCTGGTTACCTCGACTTTAGTATTATTAGGTCCGACCGGTTCGGGCAAGACTGGCGTAAGTATCAAAATCGCCAAGGCAATCAACGGCGAAATCATCGCTGCAGATTCACGTACTATTTATAAGGGTATGGATGTCGGCACTGCTAAACCAACTAAGGAAGAAATGCAGGGTATTCCGCATTACGGACTAGATCTTGTCACTCCAGCTCAGCGTTTTACGGTGGCCGATTGGAAACAATTTGCCAAGGAGAAGATAGAAGATGTTAAGTCGCGGGGCAAAACACCGATAATTGTTGGTGGCACCGGACTATATATCGATGCCTTAATCTACGACTATCAGTTTAAAGGCCCCACGGGAGCTAAGATTGGAGATTATGAACAAAAAACTTGTTCAGACCGAAAACAGATAAAAGGCGATTACCTCATCATTGGAGTGAAGTGCAAAACAGAGGAATTACGCACTAGACTGAACAAAAGAATTACTCAGATGTTCGGACCAGAGTTGTACGCAGAGGTTAAAAAACTAGCTCAAAAATATGACTGGAATAACGGCGCCATGAAGAGCGATATCTATGGGTTTGCCTGGAAGTATCTTCAAGGTGAATTAACCCTGGACGAGGCCAAAGAGAAGGCCTTTTATAAGGATTGGCATCTTGCCAAACGCCAGATGACCTGGTTTAAAAGAAATCCAAACATAATTTGGCTAGAGCTAGAAAAAATTTATCCATACATTGTAGAAAAGTATAACAATTAGCAATTTCGTTACTAGTTTTTAATATTATTTGTGGTAGAATTAAAATAGTATGAGTAAAGTAGTTACTACACCAACTGAAAAATTATTCGGCTCGAAGACTAGGGCAAAGCTACTTAATCTTTTTTTCGAGAATCCGGAGAAATCATTCTATGTTCGTGAGATGACTAGAGTGATTGATGAACAGATTAATTCTGTGCGGAGGGAATTACTTAATCTCGAGAGTATAGGTGTCATCAAAAACGAGACTTTCGATAATAAAGTATATTACTCGGCCAATACTAAGCATCCATTCTGTCGGCCACTAGTTGAGATTTTTTCCAAAAAAATTAGTACACTTACTGACCAGGATATTCGTGAGACCACGTGGGAAGAATACTGTCGTCCGGTGAAAAAATATTTAAAGGGTCTTATCGTCACAAATCGTTTACCTGGTCAGGAGGGAATTGATCTTCTGATCATCGGCAACGACAAGACCAAGAAATTGACCCGCTGGGCTGAGGTTGTCGAAAAGAAACAGGGTAAGCCAATTAACTATGTTATCATGTCGCCAGATGACTTTACCTATCGTAAGAGCGTAAGAGACCGTTTCGTACTAGATGTCCTCGAGATGGAAATCACCGAAATCATTGACCCAGAAAACATCATTAAATCATAAGGAGTAGAAAATGTTTGAAATCGAAAGCAAAAAACCAAGTGAGATTATTCTCTCAACTAAGACGACCACGGTAAAAATCGACATCGACGATTCCTCTATCGATGCAAACCTGAATGTCGGCGTCATTCATGGTCCAGGTGAATTCGAAATCGGTGAGATATCCTTACGTGGTATTGCAACGCCAAGTCAGCGCGTTATTTATGATGCTGAGATTGGGGGAGTTCATATCGGCATCATTGGCAATATCGAAGAAAACCTTGACGATATCGTCGCCGACATTCTTTGTACTTCATCAGTTCGCGCAGTTCGAGAAATTGAGCCTAAGCTTGTTGTCTCTATGGGTAATGTCGATGGCATGGTTTCGGAGCTGAAACTCACTGCTCGCACCGAGAAGAAACTTAAGATTAAGAATCTAGATTCTTTGCCAGCAAGTAAAGAAGTAGTGGTCCTAAACTAGAATGGATGTCCTCAACCTACTTATAGTTTTAATAATTATAGTTGGTTCCGTTATTTTGCATGAACTTTCGCACGGCATAGTTGCTTATTGGCTTGGTGACCATACAGCAAAGGATGCTGGTCGCCTCTCGTTTAATCCCATAAAGCATATAGACCCAATCATGTCCATCGCTGTTCCGGTCGTATTATATTTATTAAGAGCGCCAGTTTTCGGTGGCGCCAAACCAGTGCCGATTGATCAGCACAATCTCAAGTGGCGCGAGTGGGGTATGGCACTGGTGGCATTGGCCGGGCCGTTTACAAATTTTCTTCTTGCATTTATAGCATTTCTAATCGGGCATTTTACTGGATTGTTGTATAATGACGGTACAGCGGTGCAATTTATTATTGCTAGCATTGTTCGAATTAATCTTGGTTTTATGGTTTTCAACCTTATCCCGATACCGCCCCTTGACGGATCGCGTGTTTTGTATGCTATCGCCCCAGATGGTTTTCGTAATTTTATGTTAGCTATGGAACAATATGGTTTTATTATTGTTTATCTGATGATTTTTCTCTTTGGTGAGGTGTTTTCAAACTTAATGATTAATGCTATGAACGGAGTACTAGGCTTTTTCTATTGGATTGTGTTATAATTAGATTAGCCCTGTTGGCAGCATGATTTTCCTGAATAATCATGTTTAAGGGATTTCGTGGCTTACACCTGTGGGTGTATCGCATAAGATTTTACCCACCTTGTATATATTACGGGGAAAACAGGCCGACAGGGTTCCTAAATTTACCTAAAAGGTGGGCATGAAACAGCGTATTAGAGTAGTTGGTATTATTAGAAATGAGGACGGGATCCTGGTTCTAAAACATAACCAGGGGCGTAGCGAGTCTCCAGTTTTTTGGGAACTGCCAACTGGCAAGATTAAGTTTGGTGAACAACCGGAAGAAGCTATGGTGCGTTCTCTTAGTGAGTATACTGGATTAACTGCATCATCCGTTAAACTGAAAGATGTTATCACGTTTCTAGCCCCCGAGGGCTCCAGTCAACTTAGTAATCTATATATAGTTTACGAGGTTGGCGTCAATGGTGAGATTAAGCCAACGCCGAAGGATAGATACACCGCATATAAGTTCATCAAAGACTTCTCTAATTCAAACATACGTCTCAATGAAACTAGTTTGTCGGTCATTGAGATTGAAGATGAAAAGACGAATTCTAGCCATTTGTCCATGCGTGACACTGCAAGTAGTGTTATTGTTAATGTCGATGGAGCTTCGCGCGGAAATCCTGGGCCAGCTGGCATTGGTTATTGTATTCACGACGTCGATGGCCACATTATAGAGCAGGGCGGAGAATTTATCGGCTTTGCAACCTCGCGTATGGCGGAATACTATGCTATGCGCAAAGGTGTTGAGCGCGCACTCGAGCTAGGTTATAAGACGGTCAGATTCATCTCAGATAGTCTAATGGTAGTAAATCAATTATCTGGAATCTTTTCTGTTAAAAATCAAGATATTATGCCAATTTATGAGGATATAACAGAGAAAATTACTCAGTTTGAAGCTGTCTCATTCAAACACATTCCGCGCTCCGAAAATGTTGTGGCTGACAGGGAAGCAAACGAAGCCATCGACAAAACTCTTGGGGCTAAGACACATTGACAAGATTATGGTAAAGAGGTAGAATCAAAGAATGGGAACAAAACAAAAAAACAATCTAGGCATTATCGGTTCCACCGAAATAATCAAAATAGAAAATATCGATAACGTCATGGCTAAGATTGATACTGGGGCGGATTCATCATCTGTATGGGTCAGTAATATTCAAGTGTCAAAGGATGGGGTTTTGAGCTTTTGTTTATTTGGCGAGAAGAATCCATTATATACTGGCGAGACGATTACTCGACGCGACTATAAAGTTGCCATGATTCGAAACTCATATGGTGCCGAACAAGTTCGATATCGTGCTAACC
Organism: Candidatus Saccharibacteria bacterium UBA3749; assembly: GCA_002371235.1. Taxonomy (GTDB): domain Bacteria; phylum Patescibacteriota; class Saccharimonadia; order Saccharimonadales; family Saccharimonadaceae; genus Nanosyncoccus. Next base: position 17,055 of record DFGN01000001.1, on the reverse strand, counting down.
TGACTATTGAAATAAATGGTCAGCAGTTAGAAACGACATTCACATTGTCAAATCGCAGTAATAATAATTATCCGGTCCTGATAGGTAGACATGCAATTAGCGGTAGATTCCTAGTTGATGTCTCCAAGAATCCACCAACCAAGCCTAAGAAAAGAACCAACATCGAAGAGTTGCGCGGTATTTTTAAACAAGACCCTTACGAATTTCATCGCAAATATATGGAAAAAAGAAAGGAGATTAAATGAAACTAGCTATACTTTCAAATGGTGATGGCAATTATTCCACTAAGCGCCTCGTCGAAGAAGCGAAACGGCGTGGACACGATGTGCAGGTCGTCAAGTATAAGAATTGTTACTTAGCCTTGGATGATAAACATCCCGATGTTTATTATAATGGTCAAAAATTGACAGGATTTGACGCTATTTTACCACGGATTTCTAATAACATGACTCGTTATGGTTGTGCCGTAGTCCGACAATTCGAAATGCAAGGTGTCTATACTTCGGCTACCTCTGTGGCAATTACCCGTGCCAGGGATAAATTGCGCGCCGCGCAAATTCTCGCGAAATTTGATGTTGATACTCCTAAGACCCTAGTCTCGCGAAATACCTCCGATATCGATGACCTGCTAGAACAAATCGGCCTTCCGGTGATTATTAAACTTGCTACTGGCACCCATGGGAATGGCGTTATCTTAGCCGATACGCGTAAAGCCGCAAAATCAGCTTTGCAGGCCTTCTATCTTTATAACGAAGATGGCACAAATATCCTGTTGCAGGAGTTTATTGAGGAATCGGCCGGTTCTGATATTCGTGCTTTTGTTGTAGGCGGTCGCGTTGTTGCCTCGATGCAGAGGCAGTCACTAGACGATGATTTTAGATCCAATCTCCATCAAGGTGGTATTGGCACCTCAATTCGTTTGACCGATGAAGAGAAGAAAATTGCTGTCAAGGCAGCTAAAGCTATGGGGCTTCATATTTGTGGTGTAGATCTTATGCGGTCTTCCCGTGGTCCACTTGTACTTGAGGTTAATGCTTCTCCAGGATTTGGCATTGAGAAGGTCACGGGTAAGGATGTTGCTTCGAAAATCATTGAATATATTGAACACAACGCTCCACGCCGTGGAGACAAAGATCGCGTAGGGGCCTAGATGGTCAATACTAACGAAGTGGTGCACTTATTTATAACTGGCGGCTTTGATTCTACTTTTATGCTTTGTAAGATGTCTAGGCTCCCGATTACTATAGAACCAATTTACATCTACAACGAAGAGCGCCTTAGTCGTGAGTATGAGCAACGGGCAATCGCTAGAATCATTCAGGCCATCGTAAAACATCCAGACACTAAGGCTAGCATTGTTCCAATTAAAAACATTGAGTTAAAGACTATCAAGGTAGACCAGTCTATTATAGGGGCAAGGAAAAGATTAATGAAAAAAGTTGGTCATATTGGTAAACAATACGATTATCTTGCCACTGTGGCAAAGAGCTACGGATTAGTTGGTTTGGGTCTCGAAAATTTGCGTGGTTTAGGCCTCGAAGATGGCGCTTCTCTGGGTGGAATCGACAAACTGTTTATCAATTATATTAAGTTGGTTCCTGGACCATACGGAGCGAAAATCGATCAGGATAAGTCCAATCCCGATGTTAACCTTGTTTTTGGAAACATGTTTTTTCCAATATGGGATATTACTGAACCAGAAATGGACAAATGGTCCAAGAAAAATGGCTACGATGATATTATGCGCTCCACGTGGTTTTGTCATTCGCCAATCAACGGTTCACCGTGTGGATTGTGTCCACCTTGTGAAGAAAAAATGGGTTCAAAAATGGAACATTTATTACCAGAAGAAGCAAAAAAACGCTATTATAAAGCCAAAAAACTATCATTTCTCGGCAGTAAGCTATCTCGCATTATTAAAAGACGCGAGATTAACTACTTAATAAGGCATAATAATAAACACTAATTATTCATTTCATGATATAATATATACGAGCCCGAAAAGCAATCGCTTGGGGTTACCCAAGAGGAAAGTCCGGGCAACACAGAGTAAGGTAGTCGCTAACGGCGACCGTCCGTAAGGATAGGGAAAGTACCACAGAAACAAAACTACCCGCAAGGGAAAAGGTGAAAAGAGTGGGGTAAGAGCCCACAACGCTCTATAGTGATATGGAGCGGCGGCAAACCCTACCTGTTGCAAGGAGTGCTATCAGCCCTTACTCGGGGACGCACGCTCACCGCTTGAATATTGCAGTAATGTAATATCTAGATAGATGGTTGCTGGCTATATTATATATAGTTACAGAACCCGGCTTAGTGACGGCTCATAACAAAAAGCCACCCTCACGGGTGGATTTTTGTCCAAGTAATAAATTATTTACTCGTCTTCTTTTCAGTTTTAGCCTTAGGAGCTTCAACCAGGCCTTTCTTTTTCAGAGTTCTTAGTGCAGAAGTAGAAACATTGCACTTAATCTTCTGGCCATTTATAATCAAAGTCCTTTTACTTACGTTGGGCTTAAAGACCTTACGTGTATGGCGTTGAGAGAACGACACGTTGTGGCCATACATCTTACCTTTACCAGATATCTCACAAATTGCCATCTTATTTCTCCTTTATTGCCGTTACGATTGCCTTAAATGCATCAGGATTATTCACTGCAAGATCAGCCAATACTTTACGATCTAAGGAAATGTTTTTGGCTTTCATGCCAGCAATCAGCTGGGAATAGGAAAGACCGAGCTCCCTTGATGCATTATTGATACGAGTAATCCACAATGCGCGAAGATCACGTTTGCGATTGCGACGATCTCTATAGCTATACTGTAAAGCTTTAATTACGCCCTGCTTGCCTAGTCGAAAACTACGACGGCGATAATGCTGCATACCCTTGGCAGCACTCAATATTTTCTTATGTTTCGCGTGTGCCGCGACACCTCGTTTAATTCTCATAATTATACCCCCAGTGCTTTCTTAATATTCTTGTTAATTTTGCCATTGATGGTTGCAGCAGTTTTCATATTGCGCTTCCTGGCTTTAGATTTTTTGGCGAGAATATGATTCCCAAAAGCTCGTCCTCTGACTAGCTTACCCGAACCGGTAATCTTAATCCGCTTCGCGGTGCCCTTATGCGTCTTTAACTTTGGCATAATGCTTCCTTTATATATTATATAGTTGATATTGTCCCCCAAATGTGCAAGCAGGGAACCTTGGAAGTAGGAAATACTTCTTTCGTATTAGTCCTGCTATTTTTTGCGAACCTGAATTGACAGATTCCGTCCACTCATTTGCTGTTTGCTCTCAATGACGATGTCGCTCCCCAGAAGTTCCAAGATTTTCTTTATCATCTCTGGACCTAACTCTGTGTGCGCTATCTCGCGACCCTTGAAGACTACTAGAATCTTCACTCGGTCTCCGTCATCTAGGAAACCGCGCATTTTGCGAACTTTAATGTTAAGGTCGTTATCTGAAATCTTGAGTCCAATCTTCATCTGTTTTAGCTCGGGTTGTTTCGAGCGAGCTTTTTTGCGATTCTTGGCCTCTTCCTTCATCTTTTGATATTGGTATTTGCCCCAATCAATCGTTTTAACGACCGGCGGAGTAGCATTAGCGGCAATTTCCACTAAATCTACCCCCTGTTTATTCGCCAGAAGCTGAGCATCACGACTAGACATAATACCTAGCTGCTCACCATTAGAACCTATAACGCGAACTTTGGGATAACGAATTTCTCCGTTTAATCTAGTTCGTGAGTTGTTTTTGATAGTAGTCCTTTCTTCTCTTGAATTAACCTGTCTTTAATTATATCAAATACTAGGCAAAAAAGCAAGAAAACCATATGATTATTCTAGGTTTATAGCACTGTGCTATGCATCAGAAAATCTAACACCAGTGTATAGATGCTGTAAATTGCTAGTTCCTAAGACCACTTCCTACGATAAGTTAGCGCTTCCGCTAGATGCTTAGCTTGTATTGTTCCAGACTTGTCTAAATCGGCAATAGTCTGTGCAACTTTAATTGTTTTGAAATATGAGCGCGCGGAAAGATTAAGCTTTTCGGATGCGGCGGCTAATAATCTTTCGGCTTCAGGTTCAAGTTTCATGAGTTTTGAAACCTGGAACGAGGATAGGGAACCGTTATACACTCCATTTCGACCGTACCGGGATTGTTGTCGCGAAATTGCCTCTGTTATAGTATTTTTTACAACAGCATGTTCAGAACATTTGTTTTGGATTGGACTCCTTAATGATTGGTTGTCTACTTTTTCGACTGTTATACTCATATCGATTCGATCAAGTAGTGGTCCAGAAATCTTCTTGTTATAGTTTAGGATTTGTTGCTGTGTACACTTGCACTCATGTGTCGGATCGTCCAAGAAACCGCAAGGGCAAGGGTTCATCGTGGCAATTAGTATAAAATCTGCTGGATAAGTTGTTTTCTGTCCCGCCCTCGATATTGAAATAGTTCTATCTTCAAGCGGTTGCCGCAGAGCCTCAAGCACAGAACGTGGAAATTCTGGTATTTCGTCTAGGAATAGTACTCCCTTATGTGCGAGAGATATTTCACCGGGGCCAGAAAGTCCACCAATCACAGAAATTGCACTCGCACTATGGTGTGGCGATCTGAATGGGCGTTCTGTTATCACATTATCACTAGAAAGGCCAGCGATTGAATAGATTTTAGTAATATCAATCATTTCTTCAGTCGTTAAATCGGGTAAAAGATTAGCTGCGGTTTTTGCTAGTAGGGTTTTTCCGGCGCCAGGCGGACCAGATATTAGTAAATTATGATGTCCAGCAATGGCGATTTCTATCGCACGTTTGGCTAGTTTTTGCCCTAGAATATGGTCAAGAAAAGGGCCATCTGCACTGGTTGATTTTTTTGATATCGCAAAGCTATGTTCGGAATTCGTTCGTAGCGTGGCCTGTTCTTTTAGTGCTAGATATAAATTTTGAAGCGATTCGATACCATAAATGGTAATACCAGAAACTAGCGAAGCCTGGTCTAGATTGGCAAGTGGTACGTATATTGTTCTGAATCCGGCTTTTTTAGCCGCTTCAACTATATTTATGATACCTTTCACTGGTCTGATTTTGCCATCAAGGGATAATTCGCCAACAAATATGCGTTTCTCTACGTCGGGACCGATTATCTGCCCGGAAAGTAGCATAACCGAAAGTGCAATTGGCAAATCCAAATATGCTCCATCCTTTTGCAGGTCGGCAGGAGCCAGGTTGATAGTTACTTTCTTGTCTGGAAATGAAAAACCAGAATTAACCACGGCGCTCCTCACGCGCTCTTTTGCTTCGTTGATTGTCTTATTGGCCATTCCGACAATATTAAAAGCTGGCAGTCCACGATTCATATCGCCTTCGACTTCGACCAGCCTCGCATTAAAGCCGAAGGGAATTATTGAATGAATTTTTGCTATCATGCGTGCTATTTAACACAGAAAGAATAATTCTTCAACCGCACGATTCTGCTTTAGCTAAAATAAATCACTAAAAAAAGACCCTGTGAAAAAACATGACAATTAGTTATACAAAAAAGGCAACAGATATTAGAAAAAAGCATGTGGAAAACTCGCAAAAATTGTATAAAAAAAGTATCAAAAAAGTGTTGACATAACCATTATTTCGCGATATTATAGAGATAGCTTTTGAATAAATAAATTATTCAAAAGGTCAAAACAAAAATTAGCCAAAATAACTCCACACTCTAAAGAAAGACCGGTTTTCCTCGCAGTTACCGGTCTTTTTCTTGCACGAATAATTGGAAAGAATTAAGATATTAAATACATGAATTGGTGCGAAAAACGTGATGGACGGACAATTAACTCGACACTTCTCATGCCGTAGATATACAATCAGATGAGGTTATGGTATAATATAAAGAGTTGGGGCTGACAAAGCTTAGACGGGATATTAACAGTTATAAGGCGCGTCGATTAAATACCGTAAGTATTCAATAAGTGCTAAAAACACTAAAACTGCGCATGTCATGTACATGCCAGCTTATGCCTAGTTTAGTTTAATTATAGGCTGGTCCGAGCGTGAGTTTTCGTAGTACCCGGATTATCATATTACGAGAATAAGGTTATTTAACTGGCGAAATATAACACGAAAAACAGCTATGGCTTTTGTTAGTTTTGCTACTTGTTGCTAACAGAATTGGCCAAGACGAAATAAGTAGCTATGCGCGTAGAATTATAACCCAGTGATGTTTCGGACCCGGAGGCAGTATCCGGCAGCTCCACCACGGAACGAGATTTAGGGGTAGGTTAGATGATGGAAAATAAGCCGTATGGCTTATTTTTAATTTAGGCCTAGTCTCGACCCAAATAAACTTGTTTATTTGGGGAGAAGACTAGCCTAAATTAAAATAGTCTCACTGTTTCCATCATCTAACCTACAAAACGACTGACCGGGGACGACTTTTGCTTTGGTCAAAAGTCGACCACGGAATACAACATAGTAGTATAGTGGCTTCACTATTTCCATCATCTAATCTACAAAACGACTGACCGGGGACGACTTTTGCTTTAGTCAAAAGTCGACCACGGAATGCGATAATTCGGTGTTGTAATCATTACAACATAGCCAAAATGTCAATTTTACATAATCCATAATCAGGCAAAATTTTGAATTTTGTTGTAAAAAATACAACAAAATGAATAATAAAATAGAACAGGGAAAAATTAGAGAAGATGTTGTAATAATTACTTCTATAAAAATGAACAAATACCTTGATTTTTTATTGAACTTATGCTAGTATAAAGACAGTCGAGATGACTAAATAAAAACCACAAACAAAAGGAACTTTAAAAAATGAAAAACAAACCATAACGCCAGATTTAGCGGGCGAAAAGGTAATTTCTAGCCATAAATTACACTTTTAGGAATTACCTAGAGCTCCGCCAAATCCATAAAAATAAAATGGCGTAGAGCTCATAGTTAAATCTTTCGTTAGCACATTCCAAATAGCATAAACAAGAGCGAAAGAAACAAACTATAAGGACATTTGCTTCACTATTCGTGAAGCGGTCAAAAGGGAAGGCGATCGGGGCTGCGGTCAATAGTTAAGATTATAGGTACCGGATAGCCCCACGCCCTTTCCAAGTTTTTCTTGGGGGATTTAACCATTATATGATACAATGAGGGCATGAAACATAACCACATTGTTTTGTTGACTAGCATCATAGGACTCGCAGCTTTAATTATGATGTTAAATTTCACATCTCCGACGGAAATTGGGCCGTTCGGGGTTTTATTATTTTTTACAACGGTATATCTAGTGTCATTTGGCGTCATGGCGTTAATGGTGCACCTGTTTTTCAGAATCGCGCTAAAGAAGGAAATCAATCCTAACAAGCAATACTTATATGCCGCTATTGTAGCATTCCTGCCAATTATGTTAATGATGGCGCGGTCATTTGGCGCAATTAACCTTTGGACGATAAGTCTAATGGTTATTTTTATATTATTAGCTGAATTTTTAGTCTACAAACGCGTATAATGTGATATTATAAACATATGGATTATAGTAGAGTTCATCAGGCGATGGGGGAGAAGGGTCCTAATACTGAAGTCCCAGACATTCAAAACACAAATGGTCATGACTCTATGGACTCAATTTCAGGATATAGTGGCGACCAATGCGAATCTATTACAAAAGGTCCAGGCAGTGAAGATATAGACCTGTCGTTTCAACCAGAGAATGACTTAAATAGTGGGAATTGGAATGGAAACAGTTATCCTGCAAGTGTAGACTGGGCAGAGTCATTAGGTGATGCGGGGGGAACCGGTGATAGTTCACAAGAACATAGTTCTTCTCATGGAATGGGAGAACTGGCAGGCCTATCGGAGGGTGATGCTTTGACCGAAATTGGCGAAATTGAGGGCGAATTAAGGCAGGGTACTACCAACCCGGCAGGCTTCGTCAATCAGATCAGTGAAATCAAAGGACATTTCCAAGAGGGTGAGGCGGCCTAGATGCGTAGTATAACCTGTTTTAGTATTTTTTACAACATTACAAGGAGCTATGCGTAATGAGTGTCTGGGTGGTTATTGCAATCGTCATAGTGTCATTAATGATTTGCTTCGCATCTCTTTATTCAGTGAAAATCTCTAGTTTACGTAAGAAGACAAAATACGAACGCAGTCTCAAAATGGTTTCACTACTCATTCATCTTCCGCCAACTACTGATGACATTGAGGCTGGTAGTCGAGATAACCGCGATGTGGCCAATGAGGCAATCTCTAAGGCAGAGGTTATGTATTCGATTTTATCCTCCACATCTACTAAAGGTTTTAAAACCAGATTATATGGGCAGCGCCATTTTTCATTCGAAATCATAGCTAAAGATGGATTCGTAAAGTATTATGCTATTGTCCCAGCGGCCTTAAAAGAAACGGTAAAACAAGCCCTCCATTCATCCTATCCGACCGCCCGTATTGAGGAAAAACGCGAAGATAACATCTTTGAGGGTGGCGACGGCATTGATGCCGTAGCAGGAGCAGAATTAACTCTAAACAAAGACTATTATCTCCCAATTGCGACCTATGAAGACACAAAACGCGATGCACAGCTTGCAATTTTGAACGCCATTTCCAATCTGAACAAAGGTGAAGGCGTAGCTGTACAAGTTTTGTTCCGTCCTGCAGAAAAAAATTGGTCAGACAAATCCAAAGAGTACATCGAATCTCTCCAAAAAGGCAATAAAAAGAAATCCTTTGGTGGTAGCTTCGGTGACTTCTTTTTCGATTTGATCAGGGCCCCTTGGGAAGTACCAGAGGCTCGCGAGAAAAAGGAACAGGAGGCAACCATATCCAATTCAAAACAAGATGAAATTACCGCCGTGTCAAATAAGATGCGCCATCCAGCTTTTGAGACGCTAATTAGGGTTGTAGCGAGTTCCAAATCCAAAGCTCGTTCTGAGGCTTTGATGGGTGGAGTTATTTCGGCTTTTTCGCAGTTTGACTCCCCAGAGATTAACGGTTTCAAAGCAAATACCATGAAAGATTCGAAGAAGATTGTAATTGACTATGCGATGAGGTTTTTCCCACTCAGAACCCGTTCAAACATCTTAAACAGTGTGGAGTTGGCTAGTATATTTCACCTTCCCGAACAGAGTTCTATTCCAAGTTCAGGGGTAGAACGCCAGCTAACCAAGCAGGTTGATGGTCCTGCTCGCCTAGCCACCGAAGGTGTATTCCTGGGCATAAATGAATACAGAGGCGAGCAAAAAGCAATTTATCTTGATGACTCAAATCGGCGACGACATATGTATGTGATTGGTCAGACCGGTATGGGTAAATCTGTCTTCCTTGAAAATATCGCCTTTCAAGACATGTGCGATGGTCGAGGCTTTGCTTTTATTGATCCTCATGGAGACGCTATTGACGCTCTCCTGCAACGAGTGCCAGAAGAACGTATGGATGACGTGATTTACTTTGATCCTTCCGATGTGGAGCATCCAGTCGGTATGAATATGTTTGAGTTTACTGACCCTGATCAGAAAGATTTCATCGTGCAGGAGGGAATTACGATGTTACAATCCCTATTCGATCCCCAGAATCAAGGCTTCTTCGGTCCGCGCGGTCAGCATATGTTCCGCAATGCGGCTCTGCTTTTGATGTCTGATCCAGAGGGCTCCACCTTCATTGACATTCCGCAATGTTTTACCGATCCTGAATTCGTCAAATCCAAGCTTAAATATGTCACCGACAAAGCGGTTTATGACTATTGGACGAAGGAGTTTCCCGCCTCGCAAAAATCCAATGATGCTGGTGAAGTTATCACTTGGTTCTCAAGTAAATGGGGCCCCTTCTTGGCTAATACGATTATGCGTAATACCTTGGGGCAAGTCAAATCTGGCTTCAACATTCGTGAGATCATGGATAACAAGAAAATTTTCCTAGTTAATCTATCCAAAGGCAAACTTGGTGACATTAACTCCAATCTTCTTGGTATGATCTTTGTTATGAAATTCCAGCAGGCAGCTATGTCGAGACAAGATACTCCAGAGAAGGACCGAAAGGACTTCTGTCTCTACGTAGATGAGTTTCAAAACTTTGCAACCGAATCTTTCGAGTCCATCTTATCGGAAGCCCGCAAATATCGACTCAATCTAATCGTCGCGAACCAGTTCATGACTCAACTAACAGATAAGATTAGGGAAGCATTGCTTGGTAACGTTGGTTCAATCATCTGTGGACGTATCGGTGTAACAGATGCCGATTTGATGGCAAAAGCCTTTTCGCCAACATTTACAGCCGAGGACTTAACTAAGACCCCTAATTACTCCGCTATTGCTAAGGTTATGATGTTTGATGTTCCATCGGCCCCATTTACCATCAAACTTCCACCTCCGATGGGTGAACCCAATGAGAAATTGATGGAAACATTGAAGCAATATTCGGCGGCCAAATACGGCAAAACTCGTGCTGAAGTCGAAAAAGAAATCGAAGAACGCTGGTCTAGAGCAGAGAGGGAAAAACGGCAAGAAGAGGAAATCGCGTTAAAGGCCCGTAACAGCCGCCAGGACGACTTTTTACATCAAAACACGGAAAATATCAACTCGACGTCCAAAACGCCTGCAGACGGCCAAGAATCGTCTGAGGAAGGATTTTTGGATGAATGGTTAAGCAATCATCCTTGAAAAACCCACCAGATTGGTGTATAATAGAGATAGATAAATTAAGAAGAGGTATAAAATGGCTGGAAAAGCTGAAGAATACGATTCGTCTGAAATTCGAGTACTTGAAGGGTTGGAGCCTGTGCGGCTGCGACCTGGTATGTATATTGGCTCCACTGGGTACGATGGCTTACATCATCTAATTAAAGAAATCGCCGATAACTCTATTGACGAAGCTATAGCCGGTTTCGCTAATAAGATTGAAATCACTATCCTAAAAGATGGCGGTGTACGCGTTGATGATAACGGTCGTGGTATTCCTGTAGATATTCACCCCAAGACAGGCAAATCTACTCTCGAGACAGTTCTTACCGTTCTTCACGCTGGCGGTAAGTTTGGTGATGGAGGTTATAAGGTTTCGTCTGGTTTACATGGTGTAGGTTCATCTGTTGTTAATGCGCTTTCTACTCACATGATTGCTGAAGTATATCGGGATGGCAAAACACATCATATTGAATTTGATACCGGCAAGCCAACTAGTGATTTGCAAGTTACCAAAGGCAGTCCTCGTGAATCTGGTACATCAATTACGTTTTATCCTGACCCATCTATTTTTAAGGAGACGACCACGTTTGATTATAGCTGGGTGTCAAGCTATGCGCGACATCAGGCATATCTAACTAAGGGCATTTTGATCACAGTGGCGGACGAGCGTACCGGTGAGAGGGAATCATTCTATTTTGAAGGTGGTATTAAGAGCTATGTTAAACGTCTCAATAACGGCAAAGAGAGCCTTTCCGATGATATTTTTTACGTAGACAAGCAAGTTGGCGATGTCGGAGTGGAGATTGCCTTACAATATAACGATACTTATGCTGAGACTTTGAAGCCATTTGCAAATAACGTTCTCACCCCTGATGGCGGTATGCATGTAGTCGGGTTTCGGACTGGTCTTACTCGCACGGTAAACGATTATGCGCGCAAGAACGGCCTACTCAAGGAAAAAGACGACAACCTAACGGGCGACGACATAAAGGAAGGTCTAACCGCTGTAATTCTAGTTAAATTGCCTGATCCTCAGTTTGAGGGCCAGACCAAGAATAAGCTTGGCAACCCTGAAGTACGAGGTATCGTTGATAAGGTTATGACCGAATATTTCGGTTATTATCTCGATGAGAATCCAGCTATCGCTAAGAAAATTGTAGGTAAGGCTACCTTAGCTGCAAGGGCCCGCAAGGCCGCAAGGGCAGCACGTGACAATGTTATCAGAAAAGGAGCTTTCGAAGGGTTAAATCTTCCTTCCAAGCTTGCTGACTGCTCGAGTCGCGATCGCTCAGAGTGTGAATTATTCATTGTTGAGGGTAATTCTGCAGCTGGTTCCGCTAAAGAGGGTCGTAACCCTAAGATTCAGGCAATTTTACCACTTCGCGGTAAGGTACTTAACACCGAACGAGCTCGTCTTGATAAGATGTTGGCCAATCAAGAGTTAGTCTCTCTCATCAAAGGCCTCGGAGTGGGGATTGGTGATCAGTTCAATCTGGACGGTCTTCGCTACGACAAGATCATCTTCATGACCGATGCCGATGTAGATGGTCTCCATATTGCTACACTATTGATGACCTTCTTCTTCCGTTATATGCCTGAGGTTATCGAGACCGGTCATGTCTACTTAGCTAAGCCACCTCTATTTGGGCTAATTAAAGGTACAGGGAACGCTCGCAAGATTGACTATGTCTATGATGAAGTCGCTTTGGAGAACAAGCTCAACGAGAAGATTGAGGAGAAACGAAAAGCCGGCACCAAGATTGATGAGACGGCAGAGAGATTCAAGCAAGCGGGATACACCGCTCAGCAGCGGTTTAAGGGTCTCGGAGAAATGGATGCCAAACAGCTTTGGGAAACTACGATGGACCCAGAGAATCGAATCTTGGTCAAAGTTCACGTCGAAGATGCTGAGAGGGCTGACGCCGTATTTACAAAGTTGATGGGGGATCAGGTCGAACTCCGTAAGAACTTCATTCAGGCCGGCGCCGCATCTGTTAATCTTGATGATTTGGATTTCTAAGGAGGAACTATGAAAGACGATAAGAATAAAAATCAGCAGCCAGAGAAACCGGAATCTGAGAGCTCTGAAGAGCATAAGCATAGTGCAGCCGGAGCATCGATAGACGCCTCGCGCGAAATGCTCGAAGAGATTCCAGATTCTGGTGACAATACCGTTGATGGTATTGAGGTCAAACCAGTCGAACATACGATGGAGGATTACTTCCTCCGTTACTCGATGTCTGTCATCGTTGATCGCGCTCTTCCGGATGTCCGCGATGGCTTGAAGCCAGTTAATCGTCGTATTCTATACGCCATGAACAAGAACGGCTGGAAAGCACCGCACGCGACGGTCAAATCAGCTCGTATCGTTGGTGAAGTAATGGGTAAGTATCATCCTCATGGTGATTCATCTATCTATGATGCCATGGTGAATCTCGCCCAGCCCTGGAAAATGCGATATACCCTCGTCGAGGGCCAAGGTAACTTCGGTTCTGCCGATGGCGATGAGCCAGCAGCTTCACGTTACACCGAGGCCCGAATGGACAAGATTGGTAGCGAGCTTCTTGCTGACATCGAGAAGGAAACGGTAGACTTTCGTGATAACTTTGATGGTACAGAGAAGGAACCAGTTGTTTTGCCAGCCGCTGTTCCAAATATTCTCTTAAACGGCCAGATGGGTATCGCAGTCGGTATGGCTACAAATATTCCACCTCACAATCTTGGTGAGCTTGTAGATGCGACCGTTGCCCTCATTGATGATCCTGAGATTTCTCTTGAGGGCCTTATGAAATATGTCAAGGGACCAGATTTTCCTACTGGGGCAGAGGTTTACGGTGGTGCTCCGATGAAACAGGCTTATGCTACGGGTAAGGGCTCGGTCGTTATCCGCGGCGTAGCTAACATTGAGGAGCGCAAGAATGGCCGCTACAATATCGTGATTACAGAAATGCCTTATGGCGTTAGCAAGGAGGCATTGATTTCGAAAGTCGTTCAACTGGCTCAAGATAAAAAGCTCACTCATATTGCGGACGCCCGCAACGAATCTGCTCGTGGTAAGACCCGCGTTGTTATTGAACTTAAAAAAGATGCCTTTCCAAAAAAGATTCTAAATCAACTCTATAAGCTCACCGATCTTCAGACAACCTTCCACTACAACGTGTTAGCACTGGTTGACGGTATTCAGCCACGCATTCTCGGCCTCAAAGAGATACTAAACGAATTTATCAAACATCGCCAGATAGTAATTAGGAGAAGGACCGAATTTGACCTAAAGAAAGCCAAAGAGCGTGCACATATCTTAGAAGGTTTGAAAATCGCTCTTGATAATATTGATGAAGTCATCAAGGTCATCCGCGCTTCTTACGATGATGCTGATAAGCAGCTCATGTCTCGTTTTGGTTTATCTGAGATCCAAGCGAATGCTATTTTGCAGATGCAACTTCGCCGTCTCCAAGGTCTAGAGCGTGACAAAATCGAAGAAGAGTTGAAAGAGCTCCACGAACTCATCAAGAAACTCGAGGCAATTCTCGCGAGCGAGCAGGAAATCCTAAGGGTGGTAAAAGAGGAATTGATCGCCATTAAAGAGAAATACGATGATCCACGTCGCTCTAAGATTATCTCTCACGAAGTTGGTAAATTCTCTGAGGAAGAGCTTATTCCTGAGGAAGAAAGTGTTATTCTTTTAACTGCAGAGAACTACATGAAGCGCGTTCCACAGGCCGATTTTAGGAAACAGAATCGCGGCGGTAAGGGAAAGCGTGGCATGACTACTAAGGAAGAGGATGTGATTTCTCAGATTTTGACCGCCAATTCCCATGACTATCTGCTATTCTTTACAAACCAGGGTCGCCTTTTCCGTATGAAGGCCTACGAAGTGCCTCAGGCTTCGTTATCTGCCAAGGGTACGGCCGCCGTTAATATGTTAAATATGCATCCGGAGGAAAAGATTACCGCCATCATCAAACAAGGAGATGCTGTAGCGAGCGATGGTTACCTCTTTATGGCTACTAAGAAGGGGACCATTAAGAAGTCTGCTATCAAAGATTTCTTTAACGTTCGCAGTAATGGCCTTATCGCCATTAAACTAGATGTGGGTGACGAACTGCGTTGGGTTAAAGAAACAACCGGTAATAATGACATAGTAATCTCTACCTCTGCCGGTCAAGCTACTCGCTTCAATGAGAAAGAAGTCCGCGCTATGGGTCGTTCTGCAATGGGGGTTCGTGGTATGCGCCTCCGCCCTAAAGATGAAATCGTTGGCATGGACGTAGTTACCGATCCAAAGCAGAAACTTATCGCTGTTTCGGCTAATGGTTACGGTAAGGCTACGCTAGTGGCTAACTTCCCACCTCATAAACGCGGTGGTGTTGGCATTAAGGTTGCTACCGTTACAGCCAAAACTGGCCCAATCGTTGCCGTACACACCTTAGATCCTCTTGCTAAAGAAGTCATCATGATGTCTACCAAGGGGCAAGCTATTCGTGTCGCCATGAAGGAGATTCCAACTTTAGGTCGCGCCACTCAGGGTGTTCGCATCATGAAGATGAGCGAAGGTGACACTGTCGCCTCTATTGGTATCGTTCTTCCTGAAGAGGATGATTCGAACGAACCTAACGATGACTCTCAAGAGTCAAAATAGTTACTATCAGCTAAATCAGGTCAGAACCGCACACAGATTGCGGTTTTTGGCTTTTTGTGCTCTTACCCCTGTCTGTACTTAGCGTAAGCGGCATTCGCGAAAACATTTATGCCAAAAATTGTAATTCTCAAGTTTATTTCTCGTTCTTGGTGGGTTGAATAATCTAAGTAGCCATGTTTATACTCTTCGCATAATAAATTTAAATAGAGGAGTAATATGAAAAAAATACCTGCACTAATTTCGTCCGGCCTAATACTAGGAGTTGTTATGGGGCCGCCGAGCCCAACCTTCGCGGCAATTAAAGACAAAGGTACAACTTGGTGGTCAGTAGAGGAATTATTAGAATTTAACAGGGAAGTTGAAGAGGAAAAAACCACGGAATGTGGCGATAATCAAGATTGTAAAATGGAATTTGACTTTAGTCTGATTGAGCGAGGGCCAAAATATAGTGCACTTAATAATTTATTGGAAGCACAATTCTGGATTACAGCGATTAATCCTATCGAAGAGACTATTAAAGTGCTATTTTTCGACGAGGATATGATGCTAAAGCGCATGGGCATCAACGAAAAATTACAACTCGAAAGCCTCCATATCGACTGGCTTGAACCCAAAGAAGGCCAGGCTTTTAATCACAATGACAGAATCACCGAAGGTGCAGTAGAGAACCATCTGATATACGAAGGTGATTCGGAAACAAATGGAGATAACTGGATCCCAGCATGGGAGGAGACTGAACTATCCATTGCTGGCTCGGAAATCATCAATAACACACACGGGAGAATTAATTATTCCATTTTCGCTAAGAATAACATGTTTAATGCTCAGGGAACCTTCCATTATTCAAGCTGTCTTAATGCGCCGGATTATCAAACTGGTGCCGAGTGTCAGCTATATTTCTCGGGCGATCAGTGGGCTTCATATTTTCCACCTAGAGAACAGATAACTGAAGATAATGCTGCTCCTTCGGAACCAGCCATCATCAAAACGGTTTACTGTAGTCGTGAAGAAATAATTCATTACCTTAAAAATCGCGAAGAAGAGCTCACTTGTGAACTTGGCAAAGTTTCGGAGTCTTCGCTGCAAGAGTTGCTCCAGCAGTCGCTGCAAGAAGAGGAACGGCTTCAACAACTCTCGCAAGAGGAAGAATCGTCCCAGCTGCCGCCACAGGATGATGAGTTGCCTCAGGCATCAGCAGAAGAAGTGGAAGATGAAGTTAAAGAGGAAATGTCGGGCTCTACAGATGATGCGGATACCAAACCAATTCCGGAACCAAGTTTAGCGCCAATTCTAGAAGAGAACCCAGAGCCGGTAACAGTATCTATTCCAGAATCAATAGTGGGTTCTATCCCGAAATCAATAGTGAATTCTGCTCCGCAGCCAACAAACGAGCTCAAGGTTAGCGGCACGACTCTGGAGTCAACTAATCAGCTCAGGGTTAACGACGCAGCTTCGGTGTCTGAAGGTGGATTAAGAGTACCCGATACCGGTGAGATAGGGAACTATTCGGAACGCAATGGTAATGGTATGGCGATGCCATGGTGGATCATATTTTTGAATACTCTCGGAGTTTTATTGATAGTTTGGTGGCTTCTACCTACAAAAAACGAAAAAATGCGAAAAAGTGCTGAAAAAGCGAAAAAAAGTATTGACAAAAAATGTCGTCTGCGATAAGATGGTATCAGTCTAAAGCTGCGAGCAAGTATTTTAGAAGTCTTTAGAAATATTTTAACAATT
>DFGN01000018.1 GCA_002371235.1 Candidatus Saccharibacteria bacterium UBA3749 | reverse complement strand
ACATCAAAAAGCAGGACTCGTATCTCGCTTCGCTCGATGCGAATCCCTCATCCCCAGCCAAGAGAATCTTTAGATAGAAGAAACTAGGAGAGCGAAGCTCTCCTAGGGATACGAAGAATATGAAAAATCTAGAGCTTGCTCTAGTATTTTTTATATTCTGAGTAGACCGTAGGGACGAAGTCCCTAGTTTCTTCGTAATATAATTATCTGGCTCGCAGGGGATATAGGGATTACCTATCCCCCACACCTACGTGTTTTTCGATCCGTTTAGTATCCTTCGTGGCAGCTTCATCATTATCTGTCAAAATAACCTCGCTAATATCCGTCAGGGTAATTTCTTCAACATCCTTTGGAGTAACTTCATCTGCGTTCGTCGAAACAACATCGTCATCATCTGTCGAAGCAACATCATCATTGGTCGAAGTAGCATCATCAGTATCCGTCAAGGCGGCGTCATCAACATCTGTCGGGTCTGCGTCACCAGCATCTGTCAAAGCAGTATCATCAGTATTTGTCAAAGCAGCATCATCAGCATCTGTTGGGGCGATATTATTAATAGTCGTTAAGCTAGCACTGCTGGCAGTCGTTAGGGTAGTATCGCTAGAAGTGTCGACTGGAGTGTTAAGTAAGCATCTAGCAGCCATTGCGTGATTGTGAGAAAGACTATTAGCCATCACTATCGTATTTTGCCTTACGAGAAATTCTTGTGGGTTTGAGCTCGCGTCTCTCGTAGAGGTCCAAATAGAACCTTGGAAAGTCGGGTTACTATTCAACTTGCCTGAAATAAAGCTTCCTGCAAACGGTATAGATGTCTTGTATTGCAAACTATTGGGAGAGCTCGCGTCTCTATAGCCATAATAATTGTAGAGGCTATAGAGGTCGCCAGCTATTCTGCCGGTGGGAACATACCAACCAGCCGGGCAGATGTCACCGTCTATATCATAGAGAGAGTCAGGCTTGGAATCTGTCCCAGGAATATTAGTTTTGCTTGTGCCATCGCCATAACAATAGGTACCCGCAGAGACGGCACAGTAGTTATACAGAACGCCAACCTTCCCGCTGCCATTTCCATAGACTGGAACCGTAGAATCCTTAGTCCATTGACTATTGCTTTCATTGACACAAGAACCCGAATACAAACAGGTACCAGAAGAAACCGACATCGGTACGCTGTAATAATCTTGACCACTATCTACCCAAGCCTCACTGTTAAGAGCGGCAGTAGGATACTGATCGCTCGCAGTACCGCCACCATTCTTGAGATACTGGAGCGCCGTGGCAGAAGCGTTAGTATTTGATGCGTTAACGTTATTTAATGTGTCACTACTGCCCAAATCTAGCCTCAGATTATCTAGCATCCAGAGTCGACCGTCAGCTAGTTTCGAAACACAATAAGGCTCATTGTCACGGGAATCCCTTAGATAGTAAGGCTCTTCATCAATAAGCGACTCCAGTACGGTGTTATAGTTGCTAGCATTAATATCTTGCATATAAGTAATGCCCGGAACTGGGGTGTTGCAAGATACTGGAGGCTCTAGCCCAGTATATTCAGAATCTTGACTGACTGAAATGCCGAGGGTAGTATCGCCAGTGATAACAAAAGTAGTAGGATTCTGGCTGGTATCACCTATGGTACCATTCGCACTACGAGTCCAGTTATTCAGTTTATAACCAGATGCAATCGTGGCGGTTATAGTATATGTCACTCCTTTAGCCAGTCCAACAACGTTGTCTGTTCTAGTTGCAGTTGTGGTGCCATAAAGACTGCTATAAAATGTGACTTTACTAACATTCTGCGGTAATGACACTGTGACATTATTATAGGCTGCAGCACTATTGAAGACACATCTAACAGCAAAACCATCCCATTTTTCGTAAGCTCTTGAGCTTGCCTGCATTACTCCAACTGCGTATCCGAGTCGATAAGCGTTGTCGTTGTCCTTCGTGGTCGCTGTCCACATCCTACCATTTGAATAGCTCGAATTTCTTATAGTATTATTATAGTCACCGGACCAAACAAAATTATTTGGGTATGCGCGCCAGACAACATCCGATGTGGTTGAGCTATTATTAATAACTCTATTCAAAACATCATATTCGCCATTACTACCGCCAGTCGGTAAATGCCAGTTGGCAGGACAAATATCTCCACTCAGCACACCATCATGATTTGGGCCACTCTGCTCCATAGTGGCGAACGTGCCATTCCCAGCAGTGGCAGTATACCAGTTATAATAAACGCCATACCCATACCAAGCTACGTCATTGCCATCCGAATCGTAAGTTTGCGTGAGACTATCATCTAAGTTATTGGCGTTATATTGAACTTGATCAGTGCATGCAGGACCACGAGTGGCGCATAAGGTTTTTGCCGAAAGGGAAACGTCGCTTTCATTAACGATATCCAGAAAATCAGCAGTTGGATTATTCGTATTTTGGCTAGTCATAGTGGCGGTGCCAGGATCTAGTCTTAAGTTCTCGACAATCCAACATTTTTCATCACCTAGTTTAGCTACAGCATAGGTTTGACTATCGCGAATATCGGTTAATGCTATCATTTCGCCTTGGGTCATAGTGTTGCAACCACTCCAAGTCTGAAGATCACCAGAAGAAGGTATCCATTTCGCATAGAGCTTTAGCCCTGAAGAACTAAGGTCTCCGGTATTAATTGTGGCATTCGGGCCGTAGGGAACTGCGTCTTCTGACTCAATCCAGCCAGCAAATCCATAACCTGTCTTGGAATAATTAGATGGAATAAGCGTAGCGGTACTATTAGAAATAGCGGATTGATTCGCCATGGTACCGATGCCGCCGCTCGCGCCATTGTCGAAATAGCAAATGTGATCAGCTGGGCAGGTATCTTCCTGAAATACGACATAAATCGTCACAGTCGTAGAATCACCGGTAGAATTAATGGTAATAGTATTCGGCGTGAAGGTATCAGTTGCCGCGTCATAGACATAGTCAGGCGTAGTGTCACCACTCGTCGTGCTGTAGCCTAAGAATTGATAGCCGAAAACGTGAGGAATGACATTAGTAGAAAGAGTAAAGTCATATGAGTTGTTTTGACTAGTAGTAATTTCGTCATCCGGAACATCAGTAGCATAATTACCAGTATCGTAATCGAGGATATATTCTTTGGTGTCAGGTATCACTGCACTGCCCTCCTTAATACATCGAACAGCAAAAGCATCCCATTTTTTATATGATCCCGCCGGAGTTGGATTACTGGAGACGATGCCGAGTCGATAGGCGTTAAGATCACCATCGGGCGTGGCGCTCCAATAGCGACCATAATCGTTGCGCCCTTTAGGCGTATCGTGGTTAAAGTCACCAGAATAAATAAAATTGTCAGGGAATTTCACTAACCCAGCATCTGTTACCGCAGAGCCGTTATTGGCTAAATTATTTAGTGCTACAAATTCTCCATTCGGACCACCAGTTGGCAAGCGCCATCCAGCTGGACAGATATCACCAGCAACATCAGTGTTACTTGTGTCAAAAGTACCATTACCAGCCGAAGCGGTGAACCAATTATACATCACGCCATAGCTATACCAGGACCTATTAACACTATTGTTGTTGTGTGACGGAGAATAGTTGCGATTTAATGTGTTTGTATTGTATTGGATTGTATCTACACAAGTGTCCTCATCGTCATTGCATAATGTATTAGAGCTAGTAGAATTAGAAGCAGCCACAATGAAATCAGCGGTAGGCGAATTAGTATTACTACTGGTGAAGGTAGTAGTGGAAGGATCAAGGCGTAGATTCTCCGTCATCCAGCAATTCCCATCTTCAAGTCTAGCGACAGCATAAGTATTACCGTCACGAATATCTCTAAGAGCAATAACATCGCCAAGGCTCAAAGCATCACATTCGTTCGTGCCGAATGATTGCATGGTATAGTTAGAATCTTCCGAAAGCCATACCGCGTAAAGTGTGATTTGATAATCTTGATCGGCATTTGCGAAAAAGTTGCTGTCAATGGTGATGGATTCGTTTGGACCATACACTGTCACATTTTGTCCATTCATCATTTTTGTGCCAGCATCGCTATCTAAACTCCAGCCCGCAAAACCATATCCGGTACGAGAAAAGTTAGGCGAGACAAGAGCCCTCTGTCCTAAATCAAGATTATTGACTTTGGCATTTGTCATAGTGCCGTTCATAGCGCCGTTACCATCATAGACCAAGCTATACAACGAACGCCAAGTGGCATACAGGGTAAGCGTTTGGCCTTCAGTAATACCCATTTTATCTGCAGCGCCAGCTACTGCACCTCCTTCTGCTACGACCACACCAGAGCCGTCAGCTTTAGTATTCCAGCCCACAAACTCAAAATATGTTTTCGTAAAAGCATTATTTGCAGCAACCGCCGTACTAAAGTTGACATTATTTTCATCCGCCATAGTGCCAGTTCCTCCATTAGCGTCATAATGGATATTGCCATTGATGTGATAGCCCGGATTAAATAGGCAGCGTACAGTTTGTCCTCGGTTTTTCATTGTATTGTTGGAATTCACACGATTGTCATCGGGTTTTAACCAGAGGTTATTGGTACTATTGGCATTGGCCGCGTTGAGTGTAGCATAGCTACTTGAAGTGCCACGATTGTATCCTGTATCGCCTCGGTACTCGCCGCTTAGAATATAGTTATATGGATAAGTGCGCCATCGCTTTGAAGAAGCCGCACCCTCTGCCGTGGCAGTATTGCGCTTCTTACCATCTCCGCCCATAGAGATGTCCAAAACCGCCAGGTCGCTAAGGTTACCGTATCCAGACGGTAACCGCCAATTCACTGGGCAAATATCGCCGACCGCTGCTGCACCCTCCGTATTTAAACCATAGGTGCCATTACCCGCAGTAGCGGTATACCAGTTGTAGTAATTCCCATAAGAGTACCAGGAAGCAGAATCACCAATCGTATCATACGAAATGGTTGGACCACGTTTTGTATTATTGGTATTAAATTTAATTTGGTCATTGCAGCTAGCATTATTGTAACTACAAAAACTATTTGATGAAACAGGATGGTCATTGGCTGCCGTGATAAAATCAGCAGTTGGCTTGTTTGTATTACTGGTATTTATCTCAAGATTTTCGGCGTTAAGGTCTAGGCGGAGGTTTTCAGTCATCCAACACTGATTATCAGCAAATTTAACTACAGTATATGTGTTCTGGTCACGGGAATCTGTAAGAGCCGTAATGCTATTCTGGGCTACGATCAAATCACCGGTGACGTCATCATAACGGATAGCTGTCATCTCGTTGCAACCGTTCCAACCTTGTAGATTCCCTGAGGATTGTATCCAGTTAGCATAAAGCTGTAGCCCAGTGGCAGAAATATCACCAGTGGTAATTGATTGATTTGGACCGTAATTAGTGCCTGAGCCATCCGGTTCAGTATTCCAACCTGCGAATCCATAACCTGGGCGAGAAAAGTTAGACGCCAATAGATCAATACTTGAATTAGAATTAGCAGGTTGATCAATCATTGTCCCAGTTCCATCATCGCCATTGCCAGCATAGCAGATGTTGCCTGCTGGGCAAGGTAACAAGTTTGCCACTATGACGATATTAAAAGTATTGCTATAAGTACCAGACTGAATAGAAGTAGGGGCTTTTACGCCGAAAGTCAGTGTGTGATTGTTGCCGCCAGTCGTTGTAGTTTTAAATAATACAGCGGGGGCATCTAGAGGTTCTGGTATTGGTGAATAGTTTGCGCCACTGTCCACACTATAACCATAGCCGTCACCAATTAGGTCAGCCGGGATACTAGATGAACCACTTGGTGGGGTGAAGGTAGGAATTGTTTTTGAATTATCTAGATCGTTGACCAAAGCAGAAGAATCACCTGTTGTGGTTAATCTGATTGTATAACCGGCCGAATCAGTTGTGGAAGCGGTTATGGTCTGGTTTTCAGAGCCAAATTCACCCGGAAATAGGTTGAAATGAACGGAATCAGAAGAAATTGAAATCGATAATTCCGATTCAGCAAAAACTGCCCGACTTGAAAAAAGTAGGCTGATAAATGCGAGTATATTTATAATTAATATCTTTTTTATCGGGCCCCTCACAAGCCCTCACTCCAACACTCTCGCATGTTTTTATTATAGCATAATCATGATAAAAAATGGAATATTAAATATATGTAAAACCCCGACCATTTTGTTCGGGGTTTTCTTTTGTGTGTCAATAGCTACTTCATTTTCATGAGACAACTATTGACGCACACAATACCGCAGACAATCGCAAATACTTCCTGGAGGACGTCTGCTTCTCTTTTTCTCAAGGCCTTTAGCTCATTGATATAGCTAAGATTTTCTTCGGAATGCATAATTCTTTCAATTACGCTATCCTCCTGTTTCCGAAGTTCCTTGACCTCCTCCTCTGCGGATTGGAGTCTTTTTAATCCTTTTTCGTACTCGTTCATATTATCCCTCCTTATAAGCAAATACGAAATATCCATTATTGATGTCCTATCATAAGATAAAACACCAATTTATTCTTAATATAATAGCATAATTATTATTATCTGTCAAATATTGATTTCTAGATTGATTATCACAAGTGTGATTAAATATAAGAAAGGCTTTTGTATTTTAGAGAAACGCCGGGTTCGCATCATCATTCCGTATTGTTTGTGCTATAATTAGGGCATCATGGCAAGAAGTAAAAACATTTTCACAAAGAAAGAATTACAGACCCTCAGTGCTGATGAGATTATTGATAAAATACAGCATGAGAATTATTCATTACTAGCTACGCTTGGAGCCGAGAATCTACGCAAAGAAATGGTTCCAGTTGGCAAAGCTTGTAATGCCGCGATTAACTATTTTTTCCGGACGACCGGGCCTAAGAAGAATATACCGGAACACAATGAGGCAGCTCGACGCAAACTGGTCAAAACTCTTTCTAAGATTACACCTGGTTCGTATTCTGGGATGCCGAAAGATAGTCAAAACGGTCTTGTAGTTGGCTTTAACCATCCGTCACTTGGTGAAATTGCTAGAATACTTACAATGAAGATTGATATTATGGGCGACAAACCAATGTATTTTCCGGTAAATTTGCCTTGGTACGAATCGCTAGCTCCTAATTTTGACAGAATTAAGCGGCTAGGTATCATTATTACACCCACCATTACTCCTTCGACCTGGCAAAAAATGAATCTGAAAGAGGGTTCACTGCTCTACGCCGAGGGGAAGAGAATAAAAAAAGAGTTTCGAGACATTTATACTAAAATCTCGCATGATGGCCTTAAGAACGGTGGCGTAGTATTCGTCGCTCCTTCCGCTACGCGGCAAGCTACAGTTTTTAAGAATGAAGATGTTTATAAGAAAAAGGAGGATGTCATTCCAACTATGTCAATGTTGGCCCTGAAACTGTACTCTGACCCGAAGATGAACTGCGATTTTCTACCAATGGCGGTTTTACCACCTAAGAATTACAAACGCGGGCTTAATTTTGGCAAAAAGTATCGCCTAATTCCTGGCAAGATTATGACCGCCAAAGAAATCCGTGACTCTTATTTCAAATCTGATAAACCTAAAAAACTTGAAGGCTTTGATTGGGACTTTCATAAGAGAATAGCAGAACAATTACCGAAAAATTTTTGGTATTAAATACAATAATATATGGTCTTGTACCACAAAATAATTATGCTAAAATAGTTACATATGGCAGGAAGTGACTATTTTTATCATCCGTTAGAAAACATTGAAGATATTGATATTTTTTATGATGCGGTCGAAAGGTCACATCTCACTAAAGCTCTTTCAGCAGAGAGACCCTATACGTACTGGACAATTGAGTTATATGACAAACGTAATGGTATTCGCGGCGGAGGCGGCCTTGGTGTCCTCGCGGCCGACACTAGAAGAATTGCTGATAAAATGCAGGTTCCTTTTGTTTTAATTACGCCTTTTTACCCATCTGAAACACATCAGGTCTTGAAAAATGGCACAATTGAAGACATTCACGAAAATGTTGACTATCATAAATATGGTTTTAGTTTTGTTGATAATATCTTTATTAGATGTTGTAGTACTCTCTGTAAGCTTGATGTGATTGAAAAGAGATTCGGCAGTTCGCGTATAGTTGCCATTACTGAGCCAAATTTTGGTGAATTATATTCTGGATTAAGCAGTTCCGATCATCGGCTTTATCAGGAGGTTGCTTTGGGGTTTGGTGGATATTCTGCTTTAAAATTACTAGGTCTTAAACCTGCGATTATGCAATTAAATGAAGTTGCGACTTTTTTCGGTGCGTTAGCACGACTCGATGAACTAACCAGCAATGGTATGGATTTCTACGAAGCTGTAGTCTACACTAGAAAACACACATTATACACAAATCACACTCTAGTACAGGCAGCTGAAGCTGAATTCACCTATGAACAGTTTGAACGTTTCGTCTTCCCGAATTTACGTTCGGCAGCTGTGCAAAAGTGGCTATCCGACAAATTCGAGCATGGACGCATCAAATTATCTTCTGCCACGATTGAAATTGCCGAGTTAAAGAGTGGTGTTTCTAAATTGCATGCTCGGGTAGCAAACTACCACGATGTTTCTGGCAATAAGGTGAAATTTAAGGCTATCACAAACGGTATCGATTTAGACACTTGGGTGTCACCAAGTTTGATGGAATTTTACCACGACTATGCTATTTTGGACGATATCAATCTTCCCACTAAGAACTATCTCCAAAAGCTATCCGCTTTATCGGCAGATAGTATTCGGCAATACAAAGCTATTGGAAGGGGTATCCTAAATGATGTTTTGAAAAATCGCCCCGACCAAAACGGCGATATCTTGCAGTTCACTAACGATGACTTCATCTTTGATTTCAAACGTCGTTTTGTCGACTACAAGCGACCAGAGTTGCCGTTCAGAGATGCCGAACGACTTAGAAGTATTCTAGAACCACGTGGCGCTCATTACATTCTGGCTGGCCGACTTCATACTGGTGATATGTCAATGTCTGTAAAACTTAAGCAAATACTCGATATTATTTCTAGTGATGATTACTTAAAAAATCACGTTCACTATCTTGCTGATTATGACGAAAACCTTGCCTTCGGTCTATCATGTGGGAGCAACGTTGCAATCAATGTGCCCATTGTTGGATTAGAAGCTTGTGGCACCAGTTGGATGAAAGATGTTGCCAATCTTAATCTGCTAATTTCCACACATGATGGCGGAGTTGCAGATGCGCGCATGAGTGATTATTTTAATGTTAATGGCCCGGATGAAGATAGCGAACTCGACATGCTTTATCAGCAGATGCAAGATACCATCGCGGTTTGGGAAAATGACTTTGATCTTGAATTCATGGTACGACGTCAGCTCGGTGCATTTTTGCCGATAATTTCCGGCGCTCGAATGATGAATGATTACCTTGACTATTTATTTCCAAAGTAGTATACTATTGACAAGTCTGGTATCAGACTTTTTTGATATATAAAAGGAGTAAGATGGCTAAAATCACCAGAATTAAAGCAAGCGATGACTCTTCGAAAAGAGTTGAGTCGAGCGAGCCGACAATTACTCGTAAGAAAGTTGTCGTTAAAGACAAAAAGTTAGAAAAGGCTAATCGTAAACAAGCCAAAAGGGCCGAGAGGCTTGCTAAGAAGCAGGCAAATACAGAACATAAACCTTTTATCCTGATTAGACCTTTCGTTTATCTTGGAAGGTATCTACGTGATTCCTGGCGCGAACTTAGACAGGTTCGCTGGCCGAATCGCAAAGCTACTTGGAAGATGGTTTTAGCTGTGATAATCTACACTGCTCTTTTTGTAGTAATTATCACTCTGCTTGATATGTTCTTCTCATGGCTATTCAGCATTTTATTAAGTAAATAAAGAAAGGTAAATATATGGCAGTAAATAGATATGATGACACTAGAGCCTGGTACGCAATTTCGACCTACTCTGGTTATGAAGACAAAGTCGCTGACTCGATTAACCAGCGCGTCAACACCGTAGAGATGGCCGATAAAATTTTTGAGGCTCTCGTTCCAAAAGAAAAACAAATCGAGATTAGGAACGGCAAGCGAAAGATTGTCGACCGCAAGATTCTGCAGGGCTATGTTCTAGTTGATATGAAACTTTCTGATGAAACTTGGTACATTATCCGTAACACTCCTGGCGTGACTGGTTTTATCGGCAATGGCACTCAACCAACACCAGTATCGGATAGAGAGATTGCCAAGATAAAGAAGCGTATGGGCGTTGAGGATCCGAAGTTTTCTGTAAAATATGATGTTGGCGAGGTGGTTTCTATTACTGACGGTCCATTCAAAGGTTTCGATGGAACTGTTTCCGAGATTGATGCCGATAAAGGCAAACTTAAGGTCATGGTTTCGATGTTTGGACGCGAAACGCCAGTCGAGCTGGATGCTTTGCAGGTAAAGCAATTATAGTTCTCGCATGCGGTTAATTAACACATGCATATACCGTTTATTTACTTTTTTACATTTTTGTAGTATAATAATAGGAGTTACGCAAGCTTCTACAATATTAACTTAATAAGGAATAATTCAAAATGGCAGAAAAGAAAGTTATTGGCAATTTGAAATTACGTATTCCAGCTGGTAGAGCGACCGCAGGTCCTCCGGTTGGTTCAACATTAGGTCAGTGGGGACTCAATATGATGGATTTTATTAATCCATTCAATGAAAAGACCAAAGATTTAATGGGTAAGAACGTAATTGTTCATATTCGTGTATTCGAAGATCGCTCTTTCGATTGGACTTGCCTTGGACAACCAGTTGATGATCTTATTCGCGAAGCGATTAAGATTGAGAAAGGTTCAGGTAAGCCTAACGTCGATAAGGTTGGTAAAATTACCAAGGCTCAGCTAAAAGATATCGCTGAGAAGAAGATGGAACAGCTGAATGCCATCGACATTGAAGGCGCAATTAAGGTTGTAGCTGGTACTGCTCGTTCGATGGGTGTTGAGGTCGTTGACTAATCTTAACCTACACAGTTTCACTTTTCAAGGATCTCCCCGTATAAGGGAGATTTTTGCTTGAAATTTCTTGAGTTTTTTGTTATAATATAAGTATTAATTTGAATTGTGGGAGATTATATCGTTTGAACCACAGAAAGGGAAAAATGACTGAAGAAAAAGTCAAATCTACAAATCAGGTCGAAGAGCCTGAAGCTGCGAAAGCTGCAGAAGTCGAAACGGCTATCAAAGATACAGAAGCCAAAAAAACAGATGCTTCTTCCGAGACTAAGCCAGAAACATTCGCCAAGTCTGGTAAGAAGTCCAAGAAACATATTGAGGAAGTTAAGGCTGAAGAAGAGCGCCAGGCGCGCAAGGAAGAGCGCAAGGCGGCGGATAAGGAAGTAAAGCCTAAGGGTGCTGCACCTATCGTACGCCCAAAGCTAGAGCGCCGCGGTAAGAAATATCAGGAATCGGCCAAATTAATTGAAAAGAATAAGATTTATTCGCTTAAAGAAGCAACTGAGCTTGCTATTAAGACTAGTCCAGCCAAGTTTGACGCTAGCGTTGAACTGCATGTTCGTCTCGGTGTTGATCCAAGGCAGGCAGACCAAAATATCCGTTCTACCCTTGTTCTACCAAACGGTAATGGTAAAGAAGTGAGGGTTGCAGTATTTGCACCTGCAGATGTCTGTAAGGCCGCTAAGGCTGCTGGTGCTGACTACGCTGAAGATGAAGAGTTCTTGAAAAAGCTCGAAAAAGGCGCAATTGACTTTGACGTTCTTATCTCTACACCTCAGTATATGCCAAAACTTGGTAAATATGCTCGCGTGCTCGGACCTAAAGGTCTCATGCCAAATCCAAAGGCTGGTACAGTGACGAACGACATTGAAAAAGCCGTAAAGGAATCTAAAGCTGGTAAGGTTGAATATCGTGTCGATAAACAATCAATTGTTCATATTGGCATTGGCAAAGTTTCGTTTGGCGCCGATAAGATTCTTGAGAATGCAACCGTTTTCTTTGAATCACTTAAGTCTCAAAAACCGGCATCAATCAAAGGTTCTTATGTCAAGTCGGTTTTTATAACTACAACTATGGGCCCTTCAATTCCGGTAGAGAATCTCTATAATTAATTTATAGTCGCAAAAAGCCCTAATTCTAGGGCTTTTTTGTGCTATACTTTATTTATGGATACTATTGTTAAAATGGAAACATACCAATTAATTATCTTCATATTACTTGGCCTAACATTGATGCTATTTGGCTATCGTATCAAGAGAATTGCCTTCTTTATTATTTGGTTCATTCTTGGCTTCAACCTTGTGGTGATGCTCTTTCCTACGATTGACCGTTTCGCTCCAGACCTTATTAGTAATCCTTTATGGCAGAATCTTCTACCAATTGCTGGCGGTTTACTGCTGGCGTTACTCGGCTTTACGATAGAAAAGCTTTGCCTAGGCGGAATTTGTTTTGCTCTTACGATGATTGTAACGGTAAGATATTTTGGAACTGAGATACAAACACTTGCTATCGGAGCAATAATTGGTGTCATTTTAGCAGGCCTTGCTGTCACCCTAATGCGACCAGCGATAGTAGTGGCTACGGCTATAACTGGGGCTTACGCCCTTACACTTGTTATCTTTGCATTCTTTCCGCAACTTAGTATGCAAACCTTCTATTGGCCGATTCTGATTGGCCTATCGGCAGTTGGTAGTATTTTTCAGCTTACAACATCCAAACATCTCTTATAGTATCGCATTTTGGGCTGGCGAAGATTGATTTTTTCGGGTTTTTGTGCTATAATGGAAAGAGTTACCAAAGACAGCGACGGGCTTAGCCTTAATTAGGTCGCCGAGGATAAATCTTGTTTTATTTGGTGACGTTTATTAACAATTAGTCAACCAAAAAACAATATAATTTAAATTAACCAAAGGAACTTTTTATGGCAATTACAAAGGATAAAAAGAAAACATTGGTTGCAGATCTTACCGCTCTACTAAACGACACTAAGATGGTCGTTTATGCAAGATACCAGGGCTTGACTGTTCAAGAGCTCCAAGAGCTTAGGAAAATGGCACGCGAAGCTGGTGTCAAAATCAAAGTCGTAAAGAATCGACTTGTTAGAGTTGCAATGAAAGAAATTGGCGCCTTTAAGGACACCGAGACTTCTGACCTGACGGGTCAGCTTCTCTATGCGCTTGGTTCTGATGACGATTTTGATGCGGCTAAGGTTCTAGCTAAATTCGCAAAGACACACGACAAAATGGAACTTGTTGGTGGCTTTGCTGAAGACGGCAAGAACATGTCAAAGGAAGAAGTTACCACTCTTGGTAACCTTCCAACCAAGAACGAGCTTATCGCACAGATTGTGGATACATTATTATCTGGCGTCAATGGTATCGTCTCTGGTCTTGAGAAACATGCTGAAGAAGCAACCAAATAATCATTAACAACCGAAAGGAAATATATGGCAACTGATATTAAGAAGTTGGCTGAAGAGCTCGTCAATATGACCGTGCTTGAAGTTAACGAACTAAAAACCTTATTAAAAGATGAATATAGCATTGAGCCAGTTGCAGCAGTAGCTGCAGTAGCTGCTGGCGGTGATGCTGCTGGCGCTGATGAAGGCAAGTCCGAGTACGACGTCGTATTAAAGGATGCTGGCGCACAGAAAATTGCAGTCATTAAGGCTGTTAAGGAAGCTACTGGACTTGGTCTTGGCGAAGCTAAAGCTATTGTCGATGGCGCTCCTGCAACCGTCAAAGAGAAGGTTGCTAAGGCTGACGCTGAGGCAATGAAGAAAGCTCTCGAAGACGCTGGTGCTACAGTCGAATTAGCATAACAAAACAACTTAGTATAAACATGGTTGACTAATTTACAAAAACCGCCCATCTGGGCGTTTTTTGTTATATAATAATTAACATGAAAGATTTTGATTACCTAAAAGAGGGGGAAGTATATCTCGATGCGGCATGTCAAAGCCTCCGGCCACGATGCGTCATTGATGCAGTTTCTAATTACTATACTAGTCACAATTCCTGTGGCGAACGCGTAAAGTACAAATGGGGCGTTATAACTGATGAAATTGTAGAAGAAACTCGGAGTCTTGTCTTAAGGTATGCCGGACTAAAGCCAAAAAACTATACCGTTTCCTTCACATTGAATACGACTTATGGTATTAATTTAATCTTGTCTCAGCTTAATTCGTCTAATTTTAACAAAATCATCACGACCGAGATTGAACACAACTCACCGTTTCTGTCTAGCATCGCCTTTTCAAAAAGGACAGGATTACCGCGCGAGTTAATTAGTAGACGTGATGATGGGTCAATCGATTTAGATAAATACGATTTTACCAAGGCCGTCGTAGTACTAAACTGTGCCTCTAATTTTGATGGGCGCAAGTTGTTAAACATCTCTGAACTAATCAAAAAAGTGCACCAAGCTAAGGGTATCGTTATTATCGATGCGGCACAGGCAATGGCACATTCTTCTGACATTCTACATGCCACCGAACCTGACGCAATTTGTTTTTCTGCGCATAAACTATACGCTCCATCTCTTGGTGTAATTATATGGAAAAATGATTTGATTTCAAAAATGGATGAACTAATCTTGGGCGGCGGTATGGTTGACGATGTAATGAAAGACAGTTATATTCTTTCGGCGGAAGGTAAAGAACACCGCTACACACGATTTGAGGCTGGGCTACAGGCCTGGGGTGAAATTGTCGGCCTAAATGCAGCACTCAAATGGCTAATGAATCTACCAAAGTCAGCCTGGAAAGATCTAGAAACTAATTACACTGAACTCTATAATTATCTATCTAGTTCGCCAAAAGTTCATCTAGTTAATCAAGCGCCTAATCCAACCATCTCTTTTTATGTTGAGGGAGTTGATTCACATATGCTTGGTAGTGCTTTATCACGAGAGAATATTATGGCAAGAACTGGATACTTTTGCGCCCACTATTACCTAGACCACGTTTTGCATTTGCCGCCGCTAGTGAGATTTTCGCTTGGCCTACATAATACTACTGCAGATATCGATAAAGTCAAAAAAGTTATGGAAAAAATAATCCATTAGTGCTAAAATAATCTCAATATGGTCTGTATAGCTGCATTTATCATTCTGGCTTTAATTGGAATATTTGTAGCCGGAATATCAATCTTTAAGCCGCACGTCGGCAAAGCATATCTTAAAGCAATGAAAAAGGCCTGGGGGTGTCTTTCTAAAAAGGTTCGTCTACAAAAATGTGAGACAGGATTTAAAGAGGATATCAAAAACACCCTACTTTCAAAGATAATGCTAAAGCATCCGAAACTTGTGCGACCACTTTCGGTTCTAATTGAAGTGTTGTCTGTCGTAATAGTTATCGTTACAATCTGGGCAATTCTAACCGCTATCAAGTCGCTACTGGCTCTTTGGGCATTAGGTTCATGTAATGTAACTAAGCCTTCGGCTTGCACGCTTGGATCCGAAATCTGCTCAATCGATGAATCCGAACCTCAGAACCCGCTCGAGGCGGCTGGGCGATGGTTTACCGAATGGGGCGAGATTTTTGAAGCTATCCCAGATAAGTTTAAATCATACAATCCAGACGATTATAATTTCAATTATATTGACGCAAGTGGCAACAATACCGATGAGGCGCCAGCTGCTATTGATATTTTTGATCCACTCTGTTCAGTCTGCATGATATCCTACCGCAACCAGAAAGCTGCCGGGTTCTTCGATAAGTACAATGTACGATTGGTTCCTTTTGCCATCCAGGATGCAGAGGGGAACTATAAATTTAAGAATTCCGAAATAATTGTTCGATACATGTTTGCGGTAGAGCAGATTCGCTCTGGGCTTTCATTATTAATTATCGATCGGATTTTCACGGACAAAAATAGTGAGGGGATTTCCTATCAGGATAGATTCCTTAACGACTATTCCAAAAAGGATGCAATCAACAAGATTGAATCTTGGCTAATAGAGGCAGGTTTTGATGAGGACAGTATGGCTGAGGTACATAAAATTGTTGATTTCCCCGAAATTACCGATAAAATGACCGAGAATAAAAGTATTATCGAGAATCAGCTGAAGGTCAGAGGTATTCCAACCATGATCTTTGACGGAAAAAAACACACAGGGCTTTGGAAGTCCGAATAATTGTAATTTTTACAACATTTTTACGACTACCACTGTTTTTAGCGTGGAAAACTTTACAAAAAAATACTTGACTTTGAGTGCGGCAAGGTATATTATAATATTAATACTATATTTAGACAGGAATGCGAGGTGATGTCTGAAATACCAGAAAAACAAATAAAGCGTTTACGCAGCCTGCTCAGTGAAGCAGAGACTAATTTATCCGCCGCGAAGGAGCTTTTGATTTCGATTCTCGGTGATGGTGAGACAATTTCTGCGCCACGTGAGACCGTTGTTTCTAGCCCAGAAGGCAAGATTATTGAGGGTATCTTTGATGGCCAGATTATGATTGGTCCTGACGGCAAGAATTATCCCGTACCCGCCAACTATGCTTCTAAGTCAAAGCTAGTTGAAGGCGATATTATGAAGTTAACTATCACGGAGGATGGTAAGTTCCTCTATAAACAGATTGGTCCAGTTGAAAGAAAAACCGTAATTGGCACTCTCACGCACCATGATGACAAATATTTTGTTGAGGTAGCCGGCAAGGAGTATCAAATTCTCTATGCTTCCGTGACTTATTTTCACTTGCGAGAAGGCTCTCAAGTATCTGTTGTGATTCCTGCAAACAACAATGATGCTACTTGGGCCGCCGTGGAAGCCGCTCTGTAATTTGCGTTATTATCTCTATTGAATTTAAAATGGGGTGGGGTATAATATTTTTATGAAGTCACTCTATAGAAGATATCGTCCCGTAAAGCTTAGTGATGTAGTAGGACAAGAGCAAGTCACAAATCCCTTACTAAAAGCCCTTGAACAGGGTAAAATTGGCCATGCTTATCTATTTGTTGGCCCGAGGGGATGTGGCAAGACTTCTGTGGCAAGGATTCTCGCTCACGAGATTAATGGTTTCAAGTACGAGATTGAAGATGATTATATTGACATTATCGAAATCGATGGCGCCAGCAATCGTGGTATTGATAACATCCGTGAACTCCGCGAAAAGGCTGCAATAGCACCCACTAGTGGCAAATATAAGGTTTACATTATCGATGAAGTTCACATGCTAACCAAAGAAGCCTTTAATGCGCTACTCAAGACTTTGGAAGAGCCGCCAGCGCATGTTGTCTTCATTATGGCGACCACTGATGTATATAAAGTACCGATTACGATTACGTCGAGAGCACAGTGCTTTACTTTCAAGTTGGCCGACGATGAGACGATGTTTAATCATTTGAAGCAGATTGTCGAGAAAGAAAAGATTCCGATTGATGATGATGCTATCAAGATTATAGTGCGACGGGGTGGCGGCTCATTTAGAGATTCATTGTCGTTGCTCGATCAGATTTCTACACTTTCAGATAAGCAAATAACGGCCGAACTTGTTTTGAGTGCTTTAGGCCTACCCCAAGATGAGATTATTGCTGATCTTTTGAACGCATTTAAGGTTCAGGATGTTACATCAATTACAAAGCGGTTGAAGGATTTGCTAAACTCTGGTATCAAAGCTGAGACGATTGCCGAGGAAATGCTACGCACGATCGTTGCAGACCCCAGCCCCGAGCTGATTCAGCTATTATCCAGACTCCCAGAAGTAAAATCACCTTATGCAGAAGCAAAACTACTCGTAGCATTAATTAATCCAGTGCAGCCGTCCATAAATAATGACGCAGCCCAGGTTAGACCTGCAACTTCACAGGTGCAACATACTCAACAAGCAAGATCTGCGCAACAGACACAGCCCAAACCGCAACCACAACCAGAGCAACACGCGCAAATCGAGCCATATACACAGCCTAAACAACAGACACAATCCAATTCTGCAACTGAAGATAAGTCGATCACTCCGCCCCCATCCCATGATTTTGACTGGCAAGGCTACCTAGACAAAGTTCAGTCACTGAGTGATGCTGTATATTCACAACTTTTAAAAACTCAACATGTTTTTGATGGTGTAACCCTACATATTTATCCTACTAAACGCATCGTGAGGACAATTTTAACCAGGGAGAATAATAAGAAGATTTTGTTCAATGCTATTTCTGACAATGTAAAAATTACAATACACGAGATATCTGATTTACCCTTAACCGAAAAGAAAGATGAAACCATTTCGAAGATATCTGATATAATGGGCGGTGAGGTAATAAATGATGGAGGAACAAGCCCATTCTAAAAATAGTGGAGGTCGAGTTACACCACATGACGATGTGGCGGAAAAATCTTTGCTAGGTGCGCTAATTATCAATAATGATGTTTTGCCAGAAATCTTGACCATAGTCAAGCCGAGTGACTTTTATGACGAAAGACATCAGATTATTTTTAGCGCTATCGTCGACCTGTATGATAGTCATAAACCAATCGATTTACTAACACTAACTGCCGAATTAAAATCCAAGAAACAGCTAGATAGAATTGGTAAGGCCTCTTATCTTGCTGAGTTATCAAATTTCGTTCCAGCCGCATCACACGCCAAGGCTTATGCCGAAATTATCGAGAAAACTTCCACACGGCGACGCTTAATTAAGGCCGGCACTAATATCGCCGAAAAGGCCTATCAAGACGATGCTAATCCGGATGAGTTAATTGGTTCTGCCGAGCGAGAACTGTTTGAGGTTTCCGATAAGATTGTTAAAAGCGATTACGTTTCTATCGATCAATTGCTCGCTGATGCGTTTGACCGAATCGATGAGTTGCACAAGAATAAAGGGGCTTTACGAGGACTTAAAACTGGTTTTCGCGATTTGGATAAGAAGACGGCTGGATTTCAAAAAGGTGACCTTGTCATCATTGGTGCCCGCCCAGCCATGGGTAAAACAACTTTTGCGCAGAACTTGGCCTACAATATTGCTAGTATTAATCGAAAAGGTGTCTTGTTCTTTTCATTGGAGATGGGTTCAAACGAGATTATCGATAGGATGATTTCTGATGTTTCAGGGATTGACAACTGGAAGATGCGAACTGGCAATCTTACAGACGAGGAATTCCAGAAAATGGGAGATGCTATGGATGAGATGGATGATTTGCCGATTTACATTGACGATACGAGCTCTATGACAATCATGGAACTACGCAACAAGGCCAGACGTGCTATGCACGACCACGATATCGGTATCGTAATTATTGATTACTTGCAGCTTCTGCAAGGTTCCGATCGCTATAAAGGCAATCGCGTACAAGAGGTTACCGAGATTTCGCGTGGATTGAAAATTCTAGCTAGGGAATTAAAAATTCCTGTCATCGCCCTTGCACAGCTCTCACGTAGTGTTACCGGGCGCGACGATCCGCGACCGGTCTTATCCGACTTACGCGAGTCTGGTTCTATCGAGCAGGATGCTGACCTAGTAATGTTTCTACATCGACCTGATTATTATCGCCAAAACGATGACAATTATGAAGAGACCCATATTACCGAACTACTAATCTCCAAACACCGCCATGGCCCAGTTGGTAAAATTGAACTATATTTTCATCCAGAATTGCTTCGTTTTATGTCGCTTGATACCGAGCACGAATAGTGCTATAATACTTATGTGAAGAAAAAACCTATTACCAAACTTTTTTTGTATCGTTACCGGTTTGTTATTGGTTATGTTATCTTAGGGTTAGCATTCATTATGCTGCTATTAGTCCTACCACTTTTTGCACAAAATGGGCTATCGCAAGCTGAAATTGATTCAGCGACAAGTTCTTATTATCTTGGGAGCGATGGTATCGTGAATGGTGATTTAGTTGATTTGCCTTACCGTTTGCTTCAGAAGCTTTCCATTTCGATTTTTGGTTTATCGACCTATGCAGTTAAACTCCCCAGCATCTTAGTCGGCCTACTACTCGGTTTTCTTCTTATTCTACTACTTAATAGATGGTTCAAGAGTAATGTCTCATTGTTATCATCGTGTCTTGTCGTATTATCAACGCCTTTCTTATTCCTGGCTGGATCTGGCACTCCGCTTATCATGCTTGTGTTCTGGCCAACCTTGCTTCTGTGGTTGGGCTCCAAGATCCAAGGCGAGAAACGTCCGAAGCCGCTATATAGTTTCGCTTTTGCAATTGCTTTACTATGCGCAATTTTTACGCCATACATGATTTATTTTGCGATTTTTTGTGTTCTATTCGTCTTACTGCAACCTCACCTCAGATTCATTGTTAAAAATCTGCCGAGACTCCCGCTTATCATCGTCATCATAATGATTCTTAGCGGCTTTATTATACTCGGAATCAGTATAATCCACCATCCAGATACCATTATGGCTTTATTATTCTCACGCGATTTTGAAGTTTCACATTTCTTCGGCAATATCTCAATGGGCCTAGCGCCATTGTTCTCGTGGCATAATACTACTGAAAATGTTTTTCTTTCACCACTTATCAGTTTACCAAATTTTGCGCTGGTAATGATAGGCCTATTATCCACCACTAAAGGTTTCTTCGCGTCACGCAATTCCATCGCCTCCATTCTATTCGTTTTTTGTATTATTATTACCGGCTTCAATCCGGATGCAATTGTGTTCTTTATACTGCCATTTTCGATACTGATCGCACATGGGATTAAGTATCTGCTTGAAAAATGGTATGGACTTTTCCCTGAGAACCCATACGCAAGGATTTCCGCTCTTTTACCACTCACTATCCTATTCGCACTAATCATTATCCCCGGTCTCCTGCATTATATCTATGGTTATAGGTATAATCCGATTATTTCTGAACTTTTTACTGACAATATTGATGTTATAAACCAGAATTTGGATGAAGGGACTTTACTCGTAAATAATAACTATGATTTTTACAAAATACTAGAATCGAAATCTAATCTTGTCGTTATTAATGAACTAAACGAAATGAGGCCAACTAAACTTGCCATGCTCTCTAATAAGCAACCGGAGGGTTATTCGCTAGAACGCATTATCGTCTCGCCAAAAAGAGATAATTCTGCTATAATTTATCTATATACTGTAACCCCTAAAGAAGGAGAGTAAAATGGGACAGAAACTAGATCAAATGAAGCTATTAAACCAACTACGTAAAGCTCAGAAAGAGCTCAAGAACGAGATCGTCGAAGTTGAGGCTGGCGATGGTGCCGTTGTGGTACAGATTAGTGGCGAATTAAAAGTCAAGAAAGTTACAATAGACCCAGAGAAAATCGATTTAGATGATATTCATGAGCTAGAACGCTGGATTGAAAACTGTATGCGTGATGGCTTTGCAAAAGCACAGGAAATTGCTACCGACAAAATGAAACCACTAATGGGTGGTCTTGGCAATCTTGGTCTTGGCGGAATGTAACATGTTGCCTCAGGCTCTTACTCGTGCAATCGATGCATTGTCGAGACTTCCTGGTGTGGGGCCGAGGACAGCAGAGCGATATGCATACTATCTTTTTAAAACCGATCCTCAAATCTCCGACGAAATCGCTGAGGCACTAAATCAACTTCACTCCGGCGTTAAATCTTGTCCAGTAACCTTTGCCTTGATTGATGCAGACGCTGATGTGTCGCCGCTCTATTCAGACCCTGGGCGCGATAAAACCACAATAATGGTTGTAGAGGAAGCGCTCGATATTTATGCGATTGAGTCAACGCATGCTTATCATGGAACATATCATGTTCTAGGCGGCGCAATTTCGCCGATTGATGGAGTTACGCCAGAACAACTCCATATTGGCGAACTTATCAAGCGTTCGAACACCGATAATGTAAAGGAGATCATTATCGCTACTAATCCTTCGGTTGAGGGAGAATCAACCGCTCTCTACCTTGAGAAAATTCTCCACGAACAGAATCCTAACTTGAAACTAACTCGCCTTGCGCGTGGTTTGCCGCTTGGTGTCGATCTATCTTATGCCGATCAAATTACTCTTAGCGCCGCTTTAGAAAATCGTACTAGTTTGTAGTATTACTACACTTTACTATAGAATTAGTCAAATGCTATAGGTTTTCTAGTGCCTTGAAATCCACTTTGGCAAGTTTGGTCTTAGGGAGTTCTGCAAGGAAACGAATTTCACGCGGAATCTCATACTTAGCTAAATGTTTCTTGTATATATTATTCAGTTCTTTCCGAATGACACGTTCTGACGCCCCCTCGGCTGGCACGACAAATACGACCACCTTCTCGCCACGAAGCTTATCTTCGCGACCGATTGCAGCGCAAGCAGTGATTTTTTGGCATTTTAGAGTAACATCCTCAATATTTGCCGGATAAATATTGTAGCCGTTAGAGATAATCATTCGCTTCAAGCGTGAACGGAAATGAATAACACCGCGCTCGTCAGCGTAGCCAATATCGCCAGTACGAAGATACTTTTTGTTGCCAATCTTAATAAAAGCTTCTGCGGTTTCTTTAGGTTTATTAAGATATCCCTTCATTACGCACAAACCACGTACTAGAATCTCTCCATCATGACCCAATTTCGCTGGTTGCTTGGTCTTAAGATCCATAATTACAACTTCGTTGTCTGGTAATGGATAGCCGATACCATCGGGATCCTCAGCTACCGACATTGGTGAAAATATGAAACCACCAGAGGCTTCTGTTAAGCCATAGCCATTCTCAATTAAAGCCTTAGAGCCATGGGCATGAAGAAAATCATTAATCTTCTCCTTATTGCTCATACTAATCATATCACCACCAGAGACTACGTATTTAACTGTCTTCAGGTCGTCCTTTTTGAATTTAATTTTTGTCAGATAATCAAAGACGGTAGGAACGCCGACCAGAACATTAATCTTATACTTCGTAATGTAGCTCTTAAATTTCTTAGGATTGAATTGCGGGATTAAGAACGAGCAAGCGCCATTATAGAGCGGCATATGAATGCAGCAGCCTAGCCCGAAAGCATGAAAGTTCGGCAGGAATGCCATGAAAGAATACTCTGGCTTAAATAACTCTGGGACCAAATACTTAGCACCAAGCGCTTGAGCATTGAAGTTGAGATTTGACAACATGATACCTTTTGGTTTACCAGTTGTACCGCCAGAGTACATAATAACCGCATCGTCCTTGGAATTAACGCGCGCATGCGGATTACCAATATATTTACTAGCTTTAAGGAGGAATTTGTCCCAGGTAATCACGTGCTGGGATTTCTTGATGTGATTCTTACGACCTTTGGTAAGCTTATAGATGACACGAACAATCGTAGCCATGGAACGAGTCGGAGATACAACAATCACATGCTCTAGCTCAGTGTCCTTAATGATGGCCTCAACCTTGGGATAGGCAATATCGATGCAGAGAATAATACTTGAGTGAGACTGGTTAATGTAGTCTTCGATTTCTTTCTCTGACGATAGAGGGTGTACCATATTTGCTACTGCGCCAATTTCATTAATGGCATAGAACATATAAATCGCTTCTGGAGTATTCGGCATACAGACCGTAATACGGTCACCTTTTTCGGCGCCGATTGCTTTAAGGCTGGCTGCGACTTTGTTAATTTTCTTGATGAGCTCCTTATAAGTAATCTGTGTATCAAAATACCTAAGGGCAACATTGTGTGGCCATTTGCAGGATGACTCATAGACCACATCGTAGAGTCCGCCATCAAAGTATTCGATATCCTTAGGCATCTTGTCAATGTAGGAATACTTCGCGCGCTCGAGCTTCATATCGAGCCGACGCAAGGCGTTTTTGATTTTGTTATAAACTAATTCTAAAGGCATGGATTCATTATATCATAATACTTTCAGCGCGAGGCAATATTATGCCGCTAATTAAAATATGGTGTATAATAAGGTCATGGATAAGAATTTCAAAGTGCGAGTAATTGTAGGGCTTGGTATCTTCATCGTCGCCTTACTCGCATTATATACTTTCGATAGTATCCCTTTCAAAATTCTATTTAGTGTCTTTGCCTTTATGTCGGCGATAGAATTATTTAGCTTCTTCAAAAAGAAATTTACTATGTACAATATAGTACTAGCAATGCTAGAACTGGCGTTTTTGATTTGTGGAACACTCTTCGTGTCGCAAATCAATGTCGACTATTTCTGGTACATTATCCTTGGCGTCCCAGGTTATGACGTCTTTGCCTATCTTAGCGGTAAACTTATTGGCGGCAAGATTATTAAGAAATCTCGACCCTTTCCACATGTTTCCAAAAATAAGACATGGGAGGGTACGATACTCGGATTGGCTTTTGCTATAAGTCTAGTCGCTATTAAAATGGCGGCTGCCAATGCCTTTACTACGGATTGGATGTATCTATTATGTGGCCCGTTGGCTCTATGTGGTGACTTGTTTGAGAGCCACCTCAAACGAAAATTCAACGTAAAGGATTCCAATGAAATCATTATTAAGAATAAATTCTTTGCTAAGCTCGAAATGTGTGTAGGCGGCTCGGAAGGGCACGGCGGTTTTTTGGACCGCATCGATTCAAGCGCATTCGCGTGTACAGTGCTACTTATAATATCTTGTTTATAAAAGCAAAACTAATTACTACTGGGGCGCTCCGGAGGTTACGACCGACCGTCGAAGGGGCCGAGCAAACGAAACGCTTGCGTTTCGTGTCGAGGCGACGACAGACGGACGACCTTTGGTCGATGTGACGAGGGGTGGCTCGCCCGTGACGACGGGCCGAGCCAACCCCGTCCCCAGGAGAAATTAGTTT
This sequence comes from Candidatus Saccharibacteria bacterium UBA3749, assembly GCA_002371235.1. GTDB lineage: Bacteria > Patescibacteriota > Saccharimonadia > Saccharimonadales > Saccharimonadaceae > Nanosyncoccus. Next base: position 4,454 of record DFGN01000018.1, on the reverse strand, counting down.
TGCTTTTTGAAGCCTTTTATGAGGTAGTCCATACCCGAGAACACAGTCAATGCGAGTGCCAGGTACAGCGCGATGTTGCCGAGAATGCCGAGGAACTCTAGATTTACGATATTGTTAAATAGAATGATGATGAGGGCGATCATCTGGACAGTGGTTTTAAGCTTACCATAGAATGAAGCGGCTATGGTGATATTCTGCCGGGCCGCCATCATACGCATACCGTCCACAGCGAAGTCGCGCACCAGTATCGTGGCAAATACCCAAAGTGGTACGATATTCATATATACCAGGACGAGAAATGCTAGGTTTACTAGCATTTTATCAGCTAGCGGGTCCAGGAAGGCTCCAAGATCAGTGACTTTCTTGGACTTACGGGCCCAGATGCCGTCAATCTTATCCGTAATTGAAGCGATGATAAATATAACGAGTGCAGTAATTTTGGCCCATAAGTCGGGCAAGGGAGCAAACGCCACAAAAGCAACCGACAAAAGCATACGTAGTAAAGTTAGATAGGTGGGTCCAGTAATCGCGGCTCTACTCATACTATATCTCTCCGGTGCTGCACTTGCCAGGCACGAACCTTGGCAAACCTCGCCGCGAGGATGTCGGTCGACCATTTGTCACCAAGCATAACAGTCTCGCGATTAGTAAAGCCATAGGTCGCCATAGCTTCGGTCAACTTGGTGCTCATTGGCTTCTTTGCCCACCAGACACAATCTACGCCAATCGGCTCGCAGAATTTTTGCATCATTTTCTTGCGACCATTATTAGAAATGATTACAATCTTAACCCCGGCCCTGCGACAGTCCTCCACCCAGTTCTGCAATTCATCGGCTGGCTCTTTCTCGGAATGAAGTCGTAAGGTATTATCAAGGTCACAAAGAAGGAGTTTTACACCCTCGCTCTTCAATAGCCTCGGAGTCACATCTTCGAACCGTTCAAATTTCCTATCCGCATGAAAAATATTCATAGCATTATTTTAACACATTTTAATTTATTATTTAACATTAGAAATATACTATAATGAACTTGTGAATGATTCGGTGCTAGCCCTGCTCTTGATATGCTATAATTATTCTATGTATAATGCATTTACTGATTTTATAAAAGACAAGCATAAACTCTGTATCATCCAGGCGGAGAATCCGGATGGGGATTCGCTAGGAAGTGCAATCGCGCTAGATTATCTTCTAAGCAACAAGGAAATTTCACTGTATTGCCCGGTAGATATTCCGAGATATTTACACTACTTTGAGGATTGGTCGAGAGTGACGAATGAGTTTGATTATCATGCTGACGGCTACATTATAGTTGATACCGCCGCACAAATATTGCTATCCAAGTTAATGGACGACACCGCGATCCGTAATCGTCTTTTTAGTGCGCCAGTATTCGTACTTGATCATCACGAGACGCCAGACGACTTGGAGTTTCCACACGAAAGCATAATCGAAGTGCGTCCGGCCTGCGCGGAGCTAATCTATCACATCGCGAAGGACCAGAACCTCACGATCACTAAGGAAGCCGCCGATGCTATTTTCCAAGGAATCTTATCTGACACTTTGGGACTAACCAGTGCTTCAGTGACAGCAGAGACATTCGAGATTGCAGCCGAGTTGACTAAGTTGGGTGCTAACGTGTCTGAACTTGAGGACCGAAGGCGTGAGTTCATGAAGAAATCTCCTCGCATCCTTGATTATAAGGCAGACTTAATCAAACGAATTGAGTACTCACTGGATGGCATACTGGCAACTGTACATATTCCGTGGGACGATATTCGCGAATACTCAGACGAATATAATCCAAACGTATTAATACTGGAGGAAATGCGATTAGTCGAGGGCGTTAAAGTTGCAGTCGCCATCAAAACCTACCCAGATGGGAAAGTGACCGGTAAGATTCGTACTAGCATCGATACGCCGATCGCTGACAAGGTTGCAGGATACTTTGGGGGTGGTGGCCATCCGTTCGCTGCGGGTTTTCGCACTTATGATACTTCGTATGAGGATGTAGTCCACGATTTAGTCAACATGATACCGGAGCTGCTACATGAAGCCTAGTCATCTCACTTTGGCCAAAATCCATGATACCGGTGAGACCAACAATCTAAGGCTAACCGTAATTCTAATTCACGGTATCGCTTCAAACGCCCATACCTATGATAAAGCTCTTGAGTACTTTGGAAACAATCTTAATCTCGACATAATTAGATTCGTATCTTTTGATTTACTGGGCTCAGGCGATTCGTACAGTGGAGATGATTTAGAATACAACTATGATGAGCAAATTACTGCTCTGCATAATTCCATTAAAGCCCTAGATATTAAGACGCCCATAATCTTGGTCGGGCACTCACTCGGTACTTTTATTGTTACCAGATATGCTCATAGGTATCCGGACAATCTTAAGCGGCTCATTTTGGTTTCGCCACCAGTTTATACTGAGAAAGATTTTGCTAATCCAGCCTTCACGATTGGAATTGATGCCTTTAAAAAAGCAGTCAGCCTGAAAAATCCGAAGATTTTACGTGAAAAATCATTTAATGCTTCCATGGAAAACATTATCCTTAAAAAGGATAACTATTCGGTGCTTGCTAAGATCACAACACCTACTATAATAGTATATGGTAACGATGACCAACTAATTGCCTCATATAATATTCCGGCTCTGATCACCCAGAATCCGAATATTACCGCCCACAAAACGATTGGAAGACACGGAGTTACTCACGACAAATACAAATTAATTAATAATATACTGAAGGAGGAAACCAATGCTTAGGCTCTACAATACCGCTTCACGCAAGCTCGAAGATTTTAAACCACTAACTGATGTAGTGAGAATTTATACCTGTGGACCGACTGTGTATAATTATGCACATATTGGCAATATGACCGCATACATTTACTGGGATTTGCTAGTTCGAACTTTGGAAGCGAATGGCTACAAGGTGAAGCGTGTGCTCAATTTAACTGACGTTGGGCATCTGGTGTCTGATGCTGACGAAGGTGAAGATAAACTTGAAAAAGGCGCCAAACGTGAAGGGAAGAGTGTTTTTGAAATTGCCGATTATTATATTAAGGCCTTCATGAAAGATTATCGCGCACTAGAACTACTCGAACCGGACGTCTTAGCACGCGCTACTGATTACATCAAAGAGGACATCGAAGCAGTTGACAAAATGACCGCAAATGGTTTTACCTACGAGACGGCGGACGGCATCTATTACGATACAGCGAAGTTTAAGCAATATTCTGATTTTGCCAGGCTCGATTTAGAAGGATTGAAAGCTGGAGCCCGGATAGGATTTTCTGATGAGAAGCGAGGTGTGTCGGATTTTGCGGTCTGGAAATTCATCAAGCCAGGCGAACAGCACGAAATGCGTTGGGATTATCTAGGTCGACCGGGTTACCCAGGTTGGCATCTAGAATGCGCCACGATTATCCATGAGGAACTTGGCGAGCCGATTGATATCCACACTGGCGGCATCGACCATATCCCAGTCCATCATACTAATGAAATAGCAGAATGCTATGCCGCTTACGGTAAGGACTTAGCTAAATACTGGATGCACTGCGACTTTATTACAATTGATGGAGAGAAGATTTCAAAATCACTCGGCAATACCTATTCACTAGCGGATTTAGCCGAGCGCGGATTCTCGCCACTAGACTATAAAATGTGGGTTCTATCTGGTCATTACCAGGGGACACGTAATTTTACCTTTGATTCTTTGGAAGGAGCCAAGGCTAGGAGACTTAATTGGCGCAATCGAATCGCTGAATGCTATCAGTCTACAGAGGTACGGAATAATACTAGCGAAAAATGCGATTTTGGCCAAGTTATTTCCGCAGTTAATAATAACCTGAATTCATCGGAAGCGTTTGCACTTATCGATAGCTCCAATTTGTCGCTAGAAGATTGGAAGAAAGTTGATGAGTTGTTTGGGCTGAAGTTGATTGCCGATACGCCAGACATTGATGATGATGTGCGTGATTTAATTAAGGCGCGACAAGAAGCTAGGCAAGCTGGTAACTATGCTGAGTCTGACCGGATTCGAGACGAACTCGCGGCAAAGGGAATTGCCATTAAGGACACCGCCAGCGGACCTGTTTGGCACTATGCAAAGTAAAATCGATTAATTATCTTATAATTTTATTATAGATACACGCAAATATCTTTTGATGCAAGCTGAATTCTATTTCAAATAGCAAGGCTTTTTATTAACCACTAGGGCACAATTTTGGGACATTTTTTCACAAACATTATATTTGTGCTTCCGTTTCAGGAAAGGCGGGAGGTGAGAAACACTGAACTAGCCAATAGGCTCATCAGGATTACCCGGGTCTAGTCCCCCACCCCCGCCACCGCCAGATACTGAATTAACGTGTACTGTACCCCAAGTAGTAGACAGCCCGTAGAGTTAGACCATTAGCAAAATAGGGGTAGAAAAA
>DFGN01000021.1 GCA_002371235.1 Candidatus Saccharibacteria bacterium UBA3749 | reverse complement strand
TTCTCGACTCGCGCCTGCGCGCCCGTCGACTGAAGTCGTCCGTCAGTCGTCGTCTCAGAATGAGCAACAAGTTGCTCATTCTCTCGACTCCTCCGACGGTCTGTTACGGGGCTCCGGCGCTCATTCCGCTCCCGTTGTCGCGGACGGTCTCGAAGTGGCATTACCTAATCACCTCAACGTGACTATGGTTGACAATTATGACTGGTTCAAGGATATGAAGTATCTCGATTTTCTGAGGGAGGTAGGGAAGGCGTTTTCGATGACGCAGCTACTTGATCGGCAGTTTGTGCAGAATCGGATTGGTGAAGGTGGAGCTGGAATATCGTATGCGGAGTTCTCGTACACTTTGATTCAGGGGTATGATTTCTTGCATCTATATCGTGAATATGGGGTAGATTTGCAGCTTTGTGGTGCAGACCAATATGGAAACTGTACTAGTGGGATTCATTTGATAAAGAGGTTAGAAGACGCTGAGGCGGATGTGTGGTCGACGCCACTTGTAATTGACCCGGTGACGGGGCGGAAGTTTGGTAAGTCTGAAGGGAATGCTGTGTGGTTAGCTGCGTCTGATAATGGTAGCGGTAATTTTACTTCGATATTTGATTTTTATCAGTTTTGGCTAAATCAGCCGGATGATGCGGTTGAGTATTTGATGAAAATTTATACGTTGCTGGAGCCGGAGGAAATTGACGAGATTCTTGCGAAGCATAGGGAAGCGCCAGAAAAGCGATTGGCACAGCGAATGCTTGCGCGTGGTGTTACTGAGGTAGTACATGGTGTCAAGGCAGCAGAGGCGGTAGAGAATTTAACGGCAATGCTATTTGACAAAGCGACGAATTTTGCAGGGTTCAGTGAGGATGAAATATTGGAATTTGCAGAGTATTTGCCGGTGGCACAGAAAGGTGTGCGACTGGTGGATGCACTAGTAGACTACGGACTTGCGGAGTCGAAGAAGAAAGCGCGTGAATTCTTGGCTCAGGGCGCCGTGACGATAAATGGTGAGAAGGTAAATGAAGATATGGTAGTGAATCAGACGGCAATTGTGAAGAAAGGTAAAAATAAATTCTTAGTGATCAAATGAAATATTTAGCAGTATTGGGGCGGCAGCCGGAGATATCGATTGCGGAACTTGAAGCTTTGAGCGGTGTGGAGTGGCACCAGATGCCTTTCTCGGGTCGCTCCTCGCGCTCGTCTTCACGGGGCTCGTCGCTAAGTCCTCGTAGCGATTGCGGAATCCCCTCGAAAAGCATTTCGGTGCCACTTGATATCGATCAGCTTGGTGGGGCATTGAAACTTGCAATTGAAATGGACCAAAGGCCGTTGGAATATTTGCAAGGGTTGCCGGAGGGGAAGATTACATTGGGAGTGAGTGATTATTCTATGAAAGCGACACGGAAAAGTGCGAGTCAAGAAGCTTTAAAATTAAAGAAGATTCTGGTGCGACATGGACGTAGTGTGCGGGTGGTGGAGAATAAGGACGCAGTATTATCGACAGCCACTTCGCTTCATAATGGTCTTGGTGGGGCTAATCCGCGGAAAGTTGAATTGATTAAATTAGATGACGCATGGTATCGAGTAGTTGGCGTACAAAATATTGAGGCTTATGCGAGGCGCGATCAGGCGCGGCCGGCGCGGGATGCAAAGGTGGGGATGTTACCGCCGAAATTGGCACAGATATTGATTAATCTATGTGGGCCACTTGAGCCTGGTTCGACTGTCCTAGATCCATTCTGCGGAACTGGTGTAGTGCTTCAGGAAGCATTACTTATGGGCTACCGTGCGTACGGCACTGACATAAGTGAACGAATGGTTAATTACGCTAACCAGAACTTGAATTGGTTGAAAAATATCGAAATCGCAAATATCGAGAAACATAAAGGCAAAATCTTTGATTTTGCCGCCGAAGGGGCGAAGCGATGTGATAAAATCTCTGATTTATCACATCGCGGAGCTTTCGAGATATGTGATTTCGATATTTCTCAAGGCGATGCAACTTCCCATAAATGGCAGCAGCCGATTGATGCGGTGGCGTGTGAGGGATATCTCGGGAAGCCTTTTTCGCAAATTCCGTCGGAGATGGCTTTGAAAGAACAGAAGCAGGAGTGCGGGGCGATAGTGGGAGGGTTTCTTAAGAATTTGGCGGGACAGATTAAGTCGGGGATACCGGTGGTGATGGCGGTGCCTGCATGGTTAAGGCCGAACGGCAAGTATGAACGGCTTAGTATTATTGACGAAATTGAAGATATGGGGTATAATGTTAATAATAAGACACGAGAGGGGCTGTTTTATCATCGAGAGGCCCAAGTTGTCGCAAGAGATATATTAATTTTAAGGAAAAAGTAAATGTCACACGTAAAAGCTGGCGGTACCGCCAAAAACGTCCATAATAATGCAGGTCAGCGCCTTGGCGTGAAGCGTTTTGGTGGACAAAAAGTCAAGAACGGTGAAGTATTAGTACGTCAGACTGGTGCTACGAAGCTAGCTGGTCCTGGCACTTATATGTCACGTAATTTTACGATTCATGCTGCGAGGGATGGTGTGGTCACCTTCGTGAAGACGAAGAAGACGCATTTCTCTGGTAAATCGTTGCCGAGAGTTCGCGTAGAAGTGCGATAAGCATTAAGAAATCCGCCGCATAAAGTGGCGGATTTTTGTTCTTACCTATGCTATTATGGCACAAAATACTAAAAGCATTACAATATTGATTGGTGTAATGGCGGATAGATGGAAACGTGATATAATATATGCTATGGTTAGCAAGAAGCATAAGTGGTTTTCGGTGCGATCGGTATTGATGTTACTCACGGTGATATTAGTGGCGTGGGTGGTGTATCAGAATTGGCCAGATATTCTGGAAACATTGCAACACATACGTGAGGCGAATGGCTTTGTGCTAATGCTATTAATTCCAGAGCAGTTGTTTATGTATTTTGCGTGTGGGCAAATTTTTTTCTCGTACTTGAAGCATAAGAAAAATGTAAAGAAATTCGAAGACCGTGAAATACTGAAAATATCGACAGAACTTAACTTTGTTAATCACGCAATCCCGGCGGGAGGTGTGGGCGGACTAGCTTTCCTCACCTATCGTTTGAGACCTTATGGTGTGACGGCAGGGCAGGCATCGTTTTTGTATTTATTCCGCTATGCAGTGACGACGGTAGTAAATTATGCACAGGCTCTGGTAGCAATTGGGATACTGTTAGCACTCAGGATGATTCCGCGCGATGCGATGTGGATTATTCCGGTGTCATTATTAATGAATATGGGAGTGTTTTTCTTCTTGTGGTTTGTAATATTTGTAGCGAGTAGTAGTAGGAGGATAAGCATTTTTTCGAAAACAGTAACTAAGCTAGCCAATCTTAGTTTTAGAATCCTAACTTTTGGGCGTAAGCATAAAGTAATGGAAGATTCTAGAATTAGTAATTATTTCCAGGACATTCATCAAAGTGTACTGATTGCGAAGAATAACAAAAAGTATTTAAAAAAACCAATCATATGGGGTCTTATATATAGTCTTTGTGAGATTGGTACATATTATATAGTAGCGTTGTCGCTAGGGCGGTGGGAATTACTGCCATTTATTATGGTAGGGGAGACGATTGGTTCGGTGTTTGATGGAATTGTGCCGTATGGGTTGTATGAACTAGGAATGGCTGGGGTGATGATTGCGCTAGGTGTGGATTTCCCGACGGCAACTATTATTACTGTGATGACGAGGGTAATTACGCTGCTATTTACTATTGCGTCAGGGTCTTATCCGTACTATGAAGTGATTCGAGGCAAAGATGCGAATTGACCGAATAGCCCCTTGTGGGGACGGGTTGCTCGCTTCCGTCGTTACGGGGCTCGCACTCTTCATCCTCGGTCGTAACCTCCGGACACCTCGCAAGGGGCTAATCGATTACTTTGGGGTTTGCCATGAATAGTTTTACGCCGACAGAATTCGTAGCAGTGGTGAATCAGACGCTTGAATATGCGTACTCGCCTGTGATGGTGACGGGTGAAGTAGCGAGCTACAAGGTGAATCAAGGGAAGTGGGTGTTTTTTGATTTGAAAGACGAGGAATCTAGCGTATCGTGTTTTATGACGCTATGGAATATGCGGGCGCCGCTTGAAGACGGAATGAAGGTAACGGTGCGTGCGGTACCAAAGCTAACAAAATGGGGGAAGTTCTCATTAACGGTGGATGCAGTAAAGCCGGTGGGGGAAGGCTCATTGAAAAAAGCCTATGAAATGCTAAAGAAGAAGCTCACGGCGGAAGGATTGTTTGATCCGACGAAGAAACGTGCGCTGCCAGAGGATTTGACGCGACTGGGTATCATTTCATCTACTCAGGCAGCTGGGTATTCGGATTTTATAAAGATTATCAATGCAAGATGGGGCGGAATAAAAGTAACGGTGGCGCATACACAAGTGCAGGGAATGGATGCGCCAGATCAGATGATACGTGCCCTAAAGTTTTTTAATGAACGAAGCGATGTGCAGGTAATCGCCCTTTTGCGCGGAGGTGGGAGCGCTGATGATTTATCGTGTTTTAATGATGAGCAACTAGTAAGAGAAATTGCTGCTTCGAAAATTCCAATTATTACCGGCATTGGTCACGAGCGTGATGAATCACTAGCTGATCTTGCGGCTGATGTGAGGGCTTCGACGCCCTCAAATGCGGCAGAAATGCTGACGCGTGATAGAGTGGTAGAGAAGCAGAGGTTATTAAAGACGATGAATCGGACGTACCAAATATTGCAGCAGACAATCGAACGAACTAGCGTTAATAACCGCAGTAATGTCAAGCGCATTTCGGATGGCGTGACTGTGAAGTATATTAATCCGATGCTGACCGCAAATGTAGATAAGATGAATAATTGTCTGAAGACATTACGGGATTCATGGACAGAAGTAAATAATGCTTTACAACAAAAAATGAAAATCCTTGGTGCAATGGACCCGGAGAAGGTGCTTAGTCGTGGTTATGCGATTTTGTCTGGTAAGGTTTCACCAGGTGAAGTGTTAGATATTATCACTATGAAGCAAGAAATTAAGGCAACAGTTAATAATGTAAAGGAGAGACAATGGCAATAAAAAATGATTTAACACTCAATCAAAAAATTGAGAAACTCGATGGCGAAGTGGAATGGTTTTATTCGGATGGTTTTAAGCTAGATGAGGCAGTAGACAAATATAAAGAAGCGATTAAACTAGCTAAAGATATTGAAAAAGATTTAAATGAGCTAAAGAATGAAATTGAGGTGTTGTCGGAAGATTTTAGTAAATAGCGTATATAATAATATAATACTTATGATATAATGTCTATATGAATAATAATCAACCTTTGCAAACACAATCAACGCTGGGAGCACAAGTTGGGCAAACACCACAGGTGCAACCGGTACGACAAAATTCGATGAATCAGGCTAATCTAGCTCCAAAGAAGAAAACTAATTCTGGCGCGGCTAGGATTATAGTGATTGTAATTCTTGTGCTTACGACGGTGGTTTTTGCTGGGTTGTTTTTGTGGATGTTAACGGAGTTTAACACTTTAAAGGCGGATTATGATAAAGAAGTTGCTGCCGAGATTGCCAAAGCGAAGGATGAACAGTCTATTGATGATGCATATAAGTGTCAAGAAGAAAAGGACTTTCCATACAAGATTTTTGCTGGGCCGGTAGATTATGGTGAGTTGAATTTTGAATATCCAAAGACCTGGAGTGCTTATATTGCGAAGGATGCATCAAATGGTGGAGATTTTGAAGCATATCTTAATCCGATACAAGTTGAACCAATTTCAAATAGCACTGTAAACGCTTTGAGAATTCGTATTGTTAATAGAACTTTCGAAGATGTAGCTAAAGAATACCAGCGTTATGTTGGCAATCGTGATAGTGTGCTCAATGTAGAATCGGTAACAGTGAACGGGGCAACAGCTAATCTATATTATGGTACAATTCCAAATACAGACCTTAGTGGTTATATCCTAATATTTAAGATACGCGATAAGACTGCATTTATGCAAACTGACTCCGTACTGTTTAAAGAAAGTTTCGAAAAGATTATTCAATCAATTAAGTTTAACTCTTAATGTGCTATAATGGGGGCATGAACACGGAGGTAGACGGTATTTTGGTGGTGGCGCATGAATTAAAGGCGCCGCTAACTGTATTGAGACAATTAGCGTTTTCGCTAAATGAACTAACGCCGCAGGACGAGAAGGTGCGTTCGCAGATGATTAATGTATCGGAACGGGCGATGCGGCAGGTAAATGACCTAATTAAGGTTCATAGGCTGGAGGATGGGTTGTTCGAAATGGAGCCTGTAGCTGTAAGAGAAGTATGCGATGCGGTAAATCGAGAGCTTCAGTATCTATTCAGATATAATAACCGTAGTTTGCGGCTAAGATATTCTAATCATGCCAGACTTGTAATGGCAAATAGGGAATTATTATACAGTATAGTTTATAATTTCCTCCTTAATGCGATGCATTATTCAAATGAACAGATGAGAGCGGAGTTGGTAGTAAAAGATTGCCATGGAAAGGTAAAGATTAATGTACGTGATTATGGACCAGCATTACCGATCGATGTTTGGCGAGAAATAAAGCGGGGTTGGATTAAGGAGCCGCTCACAGTTTCGATGAGACCAGGATCTTCTGGGCTGGGACTATTTATTGCATCGAATTTCGCAAGATTTATGCATGCTAATGTTGGCGCAGTGCGGCATCGGGATGGAACGAGCTTTTTTGTGGAGCTACCAGTATCTAAACAGGCGAGCTTGTTCTGATGATTTTTGTAATTGACGATGACGAGCTAATGGCGGAGTGTCTTGCTAATATCGTAAAGAATGGGACCAGTGAAGTGATGACTTTTCGTAATGCGATTGATGCAATGAATTGTATAGCGGACGGAGTATTGCCGGATTTGATATTTTTAGACGTGCTACTAGATGGGCCAGATGGTTTTACACTAATGAACGACTTAGTATCATATCCTGATACGGTAAGGATTCCGATTGTCATTGTGTCGTCACTAGATTTTGCGAATCGAGATTTGTCGGAATATGGCGTAGTCGGTATATTAAGCAAAGAAACGATGACACCGGAGGACATAGAAAACTATGTTAATAAACATGCCAAATAAAGACATTCGCACTAATGGTTATGTAATCCGGCGTACAAATTATGGTGAAGCCGATCGAATTATAAATATCATCACGCCAGTTGGTAAGATGTCGGCGATTGCGCGTGGCGTGCGAAAAGAAAAATCTAAGCTGGCTGGTAATATAGAATTGTTTTCGTTAATTGATTTTTCGATTCTTTTTAGTAATAATGAAATGGGGATACTGACAGGTGCTAAGATGTTACGTTATTATGGAAATATTCTAAAGTCATTTGACAAAATGGAGTTGGCTGGATTGGTGCTCAAGAAAATTAGTATTGCATCTGATAGTTCCGACAATTCAGAATACTATAGAATAGTTGAACAGTGCCTAATCGCGCTTGATGGCGATGTGGATTTAAAGATTATTGAAATGTGGTTCTTGCTTAATCTAGCTAAGGCGATGGGGGAGGAAGTGAATTTATATAGAGGGCCAGACGGAAGTAGGCTTGAGCCGGGGAATTGGTATAATTATGACATAATTGAAGGATGCTTTGTGGCGGATATAGACGGAATATATAATGCAGATACAATTAAATTATTAAGAATACTGTCTTCGAGTAATATCAATGTAATTATGCGCATCAAGGGCATAGATAAAATACTAGACACATCTTTGAAGTTGGTGCGTATTATGACAAGAATCACAAGATAGTATGATAGGATGAATTTTTTGGTGGTTTGTGCTATTATATATAGTATAAATAAGGAGAGAATATGGCAGATTTTAATAAAGTTTTGACTCCGGGCGAGCCGGATAAAGGTGAAGTTAATGTAGTAATTGAGATTCCGACTGGATCGAATCACAAGATTGAGTGGGACCGTAAACATGCTTGCTTTATGCTAGATAGGGTAGAGCCGATGATTTTTGCAAAGCCCTGCAACTATGGTTTTATTCCGCAGACATTAGATGAAGATGGGGATGAGCTAGATGTGCTAATGATTACAGAACAGCCTCTTACGACGGGTATTTGGACGAAGGCTAAAGTTCTTGGTGTGATGAAATTCTTAGATGATGGTGAAGTGGACGATAAGATTATTTGTGTGCCAGCAGATGATCGCAACAATGGTGATGCTTACAACTCGTTAGAAGATTTACCAAAACAGACTCTAAAACAGATTGAATGTCATTTTAATCATTATAAGGATTTAAAGAAGCCTGGTACAACTGTAGTAAAGGCTTTTGAGGGAATTGAGTCGGCGAAAGCGGTGATTGCAGCGGCGATTGAGCGATACGCGAAGAATAACTAGATTCATGTATTTTATAAAATCATCTCCTTGTCGGGAGATGATTTTTGTTTGGTAAGATGCTTGCTGGGCTTATTCGTCTAATTGGTCAGACGAGGTAGTTTCAACTTTGAGATCATCTACGGTAATACCTTCATATTCGAATGGCTTGGCGGTGAGAATAACGTATGGTGCATCTAGGTCAATAGCCTGATAGACATCGCGGTCTAAATCACGTATCTGCTCGTAGGCTTGGCGTGCGATTCTGCTGCTTTCGTATTCTTGGTAAATCTTAAGTCCGTCTGCGACGCCATTTGAAGTAGTATAAACGCGATGAATCTTGACTGGAATGTAGTCTTTGTCTGCTTCCGGAAATATATCTGAGCCGGTGAGAGTGATGACATATTTGTTGCCACCGGAGGTGAAGAACGCGCTATTTAGTCCGCCGGAGATGATATTATTGTTGAATAGTATTATTAGTATCAGAATAACAATAGCAAGAGTGGCTGCGATTGCAGACCCGATAATGAGTGGTTTCTTATTGGTGTTTTTTGATTCTGTCATTTGTTTTCCTGGTTTTATTTTAGCATGAGGATTATAATTCGGCAATAGGAATACGCTTTTGTTTTGCCGTGTCGCGATCTCTGACAGTTATGGTGTCATTTTCTAGGGTTTCAAAGTCAATAACAATACATTCGGGGGTGCCGATTTCGTCCTGTTTACGATAACGTTTACCAATATTGCCAGAATCATCCCAGGTAACATTACTATATTTGTGACGTAGAGCTTGGTAGACTTCCTGGGCCTTTGCTACCAGTTCTGGCTTGTTTTTGAGTAATGGCGAAACGCAATATCTGTATGGTGCGAGGTTAGTTGGGAGCTTTAATACTATGCGTTTGTTGCCGTCAATTTCATCTTCGGTGTAAGCGGCTGAGAAGACGGCTAGGAATAAGCGTTCGACGCCGATTGATGGTTCGATAACGTGTGGGACGAATACTTGATTAGTCTTCTTGTCGCGGTAATCCATTGATTTGCCAGATGCTTTCGCAATGTTAGAAAGGTCGAAATCGGTACGATAGGCGAGCCCCATGAGTTCCTCTTCGCCGTTAGGATAGTCAAACATGAAATCGATAGTACGTTTGCTGTAATGCGCGCGGTTTGCTACTGGGACTTCGTACTCGTGAATGCTTTCCTTGGGCAAACCAATAACTTGTTCTAGAAAAACATGCTGGAGGTTGCGCATTTTTTCGAAATTTTCTTCCCAGGTGGTGGGATTAACGAAATACTCAATTTCCATTTGTGAACATTCGCGATCGCGTAGGATAAAATCGCGTGGACTAATCTCATTGCGGAAAGCTTTGCCTTGTTGAGCGAGGCCAAAAGGCAAGTCTGGATAGATAGTATCTACGACATTCTTGTAATTTGTGAAGATTCCCTGGGCGGTTTCTGGGCGAAGGTAAGCAATGTTTTTATTTGCGAGCTCCTCATCGTCATCTGGAAGAACGGCGCCGACATGAGTGGAGAACATCATATTAAACTTGCGAATGGGGCCCCAAGATTCTTTGCCACAAACTGGGCATTTGGTGTGGGTGGCTAGGAATTGTTCTGTGGTTACAGATTCATTGATGCCGTCGGCGATTTTGTCGGCACGAAAACGAGACTTGCATTCTTTACATTCTATGAGTGGGTCGGCAAAAGTAGCGGTATGGCCAGATGCTTCCCATGTTTTTGGGTTCATTATAATAGCAGCATCAATGCCATAGATATCTTCACGGTCATCGACGAAAAATTTCCACCATTCCTGCATGATTCTATTCTTTAACATAACACCAAGTGGACCAAAATCCCAGGTGCCGGCAAATCCGCCGTAAACATCAGAACCGGGAAAAATAAAACCACGGCGTTTACATAAGCTTACAATATCATCTAATTTACTCATAATGTAATTATAACTCCGAATGGTATTTTTCTCAATTGGTCAGATCGTTCCTAGATAATTAGTTTCCCCAAAAATCTTCGGGATTAGATATAACTTCAATATTTAAATCGGTAACTTCGCCGGTTTGGAAATTTTTGGATTGTAGGGATTTCGTCTTAACTTCTTCGGGGCCTATAACGATGCAGTTTTTAGCGATTTTTGATGCATAGGTTACTTTGTCGCCAAGTTTTTTGTTGGTTAATACAACGGTAGTGCTATGATTTTTATTACGAAGTTTATTTGCAACGTTTATCGCTTCGTCGTTTTCGAATTCGGAAAGCGGAATCACGGCATAATCTAGAAGATCGTAGATTTCGGGATTGAGAAGATTCTCTTCGTTTAGGACATAGAATAGGCGTGTTAGCCCAATGGAGCCACCAACGCCAGGGAAAGATTTATTTGAAAAATGTTTGGTAAGATTGTCGTAGCGTCCGCCACCAGCAACTGAACCGATGTTTGGGTATTCGGGAAGAATGAACTCGAAGACTGTACCGGTGTAATAATCAAGGCCACGGATGATTTTCATATCGGCTTGTATCTGATAGTCGGCGTCGGTAGACTCTAATAGGTAGAGAACTTGATCCAGTTCGGTAACACCCTCCTTGAAAGTCGAGTTATCGATTTCTAGGTTGTTTAATTCGTTGATAACTTTGGAACGATTGCCATTGAGATTGATAAAACTAAGGATGTTTGCAGTCACCTGTTTGGTGAGGCCGAGTTGTTCGAGGTTAAACTTGGTTTGCTCCTCTGTGACTTTTTCGGCGTGATCGATGATATTCATAATTTCGGTGGCTTTATCTGTGAGATTGAGAGATTTAATTAAGCCGATGACGATTTTGCGATTACTAATGCGGGCGAGTACTGGGGTGTTCAGGTCGAATGTTTTAAAGGTGGCAAGAAGCGTAGTAATAACCTCGCTATCGTAAGCTATGGAGAGCTCGTTACGGCCGATTATGTCGATGTCGCATTGATAGAATTCACGGAAGCGACCTTTTTGAGCGCGTTCGCCGCGGAAATTTACTCCGAGTTGGGAAACTTTGAAAGGAAAAATTAGCTCGTTCTCGTGTTCTACGACATAGCGGGCTAACGGTACGGTATGATCAAAACGAAGGGCTTGGTCGGCAGCTTCAACTGATTTGTCACCAGTTTTGACGAGCTTATAGATTTGCTTTTCGGTATCTCCGCCGGCTTTGGCAAGAAGTATTTCGGTACGTTCAATGAAAGGAGTTTCAATTTCTTGAAAGCCATATAGATGATATGTGTTAGCAATGTTGAGTTTTAATTTATTAAAAACGGCTTGAGTCTCTGGTAGGAGCTCTTGGGCGCCGGAAATTTTAGATGTATTGATGGATTTCATGCTTTTAATTATAGCATAGATATGCTATAATTAGCACATTGTGGCGCTGTAGCTCAGCTGGTAGAGCAGAGGCCTGAAGAGCCTTGTGTCACTGGTTCAAGTCCAGTCGGCGCCACCA